>JBCBLF010000051.1:0-23815 GCA_038520475.1 Cyanobacteria bacterium J06627_8
CAAATCTCAAGTATCATGGCGGTCCTGATCGCGCAGTCTGCCTTTGGTCGCAAGATATTATCGATCAGTTACAGGCTGACGGGCATCCGATCTCGGCGGGTTGTGCTGGAGAAAACATCACCATTCGCGGTCTTAACTGGGAGGCGATCGCCCCTGGCATTCAACTCCATTTGGGTAATGAGGTGAGGCTCGAAATCACTGACTATGCTGCACCATGCCGTAAAAACATGCGATGGTTTAGCGATCGCAAATTTGGGCGCATGAGCCAAAAGCAATATCCTGGGCAGAGCCGGCTCTATGCACGAGTGATGGCATCTGGGACGCTGAGGCCAGGAGATTCGGTGATGTTGGTATCGAAGACGTAGTTCGTGTTGAAAGGCCGGCTGCACACCTACTGAAAATCAACAGCGATCGCCTTAGCCACTCAGCACCGCTTCAACCACTAAGCAATGCTTCAACAAATTCGTAACTCGAGAAAGGGCGTAAATCTTCGATGCCTTCTCCAGCCCCAATGAACCGGATAGGTAGCCCCAACTGCTTGACCACTGCTAAGGCAACGCCGCCTTTTGCGGTGCCATCGAGTTTGGTCAGTACAACGCCACTGAGCTGGGCGGCTTCAGCGAAGACCTCAGCTTGTCGGAGTCCATTTTGTCCAAGGGTGGCGTCTAAGACGAGTAGAGATTCGATCTTTGCGTCAGGAGCTTTTTTATCCAGGATTTTACGAATCTTGTTCAGCTCAGCCATCAGATTTTTTTTATTTTGAAGACGGCCCGCGGTGTCGACGAGCAAGAGTTCTGTATCTCGCGCTCGGGCCGCTGAAATCGCATCGAACACGACCGCTGCGGGATCAGTGTTTTGTCCAGGATTCGCAATCACTTCGACGTTGCTGCGCTGGCCCCAAATTTTGACTTGCTCAACGGCTGCCGCTCGAAATGTGTCGGCAGCAGCGATCAGACAAGTGTAGTCAGATTGCCGGGCCATGTGTGCCAACTTACCAATCGTTGTTGTTTTTCCGGCTCCATTGACGCCGGTCATTAACCAGATATTTAGAATCTCTTTATCTGGAGTGAAACTTTGCTCATAACTGCTGCTGTAGGGCTGATCGAGCATGTTACACAGAATTTCCTTTAGATAGGCGATCGCCTCTTCTGGCGGCAGCGTTTCTTGTCGCATGCGTTCTTGCAAGGCCTCGATGACGTAATCGGTTGCCTCGATGCCCACATCAGCCTGGAGCAGCAATGACTCAATTTCCATTACTGCATCTTGGTTGAGAGGGCCCTGACCAACAACGCTTCGGAGTTGATTAATCAGGCCACGACGGGTTTTACCTAGTCCTTGGCGAAGTCGCTTCAACCAGGTGATTTCTTCGGCTGAAATATCTTCAGGACGGCGACCTTGAGCTGCTAATACACCTGCTGACCAAATAAAGTTCTCGTCAAACTCAACGTCAGCAACCTGTTCTGATGTTGAAGAATCAGGAGTGGACTGGGGTTCGGGTTCAGGTTCTTCAATGGCTTCAGCTTTGAGGCGTTCAAGTCTTTCTTGGCGCTCAGTCTCTGCCTTTGCCCAAAACGGAAGCGGCGTAGCTGTAGGTGGGGACGTGGATTCTGTTTGGGGTAACGAGTCTGAAGCAGATTCATTTGAAGATCCAGCAGGGTCCACAGATGAATCGTCTACAGCCCCCTTGGGTTGATCGCGCTGAACAGTCGATTCAGGCGATGTTGCGGGTATTGAGGATGATGCTTCAGATAATTCGGGTGTGTCAGCAGCAGTCGGTTCAGTATTAGCTGTTGGCGGCGCGGTTGAGTTGTCAGCGATCGCCTGCCCCCGAGGCTCCGCTTTACTTGTGTCAGGGACGGTCGCTGATTCAGGCAGCCTGTCTTTGGACGAATGGTTTGAATCAGCCGATTCGTCTGATTTGGGTTGCTCGGATAATGCGTCGTCTAACGATGGCGCTTCTTGAGTCGTTGTTGCTTCAGATGGCTCTTCAGATGACGCCGGAGCCGTGTCTTGGCTCTGCTGCTTTTGTTGCTGAATGTTTTGATAGGCAGCTTTTGCCCAGCTCAGATAATCATCGGCGCTTGCTCCACTTTGCGTGTTGTCATCGGATGATTGAGGATTAGATGCTGGAATCGCTTCTTCATTAGACGGAGATGGATCTTCCGTCTGTGCTGGTGTCTTACTATCACGACTAAACCAGTTAAAAGGGGCCATTCCGCTACCTCTCTATACCAAAATTTGTATGCTTACTCACCCCGGACCCTAATGTCAAAGCCGAAAGTAGTAGTGTATTGACCGCCTGCGCGCCCTCACCCCAAGGGCGCATGGTGGCTTGTTGTACGGTTTCAACCTGATTTTAATGGATTTGGTTGCCCCAGCCTGAACTGATCGTACCGTCGAATGGTTAAGTCAGACCTGAGTCAGTTTTTCCGCGTTCGGTGCGATCGCTCACTCGGCGGAGGACGCCATTGATAAAACGGTGTCCATCTTCTTCGCTGTAGCGCTTTGCGAGTTCGATGGCCTCGTTGATCGCGACTCGTTTAGGAACCCCTAAGTGCTGAAATTCTACAACAGCAATTCGAAGAATCGCTTGATCAATCTTGGCGAGTCGATGAAGCTTCCAGTCCACCATGGCATCGTTCAAAATTTGATCGAGTTCGCTTTGGCGTTTTCGAATGGTCAGTAAAATTTGTAGTGCATAATCTCTGACCTCATCTTGCCGGCCCAACTGTACAAATTCTGGAAGCTCAAGGGCAACGCCGACTCGATTAATAGCAGACTGGGTAAGCTCAATGGCGTCTTTCACCATTGCCTTCGAACTATTGAAGTCAGCTGCACGAGTTTCGCTGCTCAAGAGGCGATCGCTGCCTCGCTCAAGCTCTGAAGAGGCTTGTTCAAGCGTATCTCGCACTTCAATGGCTAGAGTCTGTACCGCAGCAACAACCAGATCTTGCAAGCTTTTCTCATGGAGCTTTTCTGGGTTAGACGGTACTTGACCTACACAGAGTAGGGCTAACTCACGAGCGGTGCGACGAGGTTGCATCATTATCAAGCACGTCCATAATCTTCAAAGAGGAATTTGATTCTAGATATCAACGCTGGTGATGTCAACTATCCTGCTTAGCGCAAGAATGAAGAATAGTGTTGTAGATTACAGCAGCTGACACCAGCACGTTCACATTGGATGCATTATGTACGGCTATCAATTAGGCATGTCTTAACGCAGCATCGTCAGGACGCTCTTTTGCTCTTAGCTTTCCTGTATTTAGCTTTCCTCTATCGGATTGGCCGAAAACCGCTACTGCGGTTTCAGAGTAGAGCCAACTCCCGCTGGAATTTGAATGTCTGGCGGCTCTTGAGGCTCTATTGTCTCCGCTTCAGTTAAGTCAGATGGAGTCAATTCAGATATTGCTACATCAGAATCTCCCGTCGGATTGATTGCTGGTAAAGCCTGCTTCTGGCCAACGGTCGGCAATACTCTAGGACCTACAATTCCACCAGAAATCAGGAGCTTAAACGCATCTTCAATCGAAATGGCTAAGTTGATGACCTCTTGCTCTGGCACAATAGCAAACCACCCACTTGTCGGATTGGGGGTGGTTGGAATAATCACACTCAGCATTGACTGAGGCATGTCATCATGGCCATCTGTGTTGACGGTGCCCGTTACGAATGCCATGGCCCAGATTCCTTTTCGGGGATACTCCACCATGACCACTCGGCGGAACTTATTGTTTGAATCGCGAAGCAGCGTTTCTAGAATTTGCTTGAGTGTCTTATAAACAGAGCCTGCCAGTGGGATCGCTTGGAGCAGCCGCTCTCCTAGATCTAACAACCAGCGGCCTGCGATGTTCCGGGCCATCAGGCCAATAAACAAAATGAAGAGAAGCGGAACGGTAAAGCCAACAATAAGGTTAATCGCGTTGATTAAAAATGGATGCAGGTCATTGAATGGATTGAGTTGCTTTGGAACGCGGGTTAGAAAGTCGATCGCCCATATTGCGATAGTAAAGCTGAGCCATATGGTCGTTGCTAACGGAATAATGACCAAAAGACCCGCAATCAAATCATTCTTTAAGTTCTGCTTAACCTGTTGAAGCACCGTTGATTTGATCTCCTCATTCTGATCAACTACTGAATAATGGGGATACTCATCGACTGACTATCTAGAGCAACCCAGCATCTACCGACTAATCAAACAATCCAAAATCCAATCTGTTGCCTAACCCTCTCGATTCAACAGGGACCTACAGTCTACTACGCTACAAACTCGCGTAGTTAAAAATCACGCTGCCGGGGATCATTCTTAAAGAACCTCTATTTCAGTTGTACCTTATTTGCCGATTTTATGAAGAAGAATCAAGTTGTGGCGATCGTTGGCTTCGTCAGGACCCAATCATGTGTATGGGCACACAACTTGGCACGATTCTCAAAACCACGATTTCTTCGCAAACGTTGCCAAGTCGTGTATGGGCATCGTGTCTAGAGAAATCTTAGATTTCGATTAGATTTCGATATGCTAGTCATCGATGGTTTTCGTGGCGATTGTTGAACCGTTTATGCTGCCTATTTTTTATTCAGATTTTTTCTTGGAGCACGATACAGGGCCTTATCATCCAGAAAATCCGGGTCGGTTGCAGGCAGTGGTACGAGCTCTGCAACAGGCTTCTTTTTCTCACCAACTTGACTGGCGATCGCCCACTCCTGTCGACGAGCAGGGAACTCGTTTGTTTGATGCTATCCATGCCATTCATCCCCGTGAGTATGTGAATGCTGTTAGCGCCCTTTCTAAAAGAGGTGGAGGATACATTGATAGCGATACGATCGTTTCGCCGCAAACCTATGATGTTGCCCTCTTAGCGATTAGCGCCTGGCTGGATGGGATTGATGCAATCGTGGAGACCCAACATCCAAGTTTTGTCTTGTCCCGTCCACCAGGTCATCATGCGGGTGCTCAGCGGGGCATGGGGTTCTGTATTTTTTCCAACGCGGCGATCGCCGCGACCTATGCGTTGACTTTAGATGGCGTTGAACGGGTGGCAGTCCTTGATTGGGATGTGCATCACGGAAATGGAACGCAGGCCATCGTTGAGACACATCGCCACATTGCCTACTGTTCAATTCATCAAGCTCCCTTCTATCCTGGTACTGGACATGCGTCTGAATCCGGACGGTACAACAATGTCCTAAATTGCCCAATGGCAGCCGGAAGTCAATTCGTCGATTATCAACCTGTGTTTGAAAATCAGATTCTCCCATTTCTTCGCGCTTTCTCTCCAAGTATCCTGGTTGTCAGTGCAGGATATGACGCAGTTCAGGTTGATCCATTGGCTGGTATTTCGCTTCAACCTGATGATTTTGCACAGCTAACGTCTTATTGTTTAGACCTCACGCCTTCGATTGTGTTTGGTTTAGAAGGAGGCTACGACCATGCTGCGCTTGCCCAATCTGTGATGCAAACCGTCGGTGCCTGTATTGCGAACGAGCATATTTAGAAAAGCATGGGTGCCATGGTCAACGCAGGATGACCAAGCTAATGTTTGGGAATTGTTGCTGGGTGCATTGATTAAGAATGTTGCAGATGCATCACACTTCTAAATCCCCCCTTCTTAGTTGGGGCTTTGGGAATGTTTTCTCGCGGGCGCAGCCCGCGAGAAAACATTCCCAAAGCCCAAGACCTTGGATGAAGTGCTTAAGTCCTGTTAGTGATGGATTTGAGCTTAACGATGGGGAGAATGTTGTCTCACCATTCTCCATCTTCAGGTTTTAGTATTGAAGATGCTTGGAAGTTCAATTCAATTGTCAGATAAAAATTGAATCCAATTTGAGATAATTTGCTCATCTCAATGTGTTAAATTAATTCAATTTTGTTATATTTCTTCTGAATTAAAAACTCGCGTTTACACATGTCGCCAATGAAAAGATTGAAGGTATGTGAGTTGTTGTCAGTGGGTTAAGCTATGCGGAAAAATACGTCTTTAAGTATGAATTCAAGGCTATTATGATCAGGTAGTACGCTCAGTCCAATCGTTTCTCAATTGGTAACTTATGTTATTAATTCAGGGCAGGCGAGCTTTTCCTATCTAGTGAAACTTATACAACCTTTATTGAGAGATTTTGATGCCAGATATGACCGTCGGTCACACTATCTTTTCAAAGGAAAGCTGCCTCTCATTGCGTACGGCTTGTCATAATCCAATGCTTCAAGAGGTGATATAAATGGATGCAATGGACCATTCCCCTATCCTGAAGCCGAGCCCAAAACATATTACTCTTCATTCTTCTGTCGTTGTGCCTGATTTCGAGACCGGAAGTGCTGCTTCTGAACTTCAATTAGCCCATGTTCAGAGAGGCAGAATTGCAATTTTTATTGATGGTTCGAATTTATTTTATTCAGCTCTAAACCTGGGCATTGAGATTGATTATTTAAGGTTGCTGAAGTGCCTAGCGTCTGGCGATCGCCTGCTAAGACCTTATTTCTACACTGGTGTTGACCCCACCAATGAAAAGCAGCAGAACTTTTTGCTGTGGATGCGCCATCACGGGTATCGCGTTGTCTCAAAAGATCTCGTTCAGTTTGCGAACGGTTCGAAAAAAGCGGATTTAGATGTTGAAATTGCTGTCGATATGATGCGATTGGTCAATCACTATGACACCGCAGTGCTGGTCAGTGGGGATGGCAATCTGTCGTATGCAGTAAATTCGATCAGCTATAGTGGCGCTCGGATTGAGGTTGTTAGCTTGCGCTCAATGACAAGTGATAGTTTGATCAGTGTTGCCGATCGCTACATTGACCTCGAAGAAATTAAAAACGAAATCAAGAAAGAAGAAAAAACGATTGACCGGATTTAATTTGAATAGGTACTGATCAGGACGTACATATGAGTTCGGTTCAGTGCAGATGCTCGTTACTACGCTTAAAACCCACGACACATTCAGCGAAAGACATCATTTAGCCGAGACAGCGATGTGTATTACTGATTGTCTGCTGCTAAGAAGCTAGAGAGTTCTGCGTGCATGTAAGCGATCGCCGGATCTCGCTGGATGGCTTCATAGTAGCGCTGTTCTTGCTGGCTGCCGTTTTCGTTAGCGGATATCAGTTTAGATGCTTCTGATAACAACGCTTTTGCTTGGTCGAGTGTCATTGTATCTTTGTCACTCAGAGCCTCGTCGATTTGCACAATGAATTGAGAATAGATTCTCAACCAGCTAAACCACCCGTCGCCAATGACCAGTTGAAAAAATTCGCCCTTGGATCGAATCTGTCCGTTGCTTTTTTCGTACACGACTCGTTCGGAGTCGAGAAGGGCTTTATGCAGGCGTAGTAGTCGCGTACGAAGTTCTCGTAGACGATGAAATGGAGAATCGAGAGGTTGCAGAGTAGCCATTCAAACCAAAAATCACTATGTCTTTACCATCTTGTCATAAGACTGTGCCTGCGAAAGTTCAGGTGACTTTTTCCAACAGGACTACGATGAGAAACTGAGTACTGATTAGCGATCGCTGCTAATCGTTAACTTTCAAGCATTTGAAGTCGGTAGAGGCTCGCATACAAGCCACCAGCCTCTAGTAGTTCATCATGGCTCCCGCTTTCGACCAAGCTTCCTTGTTTGAGAACTAAAATACGATCCACGTTACGGATCGTTGACAGTCGATGGGCAATGATAATAGCTGTGCGGCCAATCAATAGCTGCTCCAATGCTTCTTGAATCATGGCTTCTGTACCAACATCAAGATTAGCGGTTGCTTCATCTAGAACCAAAATTGGGGGATTTCGAATTGCCGCGCGTGCGAAGGCAAGCAGCTGTTTTTGTCCGCCTGACAAGTTAGTGCCGCGTTGGCGGAGTTCCGTGTCATATCCATTTGGAAGCTGCTCGATAAATGCTGAAACATTTGTTTCTTGCGCCGCGGCCTGGATCTCATCTAGGGAATAGGTTTCTCCAAGAGTGATATTGCTTTTGACGTCGCCTGCAAACAGAAACCCATCTTGGAGAATCACCGTCATACGTTGTCGAAGTTCTGCTTGGGGAAGATCGCGAACGTCTGTTCCGTCTAACAAGATGCGACCTTTCTGGATGTCATAGAGCCGGCAGAGCAGTCGAATAATTGAACTTTTTCCTGCACCCGTAGGACCAACAATGGCTACTTTTTCCCCGGGTTGAATCGTGAAACTCAGATTTTTGATGACAAATTCGTCTGGTTTGTATCCGAACCAAACTCCGTCAAAATGGATCGTTCCAGGCGTCACTGGATGATCGATAGACACTCGGTTAGATGTGTCGTGAGCGTTGGAAATGTGGTGATCATCATCTGCTATTACAGTGCTACTCGTAACTGATTGCGATCGCCCATTTCGGTTATCAATCAACGGCTGGGTGAGATGAGGTCCTGAGGACTGTCCAGGATCGCGAATTTCGATAGGTTCTGACAAAATATCGCTAACGCGCTCCAAAGAGGTGAATCCTGCTTGGATAGCGGTAAATTTTTCTGCAAATTGCCGAAGTGGATTAAACAGCTTCTGAGCAAACAGGATAAAGCTTGTTAAGGTCGCAAGCTCGATGTAGTCATTCATCACCAAGCGGCCGCCTAACCACAGCACACAGCCAATTGCTGCTAAGGCAACCCACTCTAGTGTGGCGGACACTGCTGAGTCAAAGAAGATCGTTCGATCGACCTCTTGGATGTAGCGTTGGTTAATCGAGCGAAACATTTCACTGTTGAATCGTTCGCGTCGAAACAACTGAACGACGCCGACACCGACAATGTTCTCTTGCAAATTCGAGTTCAGGGCAGATAACTCTTCTCTCGCCCGGTAATTGGCTTTGCGATACTGCTCCTGAAAATAAATCGTGAGAAACGTGACGGGAAACAAGATGACGATCAACAGGAGTGCTAGCTGCCACTGTTCAATGAACATGAATAGGGCAATCACAATCATGGTGAAAAAATCACCAACAATGCCAATGGCTCCAGTGGAGAAGACGTCTCCCAACGCTTCTACATCGCTTGTGAGTCGGGTGATGAGTCGCCCAACAGGGGTGCGATCAAAGTAGCTGAGCGATAACGAGGTGACATGGTCAAATACATCATCACGAATATCGGCGGTAATATGCTGTCCAACTTTTTGAACTTGATAGCCCTGAAGTCCGTCAAGCAATAGCTTCACAGCAATTGTTGCTGCCAATAGACCGATGAGAATGTTGAGTCCTGTTGAAAATGAACGATCGCTCAAAAACCAAAGTGTTTCTTCACTGCGAATCAGGGCAACGGCTTCTCCGATTAGAATGGGCTGGACGGCTTCAGCGATCGCTAATGGGATGAGCAACATCATTGAGATGATCAGTAATCGCTTGCGCCGAAGAGCATATGGAATGAGGAGCTTCACTAGCCGCCAATCCGTAGTCTTTTGCTTTTTTGGAGAAGTCTGAGTAGGCGCTGAAGCAGTTTGTGTCACAGTCAAAGCATGAAGAAGAGAGGGTCTGCAGAGTCTTAGTTAAGGTGTTGCCGGACTCCACATATTATGCCTGCATCTAGAGATGAAAGACAACGATCAGCACGTCTGAGTGTGGTGTGGATAGAGCCCGCATGGTCTAGCTAATCTCGTAAAGGCACTGACTTGATTTTGAATTCTCCCGGAGTAAACAGCAGAGATACGGACGTCCTTTCAGGTCTAAAATAATACGATCTTTCTTGTGTGCCTACGGAAAAGACCATGGTCAAGCTGTATCCGACGATGAGGAGGATCTCCGCACCATTAAATTTGAGTCAATGAGATGACTCATCCTATTGATGACCACTGATATATGTTGTCATTTGAGGTCTCAAATTCGTTCAGTTTCCTTAGTTAGGCATTGAATCGCATATTTGATTTCTGAGAGAATAATTGAGATATCTTCGGACATCTTCTTTTAGACTTCATGGGGCTGAGACTAAAGGGCTAAGACTAAAGTAAAGAATTTGGCTGTGGGAATCCTGGAATTCGGAGCCATCAGTTGAACCTTCGAAAGGAGCGTTGGTCGTTGACAAAACGTCGAAACGAGAGATGGCTTAAATTATCCAGGCTAGATTCCATCAGCTTTTTAGACGAGGGGATGAGACAACCGTCATGATTCGAAAAATGTTAGTTGTTGCCAGATTCACGATTCAGGCAGGTTTAACGTAAAAGAACAAATCTCTGCTATGCCGTGTTGCTCGGTTTCCGTCTCTCGTATGAATGCAAGCTCAATTTTCTTACTGCCCTGAACTTTAAATGGATGCTTCTATTCTCATCGTTGGTAGCGATGACTTTTGCAATTCAATCTGTCATCAGATTACGTCGATTGAGCGGTTAACGATCGAGACCGTGCCAACTGTGGCGGAAGCATTGCTAATTGTCAAAGCCCAACAGCCAGATGTCATTATCTTGCAGGCTGAGTTAGACGGTAGTTTGGGCTTGTGTCAAACCATTAAACAGCAGAACCATCTTGCCTGGATCTATACCTTGATTGTTGGGATTGCTAGTCACACGCCATGTATGTGCACAATTCAGCAAGCTCATTTTATGTCTGAAGCGCTGGAATCTGGTGCAGATGCTTGTGTTTGGTTACCATTAATCACTTCGCAATCCGATGAGAACCGATTGCTGCGAGCTCAGCTACAGACGGGTTTACGCCGAGTTCATGGATATCGCGAAATTGCTCGCACGAATGATTTGCTGTCGGCGATCGCCCTGTCAGATCCCCTCACGGAATTGAATAACCGTCGCGCTCTTGAATGGGAACTACCTCGGCAAATTCGTAATGCTCGCGATCGCGGTATCCCCATTAGCGTGTTGATGCTAGATGTCGATTTCTTTAAGCGGATCAACGATACTTACGGGCATTTAATTGGCGATCGAGCCTTACAGCTCATTTCAGCTCGATTGCGACACAACCTAAGGTTTTACGACACTCCATTTCGTTATGGAGGTGAAGAATTTGTCGTGATTCTGAACAATACGGGTTGGAAAGATGCAAAGGTCATTGGACAGCGACTCTGCAATTTGATGGCGAATCAGACCTTTGCAGTTGAAGACCAGCTTGATTTGTCGATCACCATTAGTGCAGGAACATCATCACTAATAGATAGTGATGACGAGAAAGGGATCAGTCTTCTGCGGAGGGCCGATCAATATTTACTCAAGGCCAAGTCGCAAGGGCGAAATCAAGTCCTCAGTGCTGAAGAACACAAAGAGCATTCACACTCTGCTTAGCCGATTCGACCTGGCGTAAGCCCTGTTCCGAATAAAAGCAAGTTTTGAACCCAAAGCTGATAGCCTAAAGCTATGGTTCAGCGCTTTTTGGACGGTTCGGTTGAAATCTCGATCAAGTTACTGGTATCTCCTTCCATATCTGCGATCGCACAGACATACGATTGCTCAGGCATTGTTTTGTACCCTCATCTTTACGACCTTCTGGCCGTTTCTGGCTTGGATGGCTGGAAGGCTAATTGGGGCGTTGGCAAACGGAGATGTTGCGACATTAGCAAAGCTTGCCGGAATTACCTCGCTTCTGTTTTTGATTCAAAAATTGGCGCAGTATGGTCAAGATGCTTTGATGGCGAAGGCAGCGCTCAACATTGCCTTCGATGTCCGAACTCGTACCTACGCTCATGTTCAAACCTTGAGCCTTGATTACTTCGAGTCATCTAAAACGGGAGACCTCGCTTATCGATTGACCGAAGATGTGGATCGCATCGGTGAAGCGGTCAACAAGCTGTTTCATGACTTTACGCCCTGTGTGTTGCAACTCATCGTGGTTCTCGGATACATGCTGTATCTGAATTGGCAGCTGACGTTGGCAACATTTATCATCGCTCCCCTGTTAGGTCTATTAATTAGCTGGTTTGGCGATCGCCTGTTGGTATTTTCGCGTCGGAGTCAAAACCGGATTGCCAATCTTTCTGCTCTCATTACCGAGGTGTTGAGTGGCATTCGCCTTGTGCAAGCGTTTGCGGCAGAGGGCTATGAAATCGAACGATTTCGCAAAGAAGCCGAGCGCGATCGCCAAGCTAAATATTCGGCTGCGTGGCTACGAGCAATTCAGTTCCCAGTTGTCGGATTTCTGTATGCGCTGAGCATTTTGCTATTGCTGTTGTTGGGAGGTTGGCAAATCTCACGGGGAAATCTCACGGGAGAGCAATTTGGTAGCTATGTTGCCGCTGTGCTGTTGCTGATAGATCCAATCGCACATCTGACTGAAAACTACAACGAGTTTAAGCAAGCGGAAGCTTCTGTTGAGCGACTCACCGAACTTATGCGAGTACGATCGGCTGTTCATGAAGGGATTGACGCGCAACCGTTGCCAGCCGTTCAAGGGACGGTTGAATATCGAGACGTTTGGTTTCACTATACGCCTGAGCAGTCGGTGCTGAGGGGATTAAACTTGTGTGCGAAACCTGGAGAGGCGATCGCCTTAGTGGGAGCATCTGGTGCAGGAAAGTCAACCTTGGTGAATCTTCTGCCCCGGTTTTACGATCCGCAGAGGGGGCAGATCTTAATTGATGGCATTGATATTCAGACGGTTAATTTGCGCAGTCTACGTCGCCAGATCGGCATTGTTCCTCAAGACATCACGTTATTTTCTGGAACCATTGCCCAAAACATTGCTTTCGGGCGAACTCATTTTGATGTGCAGGATGTTGTCAATGCTGCCAAAATTGCCAATGCCCATTCGTTTGTGTCAAGCTTCCCTGAGGGTTACCAGTCCTGGGTTGGAGAGAGAGGCGTCAACCTATCGGGTGGTCAGCGGCAGCGCTTGGCGATCGCCCGTGCTGTTTTTCTTGACCCACAAATTTTGATTCTAGATGAAGCCACGTCAGCGCTTGATTCGGAATCTGAAGCGCTTGTTCAAGAGGCCTTAGAGCGATTGATGCAGAGACGAACCGTCTTTATTATTGCTCATCGGCTTGCAACCGTGCGCCGAGCCGATCGCATCCTGGTGATTGATGATGGACAGGTTGTCGAAGCCGGAACTCATGCTGAACTCCTACAAAAAGGCGATCGCTACGCTAACTTCTATGCTCAGCAATTTCAGCCTACGACCTAGAGCGGATGCTATAGACGTCGATAATTCCGTTAGGACAAGATGACGAGCCATTTGGCTATTGGCTAGGTAACCGAATAATACGTGATGTCCTAGCCTAAATGGCTAAAGCGATAAATGTCTTGCCGTACCGATTTAATATGCTGCTCGGGCCAGTCTTTGATTGTCTGCATTAGCCGACAAATGCCAGTCATAGCTAGAGTCAGCTTGCTTGGGACTCAGACACGTCTGTGGGTAATGGAGCGCGCCCACAAAAATATCCTAAAGCAGATGACCATTGCTAGATTTTGAAGTCGTTGCAACGCAACGACTTCAAAATCTAGCAATGGTCATGTAAAGAAGATGAAGCTGACAGCATAATTATGCAAATATGTGACTTCAGTCACATATTTATACCGCCACAGTGATGTAACTGTTAGATTGTCTGGGTAGGCGTGCTGCGATCTTTGGTGCAAAAGCCGCTAGGGTGACGTAGTTGAGCATCTCGCTCATTTAGCTTCTAAGACTGTGACGAAGCAACCCATTCAGTTGTTTCTGAGAATCGTTTGTTTGCTCAGGCGGGTCAGGACAGGGGCTGTTGAGTCAGCATGTAAAAAGATCAGCACCATCTAAACTGCTTTCTTGGCAGTTGCTAGGCAGACGCATCGGATTTTTCCGTCGCCTACGTAGGCGACGATAAGGCTGATAGTAAGAGTGACGGATACGCTTGCAGTATTGTTTCCCCTTTACTGTTAAGCCCGAGTATGAGTGATATTTAAGGCTTAAGTTCATTTGCATTGAACATAGGCTGAGGCGCTGAGCTGGTTTTAGATGGCTGAATCAGGCTACCTTCAGACATCTAAATTATCTATACTGGCTTATGAGGCTGAGTCACTTGGGGCTGCGGAGCGTTATCGGTCAGTACGCTAGCAGGTGGCCTCTGGGGCAGCTGTCAGCATCGGTCACGAACGTGATTGATGCCGTTAGGAACTCGTCCTGACCATAGGTTTTAAATCTCGAAAGGTTCTCAAAGGTGAGAGCAGGTCCGCATTGGAATACATGCTGATGCCTGGGAATCTCCCATTACATACTTCTTTTGATATGTGTTTGATGACACTATGCGCTCAATGTCGTATCCTCCTTTTTCAGAAGACTGGATCCAGCAATTTTCTGATGATCCATACGCTGTGCTAGGGCTATCAGTTGCAGCGGATGAGCGTCGTGTTGTCAAACGCTATCGTTCAATCGCGAAAATGCTTCATCCTGATGCGTTGAAACATTCATCTAGTGATGAGCAAGCCTTTGCGAATCAACTTTTAGCGAAGCTGATTAATCCCACCTACCAACGCTTAAAGCAAGAACAGGGAAGAGCTGAAACAATCGCTGTTCTGCGATTCCGCGTTCGTCGTGCAACTCGTGATGAGCCCCTCTCCCCCCAGGGCAAACGGGCAAAGCGGCTCTGTACAGCAGCAGTCGCAGATGTCGAAATGTTCTATGAAGAGGCGATCGCCCAGTTTGCCGAACAGCAATATAAGCCGTTCAGCAACTTTGAGGCAGTGACTCACGAGCTCAGTGAATTGAACTTGGTTTATCTTCGGCTGAAGCTAGGTGAGCCGATGGTTCGAGAGAGACCTGTGGGGATTGTGCCTTCTACACAGGTGCCGACGGCAGCACAACCTCGTCCACCGCAATCAGGCAGCGATTTCCCTGGCGGTGACAATCGGGGAGGGGTTAATTATTCAGAACGCCATTATCAGCGGGCCCAAGAGTATATTCGCAAAGGCAATTGTCAAACTGCCATCCAAGAGCTGAAAGACGCGCTGCGCATCGATTGCAATCAAGCAAAATATCATGCACTAATGGCTCAGGCATACATTATGCAAAATTTGCCAGGTGCAGCAAAAGCCTATTGTCGAAAAGCGTTAACACTAGAGCCTGACAATCGACTTGCTCAAGCCTGTGCTAAGCGTTTGCAGATTAGTTTGGATAATCCAGATGAAGGGAAGCAAACGAATCAAGGCAAAAGGAGCATCAGTTCTTCAGCGACGAGCAAAGCAAAAGGCAGCGGCTTATTTGGCTTGTTTGCACGAAAGCGCTAAATCATGCTCAGGCAGTCCAGCGATGTCTATCACGTCGCACTGACGCATGGAATTGTATTTGCTAGCCATCATTCATTATTCTCTATGGTCAGATCAGAGGCTGACGCTTGCAATGCACTGAGACTCGCGTAAATCAGTGGACAGGCCCCCAACAGAATAACCACAGCGATAAATATGCTAATCACCTGATCGGCCCAGTTCCAATGGAAAACCCAAATCAAAAGCGCCGAGACGAGCACTCCAAGAGAGCTGACCGTATCTGCAAGAATATGTAGGAATGCGCCGCGTACATTGAGGTCGTGATGACTGTGATCATGAAGCACAGATGCGGTGATGAGGTTGACGGCTAGACCAATGACTGCGGTTACAATCATCACCTCACTCAAAACCGCCGGATGACGATGTTGAAAGCGGTCGGCGGCTTCTAAAAATACCCATCCAGCTAAGACCAGCAGCCCGAGCCCATTAGCAAGAGCGGCTAGATGTTCGGCACGGTGACTGCCGATTTTAGGCTTTTGAGCGATCGCCAATTGGGCAATGCTAGTTGCTCCGAGTGCCAGCATTAAGGCAGCACAATCTAGAAACATATGCCCTGCATCGGTAACGAGCGACAGACTGTGGCTCCAGTGACCAACGGCCCATTCGAAGAGAGAAAACCCTCCAGATAATAGAAGACCGATACTCAGGACGCGAATTTTTGTTCCAACAGATAGGTGAAGGGCGAGGGAATCGCCATCATCTACCTGAGTTTCATCAGAACAAGGATTGCTAGTTATCGGCCATTGTCCCTGAAGGACATCACGTTCAACACAATCACACCGACGCATCATACATCCAACTCAATCTTCAGTTGTGCCCATTCTAATCTGCGATCACTATCTCGTCAGGAGAACAACGAAATCGAGACGTTCGTTTGAGCGCTATACTCATAGGCTATGGTCCAATGCATCAATGCTTGATGACTGATTCTAATCCTCGTCCATCAACTCACCTAGATTCACGCGCAGCTGAAGCGCGACTTCAATCTAATCAAACATCTATAGAGCTGACACCTGGCGTCCTCTCGAGGGTGAAGGCAGGAGTTAACGCATCTCGTCACCCAGCCGTCAGACAACGGATTGAACGAGCGTTGGCAGAAATTGGGGCGATCGCCAACGGAGAAACCGATCAGCGGGTGAGTGGGTGGTTTCGTCGGTGGGTGATGCGTCGATTACTGAAAACACTATTCTGTATCCGAATTGAAAATCGAGAGAACATTCCTCAGTATCCTGTTATTCTCACCCCCAACCATCTAGGTCACATTGATCCGTTTCTAGTCCTCGCATCGGTTCCTTCCCATCCTTACTACTACATCTTGGGAGATGCCCGAACGCTCTATAACAAGCGCTGGAAACGCTGGCTGATTGGATGGGCGGGTGGTGTTATTCCATTAGAGCGCTGGTGGAAAGAAGAAATTGCTGTAGTTGATGCTGCACATCATGAACGAGAAGATTTGCAAGTGCTAGCGACAGAAATCGAAAATCATGTGCCGAATGGGAGTTCGATTCAGCAATTGCGACAGATTGATCAAGCCATTCAAGTGATTCTGTCGCGGGGAGATGCCATTATGCTTTTTCCAGAAGGACGCTTGGGTGAAACAGAGGGAGAGATTTACCGACCGTTGAAGCGAGGTACAGTCATTTATGCAATGCGGGCAGGTGTCCCGATTGTCCCAGTCGCACTGATTGGCACCCAGGATTTGTATCTCCGTAAAACGTTGACGCTACGCTTTGGTCACCCTCTAAAGCTACCTCAACAAAAGCGCCCAAAGCGGCCTGACATTGATGATGCGATTCTGCAGTTGGAAGTGGCGTTGCAAAACCTGCTACCCAACGATTATCAGGAGCCAAACGGGCTAAAGCTCTTTCGGCGTTGGCTTAATCATCTGTTTTGGTGACTCTTTCTGAGGCTATATCTTTCTGAGGCTATATCAGGGTGCAATTGCTTGGTTGGCTGACAAGAATTTTTATGTAAGTTTGCGTTGAGCAGAGCATACACTCGAAGAGTAAGGATAGCCCAACAGATATTAAAAAAACGCTGTGTGTCTCCGAAGAAGTTAGCCCAACACTATCAACTTTCCTTCATCGAAGCATATGTATTTTTCCCTCTATCACAGTCTCCTATTATCTTTTGTCGTCGGTGCTAGTTTCACCTCTGGTCATTCCTCAAAGACAACGTTCCATGAACTGGAGGTTTCTCAGCCCTCTGTATCTATAACAGTCGCTCAAGCGCAGGAGCGCTCAGCAGCACTGTCGAATTGGGTTGAGTTTTCCTCAATTAACGAAGGCTTCAGCGTCAGCATGCCCAGTGCTCCTGTAGAGATGGATATTCCAACAGAACCGGGTATTCTCAACCCTGTGATGTTCATGCAGATGCATCTGATTTCTTCTGACCAACTGGAGCTATATGGGGTGGTTTTTACAGAATATCCTGAGCCCAGCCCTTCTCCTGAAGGGATTAGTAACATCTTGGATTCGTGCGGAGATTTCTCTGATGATGGAGATCGCTTGATTAACACTCGAAACCTGCAGCTTGATCAATATGTCGGCCGAGAGCTGGAGTATCAAAACGATAGTGGACAGTTTAGTGTTATCCGGTGTTACGTTGTTGGTCGGCGGTTTTATGGCTTGATGTCTCGATTAGAGCAATTTTCTCCCGATTTATCGGCAGACTCCATTTTGTCTGAAGAGCCTTTTGAGAGAACTCGCACAATGAATTTCTTTTTTAATTCGTTTCGGTTGCTGAACTGAGCGAACGTCATGATTGGTTCAAAAAAACGTTCCAAACAGAGTGTATTCTGCCTAAGAAAGACGCTCTACTACGACGGTCGATCAATGAGTCGACCAATGAATTGAAACTTTGGATTCTTTTGTCGTGCTATCGGATCAGCCCACCATTCTAATAGGCTAATGAACTGAGATGATAGAAGCGTCAACACTAAATAGACGAGTGCAACAGAGATATAAATTTGAAAGGCTTTGTAGTTTGTGGCTACAATCAGCTGCCCTCGACGGAACAACTCTTCGTAACCAATAACAGCAACGAGGCTCGTATCTTTCAGGAGAATAATGAACTCATTGCCTAACGGAGGAATCATCCGGCGAAAGGCCTGAGGCAAGATGATGTGTTGAAGTGTTTGTAGCCCATTGAGACCGAGGCTTTTTCCTGCTTCCCACTGGCCTAGAGCAATGGATTGAATTCCTGCTCGCATCACCTCAGCACTATAGGCAGCTGTATTCAAACTGAGGGCAAGCACTGCTGCCGCAAATCTATTGAGGGAAAACTCTAGCCCCGCACTTTGGACGACTGCAGGAAGCCCAAAGTAGATGAGAAAAATTTGAACCAGCAGCGGCGTTCCCCTAAAGAAGTCTACATAGCACCGGGCAGTCAGGCTCAGTGCCTTGATGGGCGACAACCGCATCAGACTTAGCCCTGTGCCTCCGATAATGCCGAAAACAGCGGCGATCGCCGTGAGCCTTAGGGTCACTACGGCACCCCTCATCAGAGTTGGTAATGCGTCGAAAATAACAGCCAGTGAGTCAACCATTCAAAGAACCGTAGAAATAACGTAATGACAGCATACTGGATGGATGACAGCATGGATTGAGATCATGGACCGAGGGGCGTTTGTCTAACTTCAAGGCTCGCCCTATGCCGATTCGCCTCTGTCTAAATCCACTCTAAATCCGCCCTAAAAACTATTGTTAAGTGTTGATGGAATCGATCCATTGAAGGGATTCCATCAACACAGGTTGAGTCTTCAAACCCGAGGTTGGGTTTAGAAAGTCAATTCAGCAGGTAACTCAGGTGCTTCGGCTCCAAACCACTTACTGTAGATATCAGCATAGGTTCCGTTTTCGATAATGGTAGAGAGTCCGGTGTTAATGAGCTCTAAGCTCTCAGCATCTTGCGGAGTAGCGATGCCGTAAAACTCCTCGGTTAGCAATTCTCCAACGACGGTAATGCCTTCGATATTGCCACTTGCGATCGCATCCAAGGTGACTGGCGCATCATTAATAACAGCATCTGCATTTCCGTTTGAAAGCTCCTGTAGTGCCAGAGGAGCTGAGTCAAATGTGCTAACGGTTGCTCCCTCAATGTCGTTTGCTGTGGCAGCACCTGTTGTTCCGATCTGGACAGCAATTGTTTTGCCTTGGAGAGACTCAAGAGATGTGATTTCAGTGTCGTCTTCTTTGACAGCGATCGCCAGTCCAGCTTTGAAATAAGGACGAGAAAAATTAACCGTCTGTAGTCGTTCCTCTGTAATCGTCATTGCACTGATGGCTGCATCGACTGTGCCAGCCTGTAAGGCAGGGATGATGCCATCAAACGGCAAGCTTTCGTATTGAACTTCAAATCCAGCTGCGTCAGCGATCGCATTCATCAGATCAATGTCGAATCCATCGTAGCTGCCATCGTCTGTTTGAAACTCGAAGGGTGGAAACGCAGGCTCAGTTGCAACAATCAATGTTTCAACCGGACCCGTTTCGGCATCTGTAGTGGCTGAATCATCTGCCTCAGGTGCTTCAGGTGCTGATGCACACGCTGCAAGAACAACCGCAGAGGTAAGTCCGAGGGCAAACTGTTTTAGAAAATTGCGTCGCGCAAATTGATTCATCATGTTAAACAAAGTCTCCTAAGGGGTTGATTGAATACAGTTCACTCGATTAATTCATCGATGAAAGTGAACAAACGCTCAAGGGTTGACGGTTGAATGAATAACCATCATTGAGCCACCGTAGCGTAGTGAATCATCGTACCGAAATCGGTTGTCAGAGCACTCCTCTAACAGAGTCTCTTAATCTTTTCTTGGTGTGGATCTAGCGTTGTGGACTTGAGTCAGTGGCGATTATGGAGAATTCGCCTTCTGACCCACATTCCTCCTTCAATCGCTATTAGCTTAAGGTAGAAGCAGTGCCGTCATCGTGCCTCTCAATACGATTCTGGGAATTCAGAAGCGCAATGGCGAAATGGTGCTTCACATTAGCTAAGCGATTGTGGACTGAACAAATTTACTGATGTTAATGTTCGTTGTCTCTAAGCGCGTCTTGCCTGAGAGGGGTTCTCTTCACGAGTGCGGCTCACTCAAGTTCTCATTGATTCCAGCGCATTCCTTTTGAGATGTTTACAAGAACTTTATGTGCCTATGACTTTTTTGACCGAAATGGAGCAAATGGTCAGTGAAGTTTTGGTGGAGACATGGTGACAAATGGTTTGAATATAACTGCAGACAAGCCATTTATTGAGCTGGCAACCTCTCCCTGATCGCCTCCAGATCAGGGTTTTTTAATGGCTATTTTTGCAAAGGTTTCGAAGGATTAACTCACATCTTGTATCTGGGTGTTGTAGGCGCGCTGAACGCGCCTACAACACCCAGAAATCCTGAGTGATCAGACACGGTGCACAATATGAGTTAAGAGACGTTTGCTAGTTGTGTTTGATGATGAAACCTTGAAAAGAAGCCTGTGATTGTCCGGAGAAGCATGCTCAGGTGACGAACAGACGAGCATGGAATTGTATAGCGGAATGAGCTGGGCTACGTGTCAGCAGTAGCCCAAATCGGTATGGGCGATCGCTAAATGGCTGGAGAGGAGGATTCTTGTGGCGAATAATAATCACATGGCGGTGCTGAGGCAAGGTGTTGCTGTTTGGAACCAATGGAGAATTGAAAATGTTAATCTAAAGCCTGACTTAAGCGGCATGGATTTGCACGATGTTAATCTCTGCTACGCCGATCTCCGAAACACAGACCTCAGCCAAACCGACCTGCGCGGTGCTGACCTTCGATTTGCCAACATCAGCGGTGCGAATTTAAGGAATAGCAAGCTCAGGTATACCAACTTAAACGGCAGTAACTTGAGTAATGCCATCGTTAGTGGTGCCAATCTCAGCGGCGTTAACTTGAGTGGGGCTAATTTGAGTGGGGCTGCTCTCGATCAGGCTGACCTGAGCGGTGCGGATCTGAGTGGTGCGTTTTTAAGCGAAGCAAATTTCACCAGCGCGTATTTTCGTTTTGCGAATCTCAGCAATGCAGACCTAACAGATGTCATCCTAACCGGGGCAAATCTCAGTAGTGCAAATCTGCGGAGCGCAGACCTGCAGCGAGTCACAGCAAACAGCGCAAACTTATCTGACGCTGACTTGGGTGATGCGAATTTAAGTGACGGCCAAATCAGTGAGAGCAACTTAAGAGGCGCCAATTTGAATGGTGCGAATCTGACGCGAGCCGACCTCCGTGAGTCAACGTTGAGAGATGCTGAATTGGGGCAAGCAACCATGACAGGCGCTATTCTCAGCGGCGTTGTTGCCTGTGGTGCGAATCTGAACAACGCCGATCTAACGAGCGCTAATTTAAATCAAGCCAATTTGCATCGAGCGAATCTGAGTCATGCTAATCTCTCCTCAGTTCAGGCGCAATCAACCAGTTTTCATGAAGTGATGCTGACAGGTGCGTGTTTACAAGATTGGGCGATTGATGGCGGAACAGTTCTTGACGATGTGACCTGCGAGTATTTCTACCTCTCTCAGCTACAGGGAACCTATGCTGACCGCCGACCGAGTAGCGGTAATTTTGCTTCGGGTGGATTCACGGCACTGTTTCAGACGCCGCCCAAAACAGCGACTCTTGCATTCAAAGATGGCATTAATTGGAAAGCGTTTCTCCTTTCATTTCAAAAGCTTCGTCGTCACTACAATGAGCAAGTCACGATTCAGGCGATTGAACAAAAACGCAGTGGCGCACTCCTTATCCGTCTAGAACTCGCTCCAGGTGTTGACAAAGATACGGTTGAAGAACGGGCAAACCAACTATACGACGCTCAATTGAGCGTTATCGAAGCTCAATATGAAAAGCAACTGCGATCGCATGGAGAAACGCATCCGAGCATTATTCAACAGCTGATTACTTCAACTCGTCAAGAAACCGCTACGCTTGCCGGAGTCCTAACGATGTTGTCAAAAGTTCAGCGCGTTCCAGGTCAACCATTGCCAGACTTATTTGTAGACTCTTAGGCACGATTTAGAAGCGAGCACTCCGGCAGGGACGCTAACACCTTTCATTTCTTGGCAAGCTTCTCAAACCCTCATTTCTTTGTAACCTTTCAGGACTTACGCATTTCATACAAGATCTTGGGGGCTGGGAAGGGTTTTTCGTAGGCGCAGCCCGCGAAAAACCCTTTAACTGCCTCATTCCTAACGATGTCAAGGCGTGTGTTCTCTTAAAGCCAGCGACTCATGAGGTTGGGTTCTGAAGAAACAGGATTAGATGCGTCAATTTAAACAGGTGGTGTAAAACAGTCCTACCGCAAGGTCAATTCGGTTATGGGCCTGCATTTTTTGTGCTTGAACAGCATTCACTGTTGCTTCAGCGTTGGCATCGCCAGCAGTGTAGCTCAGGTGTCCGTCTGCGTTGCTCGCTTCGAGATAGCGATGGGTGGAAACAATTAGATTTTCATATGCTTCAACGAGCTGAGTCCGATGATCACGCAAGGCTGAGTTGCTCACACGAATGGCATCCAAGTCATCAACGAGTGCTTGATATCGCTGAAGTTCAGCTTGCTGGGCTGCACGGTTATAGTCACCTAGAGTCCGCTGGGCCTCTGATTGTTGAATCAGGTCTAAAATCTCTCGACACTGTTCTGCTTTGCTGGGGCCACAGCTAAACAAGACGACCCCTAGCGCCGCGATCGCCCCTGCCAGACAACTTCGATTCATCCATGGATAGCGCATGCCTTTAACATCCTTTACGTCGTATGCTTGATTTCCTATCCACTGATGCAGTAGAGGTTGAGTTCACTAATGACAGGAGGAATACCCGCTTCGGCTTGCAGTTGTAAGGCATCCACTTGCTGTTCGACATCGGGACTCAGGCGGCCATCCTCAGGAATGAGTGTTGAAACCTGTCGATGAACATCAGCTGCCTGTTGGTAGGCGATCGCTAGCTGATCTCTCATGCGTTGCAGTTCTCTATCCGACAGCTCAACTGCATTCACTACACCGACGCCTGATTCCCATGCGGTTGCTAGAGTTATTTCAAATTCTGGGTCGTACGCATTTTTTCCAATCTGACGTTCATGGGCTGTCATGACTTGATTCATGACTTGATTCGTGGCGGTTCCCAACTCACGACACTGAACCCGTTTCCCAGGACCACACCCACTTGAAACCAGAAGAACAACTCCGAATAGCAAGACTCGCGTTTTAGAACTGGGACTCAAGACGTTCATTCACTACTCCTTATGCCCATTCTTTGAGTTGGACATGATTTGCTTGGTGTTAGAGCTCGCTCAAAAGGCAAGTAGTTCTCCACAAGCCTGATTCTCCTAGAATTCAGGTAATCAGAAAGGGCTTTTGCGAGCCTATTGTGACCACAGGGCAATTCTGGTGGAAGGCGTGTGCTACTCCTCCAAAAGTGAGTAAGCCGTATGAGAAACGAATGCTCATTTGAAGATACCCAGATAGAAAACACAACTTAGCAACGTTCGCGAAGAACCGAAGATAGCAATACCGCTATGCCTGGTCCCTGCCATACATATTTCTGAATGCCCCAAGAGGAGCAGCGTAGAAGCAGCGATCGCTGAAAATTCTATATAGTGGTCGCAGTAGAGCGTTTAATTTCCTCACCATGGTTGCTACTAC
>JBCBLF010000052.1:0-8200 GCA_038520475.1 Cyanobacteria bacterium J06627_8
CCATAAATGCCCTTGCTGAGGGCGAAACGATTATGTTGCTGCGAAAAGGGGGCATTCGTGAGGTCAACGGCACGTTTGAGGTGCCCCATCGTGACGTGTGGCTCTATCCAACCTACGAACATCAGAAGCCAAATCTGCTGAAACCAGAGTATGCGAAACAGGTTCAACCAGTTGACTCAGGCTGGCACCCTGAGTCAGTAATGATTCGTGCGCGAGCAACCATCACTCATGTCATCGAGGTAACGGAGCCTGAAGTTGTTGATGCCCTCGTTCCGTTCCATATTTGGACATCAGACTTTGCCACTGAGCGATTTCGGTGGAAGCCGCGATCGCCGCTCTATATTCTTCTGCTGAGAGTGTATCGGTTGCCCAATATCATCACGATCCCGTTTGATGATGCCTATCGGGGATGCAAATCATGGATGACACTGATGCTGCCTCAAGATGCTCAACCTCTAGATACAGCCCTAAATGCAGAACCCGTCCTGACGGATGCTGAATATCAAACTCAGGTTAACGCCATACAACAGATCATTCACTCTGATGTGATGGTTGAGGCACCAGACATGTCACGGTAGGTTTGCGATTCTCGCGGTAGTGTTGCGATTTACTGAACAAGTGGATAGTCATCTTCAGGTGAAGCGGCCCATTCCCAGGTCGACCCAGCATAATTCTCAACGGAAAATCCCAAATCTACCAGCACCGCAGTAACCCATGCTGAGCGGATGCCTCCGGTGCAATAGGCGACAATCGGCGTTTCAGATGTAATGCCATGAGATTCAAGGAGCGCTTCTATCTCGTCATTAGGCAATAGCGTTCCATCACTGGCTAATAGTTCTTTGAAGTAAAGATGGATAGCACCAGGAATGTGTCCACCTCGGACTTCGCCGTATGGTGTTTGTCCTTGATATTCTCGCTCTTCTCGTGTGTCAATTAGAATCGTTTGCCCATCTGTCAGCCGCTGCTTCAACTCATCACGGCTAATATGCCAGCGATCGCTCAACTGGGCACTAAAATTTCCAGGCACATCTGCCTCTGTTGTTGATAATCCAATCGATGTTGAAATACCCGCATCGATTAACGCTTGAACACCACCATCGACCCACACCGCTTGTCGATGACCTAGAACTCGGAGCATCCAAACAATGCGCCCCTCTTCACCCCACCCTTGAAGCGGATCACCAAACACAACAACGGGCGTATGATCCGAAATTCCTAATTGCCTAATTTTTTCCTGCAATATAGACGTGTCGTCTAACAGCTTGCCTTGATGCATCGATTCAGTTTGGGAAAAGTGTCGCCATTGAGTCGATAGAGCTCCTTGAACATGCTGCGCTAGCGGACGCCTCAATCCCCTGGCATCCAGCAGCGTTGCGCCTTGATCAATCAAATCCATCGCTTCCTGAGACGATACCTTCCACTGCTGATTAAGATTGTTAGGCGTCGAAGGTTCAAATGATTCAGCTCGTGCGGCGGGAGCCTGATTCACTAGATTATCGTTGCTAACGACAAATTGCCTGACGGTTACGGTAACGATGAGAGCAACAATCACTCCGAAGCTAAGGTTAAAGACGAATCGCATAGGTTTTTGATAAGAGTTTCACATTTTTGCAAGGGGTAGCTAGCGGAGTCTCCCTCCATTTCGCATGCCAAATTTGGCTCTGAAGACTCAATAAAAAAGCAAGGGGTTTCCCCCTTGCTCCTTCAAACTAATTTTCGTGAAAACGCCAATCTATGATTCAGCGCCCTGGGGCAGAAGCTCACGATTCTCACCCGGTAGAATCGTGACCTTTCCGTCATCATCTACGTCAACGACAGCTTTACTGCCTGACTGCACTCGGCCTGACAAAATTTCTTCTGCCAGTGAATCCTCAAGCAGACGCATGATGGCTCGACGGAGCGGACGTGCGCCATAGCTGGGGTTGTAGCCTTCTTCAACGAGTCGATCTTTAAATCGCTCAGTGACTTCAAGCGTGATGCCCTGCTCTGACAATCGACTAAAGACTTCCTTCAAGAGAATATCGGAAATCTCCTTGACTTCGTCTTTCGTAAGCTGACGGAAGACGATAATCTCGTCAATTCGATTCAAGAATTCAGGTCGGAAGTATTGCTTCAGCTCTTCGTTAACCAAGGACCGAATTCGGGTGTACTGAGCATCCGCTTGATTCTCTTCAGAGAATTCAAAGCCAAGCCCGCTGCCACCTTTCTCAATTACCTTAGAACCGATGTTAGACGTCAAGATCAGCAAGGTATTCTTGAAATCAACCGTGCGTCCCTTAGCATCAGTCAACCGGCCATCTTCAAGAATTTGAAGCAACATGTTGAAGATGTCAGGGTGAGCCTTCTCAATCTCATCGAATAGGACAACAGTGTAAGGACGACGACGAACGGCTTCCGTCAGCTGTCCACCTTCGCTATATCCAACATATCCCGGAGGAGAACCAATCAGCTTGGAAACGGTATGGCGCTCCATAAACTCGGACATGTCTAAGCGAATCATCGCTTCTTCTGAACCGAAGAAATAGGACGCTAATGCCTTCGTCAACTCAGTTTTACCGACTCCTGTAGGTCCTGAGAAGATGAAGCTTGCAATCGGACGGTTGGGATTCTTAAGACCCACCCGTGCTCGACGAATAGCACGAGACACCGCCTTAACAGCCTCATCTTGACCAATCAATCGCTGATGCAGCGTATCTTCCATGTGAAGCAGCTTCTCAGACTCAGATTCAGTCAGCTTGTTAACAGGAACTCCGGTCCATGACGCAACAATCTGAGCAATATCTTCCTCAGTAACAACCGGAGAAGTATCGTCACCGCTCTCAGCTTCAGCCTTCTTGCTCTGGGCGATCGCCCGAATCTCAGCCTTGATTTCCATTTCTCGATCGCGCAGCTCACCCGCTCGATCAAAGTCCTGGGAACGAACTGCTTCATCCTTATCCTTAAGGACTTGGCGAAGCTCTTTGTCCAATTCCTTAGCTGCAGGAGGGAGCTGAGAGTTGATGAGTCGGACCCGAGAACCCGCTTCATCGATGAGGTCAATTGCCTTATCAGGAAGGTAACGGTCAGAGATATATCGATCAGACAGCTTTGCAGCAGCCTCAAGAGACTCATCTAGAATCTTGAGCTTGTGGTGCTGCTCATAGCGATCTCGCAATCCATGCAAAATCTCAATTGTCTCATCCACACTGGGTTCACCAACCATGACCGGCTGGAAGCGACGCTCAAGGGCAGCATCTCGCTCAATGTGCTTACGATACTCGTCCAGCGTCGTTGCACCAATACACTGCAACTCACCACGGGCTAATGCTGGCTTCAGAATGTTGGCTGCATCAATTGCACCTTCGGCTGCACCTGCACCAATGAGTGTGTGAACCTCGTCAATCACCAGGATGACATTGCCCGCTTGGCGAATCTCATCCATGATCTTCTTGAGGCGTTCTTCAAACTCTCCTCGATACTTGGTTCCAGCGACTAGAAGACCAATATCGAGTGTCACAACCCGCTTCTCTTCCAAAATGTCTGGAATATCACCGTTGGAGATACGCTGGGCTAAACCTTCTGCGATCGCTGTCTTACCAACTCCAGGTTCACCAATGAGAACTGGATTATTCTTAGTTCTTCGACCCAAAATTTGGATGACGCGCTCGATCTCTTTCTGTCGACCTACAACTGGGTCAAGCTTGCCTTCCCCAGCCATTTGCGTCAGATTAGAGCCGAATTCGTCCAGAGTTGGCGTCTTTGTACGTCCTTGTGAACCGCCAGCAGAAACCTCTGCTGTTTCACCCAGCATGCGAATCACTTGGGTGCGGACCTTAGATAAATCAACGCCTAGATTTTCTAAAACTCGGGCGGCGACCCCTTCTCCCTCGCGAATCAATCCAAGAAGGAGATGTTCTGTACCAATGTAGTTGTGTCCGAGCTGTCTTGCTTCTTCGAGCGACAATTCCAGCACACGCTTTGCTCGCGGCGTAAATGGGATTTCAACCGCTACAAAGCCAGAACCGCGACCAATAATTTTTTCAACTTCTATGCGAGCATCTTTAAGATTCACGCCCATTGACTTCAGAACTTTGGCAGCCACGCCTGTCCCTTCGCCAATTAAGCCGAGAAGAATCTGCTCGGTGCCTACAAAATTGTGTCCCAGTCGGCGAGCTTCCTCCTGGGCGAGCATGATTACTTTGATTGCCTTTTCTGTGAAGCGTTCAAACATGATGTCTATTCATCACCTGCTGCGTGCTGGTACGCTGATTCTAGCATAGGGAATCAGGCTGTTTGGCAGCAGTGCAAACAGCTTGAGAGGTGATGATTTCCGAACCTTGCCCTGTAGAGTTCAACCAAAGTCGATGTTGCTGGAGGTTGATGTCTCTTAAAGTTTCCTTAAACCATCAGGTTTTCCGACAACGATGATCCCTGAGCTCTAGCCTTTCGTCAAGCTTTTTCTTTCCGTAATAATTTGAAGGGAACGAGAGAAATCCATACAACGTGACGGAGCTTGCTCAAAAGTTTATAAATCGACATGGCCTTAGAAACCGTTCAAGAAGACCAATCAAACTCCTTAGGGTTCATCGCATAGATGTTTGTCGCCAGCCCAATCACTAATTGCTCTCTATAAACGATAGGTCAGCCGGTAAGACGGCTCTGACATTAGCTATCCACCCAGCCTGCGACAACAGTATTGTCACCTGACGCTTCCACTCATTTAGTTCAGCTTGAAATCCAGTCTCTTGAAGTCCTCCTCTCCAGAGGATCAAGGCGTCTTCACCTGTTTGTCGATAATAGCCTTTTCGAATACCCGCTTGCTTAAATCCAAACCGTTTGTAAAGGGCGATCGCCCCTTTGTTTGAAGAGCGCACTTCCAGCGTAGCTCGTTTCATCCCTCGCTGATAAGCCAACTGAAACTGCACCCACAACATCAACATCCCCAATCCCTGACGGCGAAAATCTGGGTGGACGCCTAGCAATGTAATGTGGGCCTCATCAACGATCGCCCACGAACAGCTAAGGCCTAGCATAAGCTCTTCGGCAGACTTCTGCTCAATGTCATATCCAATGTTTTTAGAGGTGTCTTGTTGGTGCAAAGGGTCGGGAGCCAGGTTAAAGCCTGGTGATACTGATGGATCCATCACCCCACGTAAGACAATCAGATCACTGTTGGGACTTTCAATCTCTCGGCGATAGCCCGATTCATTCCAAAGACCACCAAAGCACAGCGTATCCAACCGCAGGGTTTGTGGAAGCCATGTTTCTACCAAAAATCGAACTGCTAATGCCTTCATTTATTTACACGACGCTGATCGACGCTACATCTTATCGATAATCCCGTAAATCCTGTGCATCAAGACATTGACCAACGATGGTGGGTTTTCGTTCGGACTGACGCAAACCCTTCACACTTAATGTGCACAACATGCGGGAGCTCTATATCAAAATGCGTACGTCTTAATAGGAACTGACCACTAAAATGAGATAGTGTCAAAGCAATTTTAGTGATGTGGCCAGTTGATCCGCTACATCGACACAATTGCACCCGATTCAACAAACTGGGTAGGTTCTAATAAATTCTAATGAGATACTTTCTATTAGTGTGTCACCTTATGTCACTCTAAAGTGAAGCGCTACATGGTGTAGTGACCTTGAGCGATGACTTCGCAAAAGGTGATGATAAAGTTCTAGGGTTATGCATTCTATGTCAATGCCGCAGGTGAGTTGACAGTCAACAGATATCTGAACCGTTCCCTGCTTCTCATTACTCTGTGGATCTGTGCAAGTACGCCCACAAATCCACAGGCTTAACGTTAGTCAGCAGATTCAACCGAGTCAACAGACTTCGTTCAAATCACTGGACTTCGCCAGAGCAACAGACGAAGCGAAGTTCACTGGCTAGCAATCAGCTTCATAATCCAAATTGCATCACATCTCAGATCGTTAAAACTTTTGGTTGAATAAACGTTACTAAGCACAAGGATCGTTTTACGAATGGTTTCTATTGCAGCATACAAATCTGGAAAAGATTATCTGAATCATTCAACATCTACACCACCGTCGCCAAACCAATGCCTGATGCCGCTCACTGCACAGGTAAATGAACAAGATCATCTTGAGATCGGTGGATGTGATGTGACTGATTTGGTTAGCCGGTTTGGGTCTCCGCTATACATCGTTGATGAAACCACGTTGAGAACGACGTGTCAGCACTATCAGCAGGCCTTCAAGCAATACTATCCAGGTGAATCGCTTGTTCTATATGCGTCTAAAGCATGGAATTGTTTAGCTGTTTGTGCGATCGCCAATAGTGAAGGGTTAGGCATTGACGTGGTTTCTGGCGGAGAACTTCTAACCGCCATAGAAGCAGAGGTTGATTCAGAAAAAATTTATTTTCACGGAAACAATAAATCTGTTGAGGAATTACAGCTTGCCATCGACGCAAATGTGACGATTGTCGTTGATAATTGGTACGAACTTCAAACCCTTATCAAATTGGCAGAACATCGTACGCAGCCCCTTCCAGTTCTGCTACGAGTGACACCAGGTATTGAATGTCACACCCATGAATATATTCAGACAGGGCACCTAGATAGTAAGTTTGGATTTGATCCCGATCAACTGGAAAGCGTCTTCGACGCTATCAAGCAATCGCCGTCCATCACGTGCATCGGTCTTCATGCTCATATCGGATCGCAAATATTCGAATTACAGCCCCACTACGACTTAGCCGACGTAATGGTTCGCTGGTTAATTAAGGCAAAAGACTATGGGTTGCCAGTTTGCGAGCTTGATATTGGTGGAGGGCTGGGGATGAAATATACCGAACATGACGACCCACCCAGCATTCATGATTGGGTAAAAAAAGTTTGTGACGCTGTCCTAGCAGCCTGTGAGACTCACGGCTTACCCCTCCCTAAACTATTATCAGAACCCGGTCGCTCTATCATCGGACCATCGTGCATTACTGCCTATACAGTCGGTAGTCAAAAGGTGATTCCTGGAATGCGGACCTACCTAACGGTTGACGGAGGCATGTCAGACAATCCTCGTCCCATTACCTACCAATCGGTTTATCGGGCAGTCATTGCAAATAAGATGTCTCAGTCCTTACAAGAATCACCGATTACATTAGCTGGCAAACATTGTGAGTCAGGCGATATTGTCATTAAAAACGTGCATTTGCCAGAGGCAACTTCAGGGGACATTGTGACAGTTTTAGGGACTGGCGCATACAATTACAGCATGGCTTCCAACTACAATCGAATCCCACGTCCAGCAGCTGTTTTAGTTTCAAACGGGGATGCTAGCATCATCATCCGACGAGAAACGCATCAAGATCTCATGCGTTTTGATCAGATGCCAGTTCATTTATTGGCCAAATAATGATGTCTGACTGTTGAGCACTGGAACCTAAATTGGAATCGTTATCGAGGAAAGAACACACGTTTCTGAACGAAGGACATTTCGTTCAGAAACTAAATACCTTAATTAGAGAGTCGTAGACTTTTCCTTCGATGAATCATGTTGTGAACAAGGGCAGCTTGGCATTCGTCTAAATTGGTGCATGGAAGCAAATCTATATTGAGCAAATGGGTTCATTTTTCGAGCAATGGCTGACAATTTTCAACTGGACACAGTCCTTGCTTGTTTATGTGATCGATTTCGTATTGGTTGCTTTCTTAATCTATATTTTGTTGCTGCTAATTCGCGATAGACGAACCTTTCACCAGTTTTTAGGGTTAGTGATTTTAGTAGCAGCAGCAGGCTTAAGCAATGTACTAACCCTTAACTTTCTAGCATTTGTTCTAGATAAGCTCGTCATTGGCAGCGCTGTTGCCATGGGACTTATCTTTCAGACTGAATTTCGGCGACTCCTCGAACATATTGGTCGGGGAGATTTTCTCAAGCTGTTTAGGCCTTCAAAAGAATCGTCGTCACAGTCTAACGATGTCATTGACGAGGTCGTTGATGCGATTAAAGAGCTATCCCAGAATCGAACCGGTGCTCTTCTCATTCTCGAGACCGATCGCCCCATCGATGAAAGAGATTTCTCTGTACCAGGAGTCCGCATCAATGCTGAAGTCTCTAGGGAGCTGCTTCAGACAATTTTTCAAACAACAACCCTGTTACATGATGGAGCTGTGCTTATCCGAGATTCGCGTGTTGTTGCAGCTGGCGTCATCTTGCCAATCTCAGAACGGGATGCGTCGCGACA
>JBCBLF010000052.1:8300-23697 GCA_038520475.1 Cyanobacteria bacterium J06627_8
ATGTTACATCGTCCGCTAACCAGCAGTAAACTACGAGAAATGCTGAAGGTTAGATTTTCTCGAATTTCTGAACGAGAAGTTGTCTCTCCAAAGCTGAGAGGGCTCTGGGAACATGTGGTTGCTCGGTCACTAGCTGCAACATCTCAGTTGATTCATCTTTGTTTGTCGCTCTTGCAACAGAAAAAACGCTAGAGCGTAACAGATGTTTCGACCGAGCGTTAAAGCCCATTCTTCAAATGGATGCATGATTTGCTATGTGTGGAGCTCGCCTGTGGCGAGGTTCTACACCGATATCTAGTACACACAATCTGACAACCTTTTCAAACCCCTATTCCTTCGCAAACGTTGCCAAACCGCACAGTGCATTCATCGTGAGAAATGGTACTAATATGCTCCACATGACGAATCTTCACTTTTCCTTTGTGAATATGAAAAGATTGCCAAGCTGTGCGTTATCCATTGCTTAAGACAAGGATTACGGTTTCTTTTGAGAAAGGCTCTCTATAAAAGGCTTTTCTCAAATCGACGACTCTAGCTAAAGCGATGGATGCGATGTCCGGACTGATAGGTTGGGGCCGGAATATTGCTCACATAAATTGCTACGCTATGGCAGGAGAAGGGGACTAGCGATAGGAAAACATATGACAACAGCAAAGCACGTTGCTCTGCAAGATTTGCCGAGTGATTTGGTTCAAGAGCGATTACCCCGACATATTGCGGTCATTATGGATGGCAATGGACGTTGGGCTACAAGTCGAGGATTGCCCCGCAGCCTTGGTCATCGCAAAGGCGTTGATACTCTCAAGTCACTCCTACGATGTTGCAAAGATTGGGGAATTGGTGCGCTCACAGCCTACGCATTTTCTACAGAGAACTGGAGCCGCCCCCTTGAGGAAGTTGAATTTTTAATGGCCCTTTTTGAGCAAGTTCTCAGAAAAGAACTAGACGAGATGGTCCGGGAGGATGTGCGAATTCGATTTGTGGGCAACCTAGCCGAATTGCCCCAAAAGCTTCAAGAGATGATTCGCTATTCGATGGACATCACAAAAAACAACATGGCGATTCAGTTTACGATCGCCAAAAATTATGGGGGGCGCCAGGAAATTGCACAGGCTTGTCGGCAAATTGCTCAAAAAGTGCATCAAGGGATCTTGTCTCCCCATGAAATTGATGAGTCGACTATTGAACAACATCTTTACACCAGTGGAACAGGGGACCCTGACCTACTCATTCGCACGAGCGGAGAGATGAGATTAAGCAACTTCTTGCTATGGCAGACTGCCTATTCTGAGCTATACGTGACAAACACGCTGTGGCCTGATTTCGACCGATCGGCATTTCATAAAGCACTACAGTCATATCAGACACGCGATCGCCGTTTTGGGCGGGTTTCCTCAGCAAGCGCGCAGTCTCAGAATGATCACCACCATTCCAGTAACACTTAGGACTGTTTGTATAACAGTATGCAACTGTATTCACGACAGAAGCGGTGTTGTGGTGCGCAGCTACCCGACAACACCGCTTCTGCCTGACAGCGCTCCTTCAGAGAACCGTATTACTCATGCGTTCAATGTTCGGATTACCGGCAAGTTAAGCGTTTCAAGTCCTATCCACCGGGAGTGATTAGGGCCCCGAAAATATGGCTGCATCGAGATCATCACGGCTGAGGGAATATTTGAATGTTCGCTGAACATCATTGCCTTCACGAGCGGCAATATAGCGCACAGAAATGGAATCCACGTCGAGACAAATTTCTGCATTCCACGTTGTTCTGGCAATCAACCAGCAGTGACGGTCATTTTCTTTCGGTTCACACCCGTGAGAAACAAGCCAATTTTCAATCTCGGGCAATGGGTAGTTATATAGCGGAGAATCAGATGGAGGAAGACTCATATTTAGATCATCAGTTACGGGCGGTGTCTATCGAGGAAGAAGAAACTAGGCTGAAACGGGTGACACACAAAGGTGAGCGTTAATGTTGCGCTCCACGCTGACAACAACTGAACAATATCTTACTCTTGGCTTCAGTTTTTTGGCTCCAGTAAGCCCGTCAGGCGCTTCTCGAAGTTTTTTCAGTTCCTGCTATAAGACTAGGAGAAATCGCCCCTTCTTTGCAAATGAATGCGATCGCTTTCTTCATTAGCTTCTCTTCATTAACTCTAGCCACTTGGAAGAACCAGTTGACAACGTTCGCGAGAGAATGAGTTTTTTTGAGTGCGCGTTGGACCCCTCATTCCTTCTCTGTAGATTTGAGACAGTTGCCCCGCCATGTTGAGGACAACACATTTTGATAAATGCCTCAGCATAAACACGGATTTCCAACCCAATTGAGTTGGAATAATATCCATAATTGCCCTGGAATCACGGACAGCAATTCTTCCTAAGATAGTGACTGAATAAGGGAATATCTGGGATGACATTTCATGGTCAGTCGACTAATAGGGGCGATCGCGATTGCCGCTGTCACCACAATCACTACAACGTCTGTTACCCATTACTTGCTTGAGCGTCCGTGGTGCATTCATCTAGATTCAGAGGGAAGGCAAAGGATTTCATACGGAAAAGAGGATTGCTTTCGAGTCACTCGCATGGCAACACAACTCACATCCACCGTAGAAGCAGACACTCCAGGGTAAGTGATCACACTCACTAAGGTAACCACGGATAATCTCTAAAGTTGGGCTTGCGCTTCTCCAGAAACGCTTGCTTCCCTTCAGCGCCTTCATCTGTCATGTAGTACAGTAGCGTTGCGTTTCCTGAAAGCTCCTGTAACCCAGCTTGACCGTCACAATCGGCATTGAATGCCGCCTTGAGACATCGAATCGCAATTGGGCTTTTCTCTAAAATCTCTCTCGCCCACTGAATACCCTCCGCTTCAAGCTGCTCAACGGGTACAACATGATTGACGAGTCCCATCTCTAGGGCCTGCTGTGCTGTGTATTGACGGCAAAGGAACCAAATCTCTCTCGCTTTTTTCTGCCCAACCATTCGGGCGAGATAGCTTGCACCGAAGCCCCCATCGAAGCTTCCGACCTTTGGTCCAGTTTGTCCAAAGATAGCGTTATCAGCAGCAATGGTGAGATCACAGAGTACGTGAAGCACGTGACCTCCTCCGATGGCATAACCTGCAACCAGGGCAATAACCACCTTTGGAATCGTGCGAATGAGCCGCTGTAGATCAAGTACATTTAGCCGAGGCACACCCTCTTCGTCCAGATAACCTGCATGACCTCGAACACTTTGATCTCCTCCAGAGCAAAACGCGTACTTCCCATCGGTATGCGGTCCTGCACCAGTTAATAAAATGACACCAATACGAGGGTCTTCTCGGGCATTCGAAAAGGCGTCATATAGCTCAAAGACAGTTTTAGGTCGAAATGCATTTCGCTTATGTGGGCGATTGATCGTGATTTTGGCAATGCCATCGGCCTTATGATAGGTAATGTCTTCGTAGGTTTTAGATGGTTGCCATTCGATATGCATTGGTGAGTTGAATCCTAAGAGACTGACGATAAGCTGGGTTGATGACTAGACCCAGTGCATCCATAACCGTACCGTAAAACCGCAAACCAGTGCCGTCACTCCTCCGTTTCTGCTATGTCTGATCCGTCCATTGACTCGTCTGCCAACACACCTTCGTCTGAAACACATGCTGAGACCGATCCAGCATCTACATCTGCACGTTCAACGAAACCAACACCGCTGCGGTGCTTTACTGGCGCTTTTATTGCTGCTCCACTTGGCTATGGTCTATACGCACTGACCACGGCGATCGCCCATACCTTTGCTGAAAAACCCGTTCCGATTGGAAATGCACTCGCCACCAAAATTTCTATTCTCGTGCGAACCTTGGTGGTTGGAGTCGGAGCACTCGGTACAGGCATCTTCGCAATTACCACCATCGGCTTGGTTCTGCTGGGTCTTCAATTAATGTTCAAACAACCATCACCTGATTCTCCAAAATCCTAATGGAGCTCTATAGGGTTGGCCCTGTTGGACTTTCAGAAATGAAAGACAGTCGCCTATCAAACCGCTGACTGTTCTGAGAAACACCAAAAGTCGTTACCTTAGAACTAAGTAAAGAGAAAATTGTTCAGAACTTACGCATTTGTATGGGGGGCAGGCGAGCTGTGCCTGATTCCCTCCAGCATGTGTCGACTGGCCATTATCGAGTATTGAAACGAAACCGTATCTATGACAACTGGAATTTGGGTCTTAGGTGATCAGCTCTGGGCAGGCCAAGCTGCTCTGAGCCAATGTGAAGGCCAAAAAGACACTACCCCTGTCCTTTTTATCGAGTCTGCTCAGCATGTTAGGCAGCGTCCTTATCATCGCCAGAAGTTGGTGTTGGTGTGGTCAGCCATGCGCCATTTTGCAGAGGAATTGCGACAAGCGGGTTGGTCGGTCACTTACGAAATTTCAGAAGATTTTGAAACGCCGCTGAAGACGTGGGTCAACCATCAGGGGATTGATGAGCTGCTCATTATGGAGCCCAGCGATCGCCCCTTTACTCGGATGATTGGGTCTCTCTCGTTGCCCTGTGAGGTGACGCTTGTGCCCAATAATCACTTTTTGTGGACTGGCGATCGCTTCGAAAAATGGGCAAAGAAACGTAAGAGCCTGTTGATGGAAAGCTTTTATCGAGAAGGGCGCAAGCACTTTCAGGTCTTAATGAACGGCGATGACCCCGAAGGAGGTGAATGGAACTACGACAAGCAAAATCGAAAGCCTCCTAAAGGAAAGATTGATCCACCCGATCCACTTTGGTTTGAGCCCGATACCATCACAAAAGACGTCATGGACTGGGTTAAGAAAAAGGACTTTTCCAGCTACGGAAATTTAGAATCCTTTCACTGGGCCGTCACCCGAGACCAAGCGCTCCAGGTGCTCGATAATTTCATCACCGTCCGTCTTACAACCTTTGGTCCCTATCAAGACGCCATGGTCACGGGGCAAGACACCATGTGGCACGCGCTACTGTCGCCTTATCTGAATATTGGCCTACTGCAACCTATGGAGGTCATTCAGGCTGTTGAGCAGGCGTATTATGATCACGATTTGCCATTAAACAGCATCGAGGGATTTATTCGTCAGGTGTTGGGGTGGCGAGAATACATGCGCGGACTCTATAACCATGTTGATGACGACTATCCCGAACAAAATTGGTTTAACCATCAGCACCCCTTACCAGAGTTTTTCTGGGATGCAGACAAAACAGACATGAATTGTCTGCATCAAACTCTAAAGCAAATTGAGCGTACGGGCTACGCGCACCATATTCAACGACTGATGGTCCTCAGCAACTTTGCACTCATTGCCGGGTTATCTCCCCAAGAAGTGGAAAATTGGTTTCATGCTGCCTTCATCGATGCCTATGACTGGGTCATGCAAACCAATGTGCTTGGAATGGGACTCTTTGCCGATGGAGGGGTACTGGCCTCCAAACCCTATGCAGCTTCTGCTAACTACATCAACAAAATGAGCACCTATTGCAAAGACTGTAGTTACGATCGCAATGCTCGGACGGGGGACAACGCCTGTCCGTTTAATACCTTCTATTGGGACTTCTTGGCACGGCATCAAGACAAACTTAAATCTCAAGGGCGAATGAATCTCATCTTGGCGAACCTCAAAAAAATGGACGATGATGAGCTAAGCAAAATTCGCAAAAAAGCAGCAGACTGGCATCAGTCGGTCAGCAGCGAGTCTCGCGCCTAATTCACATAAGGACGCTCGTTACAAATTGATTCAGAGGGCATTGATTAAAAAGAGACTATGAAACATGGCTCTGCCCCATATCAACATCTATCGTAGATCGAGCAACGCTACAACAATGAGTTGTTTTCAGATCAGCCGACCCTCAATGAATGAACCGTCATTTGTTCCAGAAGATTTTGTTGTTCCGGCTCTGCTCGAAACACCCGACTTTCGGTTTCGAATGCTATCAGTCGACGATGTTGAGAAAGACTATGAAGCCGTCATGGAAACCCAAGCACGATTTCATACCATGGGTTTCACGTGGCCAAGGGAAGGATTCACACTTGAAGAAAATCTAGCGGATCTAGAGCGCCATCAGCGAGAGTTTTTGAACCGCGAAGCCTTCGCATATACGATTGTGACACTCGATGAAAGCCGTGTTTTGGGCTGCATCTACATCAATCCCTCAGAAACAAGTCACACTGATGCACGAGTCAAGCTCTGGGTAAGACAATCTGAGTACGATAAGGGTCTCGATCCTATCGTTTTCGCCGCCATTAAGCAGTGGATGACTTCATCATGGCCCTTTACGCTCGTCTCCTATCCAGGCAGAGAAGAACCTGACGAAACGCCACCGTCCCGGGATTAGTTCGGGTAATACAGATTAGGACTTACGCAGTTGAATGTTTTTTCGCGGGTGCAGCCCGCGAAAAAACGTTTCCAAAACCCAGGACCTTGCATAACATGCGCAAGTCCTGACAGATAGATGAATGTATGCGATGCGCTTAGCCAAATCCCTTTGGATTTGACGGTGAGGGAGCAGGCTCAGAGTAATCTGCGATCGCAAAGATAAAGATGCCATGAGCGAAAAGGGCGATCGCCCACGCACCAGTAACCCACAATACCCACGGCCAATCCTGGTGCTGTAGAAGTTTGAAAAACCACAGGCCAGAATTCACAGCAATAGAGAGTGCAACGTGAGTCGCAAAAGTCATGCGATCGTCGAGCTTGCGAAATGCAGGGTCCTTTCGGTCGGGTTGTCGGGGCCAGCGTGGTGGCATAGGTATTTAGGCGCTAGGTGAACAAACGGCAGTCGTATTACAGCTCTGGACAGTTAGGCTAGGACACCAAAGTTCATTCGGTTCCTTGGCACATCACCAAATGGCTTGCCGTCTTATCTCAATGGAACTGGCGACGGACTATACGTGCCGATACCTTTATTTTAGAAGGGCACGTCAACCATCGAACAGCGGATCTAGAAAAAACGCGAAGATTTCGCTGATCCTCTCAATCTGAGAACTCAATTATTGAGCGCGTCCGACCAGCATAATCAAAACGTCCTCGTCAGCGGGAATATGAGTCTGCCCAATCGGAACGATCGCCAATGCGTTGGTAGACGCGAGGTTAATCAGATTACCAGAGCTGTGGCTCCCCTTTGCAAGGGAAAATTCATACTCGCCGTCTATAAGCTGCACCTGACCCCACAGATACGTTTCGCGTTTGCCGCCTGCTTTCAAAGCATGACGCGATCGCCCCTTCACAAATGTCGGAGAAACAGAACCAGGATGCCCGGACAGCTTGATTAACACAGGCTGCACGAATCGCCAAAAACTCACCAAGGCTGAAACCGGATTGCCGGGTAATCCAAAATAGAGTTTTGACTGAAAGGAGGCGACCGTCAACGGTTTGCCAGGTTTAATCGCTACCGAACGCACATGAATCGTGGCTCCCAGCTCTTCTAGAATCCGGTCGACATAATCATAATCACCAACCGACACGCCACCAGAGGAAACAATAACGTCAGCTTCATTCAAAATCGAGGCGATCGCCGTTTTTAGCGCATCGGGCTTATCTGGAATGATGCCAAACGATTGAGGAATCGCGCCACTGGCCTGAATTAGCGCAGATAGTGCATATCGGTTTGAGTCAACAATTTGCCCTGCTTGGAGAGGTTGGTTAATGCTGATGAGTTCATCGCCTGTGGAGAGAATCGCAACCACTGGACGGCGATAAACCTCAACTTGCGGACACTGAGCAGCCGCAAGCACCGCAATTTCTGGTGCATTGAGAACGGTTCCTGTAGGCAAGAGCGACGAACCCGCTTGATAAAACGCAGCTTTATGACGCACAAAAGCCATTTGGGTAGGAGCCTCAAACACCGTGACTTGGTCATCCGTTCGCTCGGTATTTTCCTGAATCACAATGGTGTCTGCACCGTCGGGGACAATCGCGCCCGTAAAAATACGTGCCGCTTGTCCGGGCTGAATCGTTCGCTGAGGCTGGTAGCCCGCAGGAATATCTTCAACGACAGTCAGCGTAATGGGCTGATCTTGGCTTGCTGTGCTGACATCTTCAAATCGGACGGCATAGCCGTCCATTGCTGAATTGTCCCAATGGGGAAAGTCGAGCTGACTCACCACATCTTGAGCTAACACTCGACCCTGTGCAGAGAGCAGCCCAATAGTTTCAACATCATGCTTGGCATGGAAAGGCTGGACGAGATCCAGGATTTTGGACTCGGCATCGTTGGGGTGAAGCATAAAAATGTAGATGACTTAAAAAAAGACGGCTCAGAGAACGGGGGCTTAACTAGACGGGAGTTGAGGATTGTTTGAAGAGGCAATTTTAGTTTTCAACGCTTCTAGTTCGGCATCGAGATCGGTCCCTCCTTCCAATTCTGCAAAGCGGTCTTCTAAACTATCACGATTAAGTTCGGCGATCGCCTCGGCCTTAGCCTCCATTTCTGCGACTTTTTCGCCCATCCGTTCAAAGGCCAGACCAGACGTTCCGGCACCTAATCCGCCCATCATTTCGTTGAGTTGCTGAGATGCTTTCGCAGACCGAGCTCGGGCAATATACATATCCTTCTTGATTTTTGCCTCAGATAGCTTACCCTCAAGCTTTCGCATATTGGCCTTCATTTCTCGAACGATGCCGGCCTGTTGATCCAGCTGAGAACTGAGAGCATTGGCGTTTTCTAAATAGGTTTTCCGACGGGCGAGAGCTTCCTTTGCCATGTTTTCTTCACCCTGCTTCAGCGCCAGTTCGGCTCGACGATACCATTCTTCAGCAACCGACTCAGCCTGAGACGCCTGACGTTCCGTCCGTTTTTGAGTGGCGATCGCCTGAGCAACGGATTGTCGCAAGGAAATCAGGTCATTCTCCATATCAGTGACGACCTGCTGGAGCATCTTTTCAGGATCTTCTTGCTTCCCCAACCAGCCATTAATCGTGGCACGAACCACACGCGTCAAGCGGTCAACTACACTCATCGCTTTCCTCTTCCTATTGCGATCGCCCTGCCCTACCCTGTTCGCATTCCATAGTAGCGTATCCATTAGTCACAGATGGTTACAGAGCGTTATCGCTTCGTCAAAAGATATGGCTAGCTCCAGTCGACAACGTTAGAGCATCTGATCAGCTGAATCTCGGGTGTAGCGCATATTCGACGACTATTCTGGAATCGCGGCAACGTTCCCAACATCATGGGCTCCTTTATTGATTATTTCTATTGAAATCAACATGTAGGCTTGCATACCCATAACCGACAAAAAAGTGAAGCATCGCCTATAGGTGATGCTTCACTTTCACCTTAGAGATTCAATAGAGATTCAAAATCCCAGGGATGAACCAAGAGCTCGGCTTCGCCAGTAGGCGATCGCCATCGTAATAGCCAACCCAACTAACATCACTCCGACGACAAACCAATTGCCACTACTGGCTTGAGTACCTAAGACGACCCAGACAAAAAACAATAAGCTTTCAAGAATACCGAGAATCGTATCGTTAAAGGCGTTTTCGCGTCGCCGCATCATCATTCCTGAAAGTGACACCGGGCGAGCATTCCATAGGCGAATGAGGACCGTGCAGACGGTGGATAAAATGACGAGCCCAACACCGATGGTGATGTCAATCCCTTGCACCAAGAGCGCGATGAAAAATACGGCCAAAATGCCCCACACTGGTAGCAAAATAGAAAACACTTTCAACAGCCGAACACGCTGACCATTGACTGGCGATGCTTTGATGAGATCTGGGGCCTCTTCTCCAGAAATGCAAACAATGCCAAGGCTTGATGCTAAAAAGGCTCCTGATGTCGGAAGCGCAACCGTTGCAATGCCACTGATGTCAAAGCCTGAGTCAGGATCTTGTCCATAGAGCACCCAGGCCATGAGTGGAATTAGAAAGACGATGGAGAGCACCGTCCGAGACAATAAATACGGACTGCGAAGAATGATGAGCCATTCTTTCATCAGTGCAACATTGGTGAATCCCTGTCGGAAGGGGCGTTGGGCAATGGGTCGGGGCGATCGCTTCGTCGAGAGTACTTGCTGCGTACTCTCGACAAATTGGCGATTGAGCAATTCGACCGTTCCCCATGCCACGACACCACTGAGTGCCAGCATCCCCAGAAGCGACCACACATCCCCAAACATCGCCCGCACGGGAACCCATATCCAGCTGTCAGCGCCTAGCCATCCAATGACGGGCACCGTCAGGGTATCTGGCTCCTCAACCGATGTGCTCACGGCTAGATTGATGAGCTGAATACCCACAAAAAATAGAGCGGCGATCGCCATCGTGAAAATTTGAGAAACGGCTCGCGCTCGTTTGACTCCAATCCAACGCACGAGCCAAAGGTTCAGCAACATCGCGCTGCTGGTTGACAGTAGACACAAGCTAAACACTGCTGGATACAGTGCTGATAGCTGAAGCCAGCCAGCCAGGAGAAATAACAACGTTGCTGGAATAATTAAGGTCAGAAACCCAATGAATACTTCCAGAGCAACGCTCAGCAGCCGACCGGCAAAAATCAACTTCGGAGCAAGGGGAGACGAAACCAGCAGGTCAAGATCGCCTCGGTCAAATAACGCGATGAGGCTCTGCTGCATCGCCTGAATAAATGAATAGACAAATAGGAACAGCCACGCGCCGCCACCAAGTTGGAGAACCAGTAGCGACAGCGGATCAGGGATAGTCGATAGCATTTGCCCAGCAATGGCACCGACGAGAAGCCAGGTCACGATAATGGTGAAAATGGCCACGCCAGAGATCAATCCCATGGTGAGCAGAAACCATTTCGCTTTTAGCTCTCGCCACCAGAGTCGCAGCTCATGAACCAACAGCCACGACAAGGTACCCGATGGACTCCATCGCAGGAGTTGATGAAAGAGGCGATCGCCAATCATGGGGTTTCGTCTCCTAAATCAGTCGCAATATCGGCATTTTGTTCCGTTAACGTTAGGAAAATGCTCTCCAAATCATGGCCAACATCACTCCCTTGATCATGGAGGGTCGAGCGCAGCTCATCTAATGTTCCTTCAGCAATGAGCTGTCCATGATTGATGATGCCAATACACTGGGCTGTTCGTTCGGCAATCTCCATCGTGTGGGTCGTGAAAATGACCGTATTGCCCTGGGCCACATGATTGTTGAGCATCGTCTTCACTAAACGTGCTGCTGCTGCATCTAGACCTGAGAGCGGTTCATCCAAAATGATCAGGTGCGGTTCATGAATGAACGCTCCGGCTAAAGCCAGCTTCTGCTTCATGCCTCGGGAAAATGTCTCGGCAAAATCGTCGCGAACGTCCCATAAACCTAGCTGTTTGAGTAAATCGATCGCCTTCGACTCAGCTTGCTTCGCTGGCATGCCCCACAGTCCAGCCACAAATTCTAGATATTCCAACGGACGAAGTTTGCCATAGAGCATGGGTTCATCCGGCAGATAAGCCATCAGACGTTTCGCTTTAGCGGCTTCTCGCGTGATGCTGCGTCCAAAAATAACGGCATCGCCGTCATCCGGCTTCAACAGTCCGGCAACCATGCGGAGGGTGGTGGTTTTTCCGGCACCGTTTGGCCCCAACAGTGCATAGAATGTCCCTTCTGGCACAGTTAGGTTGATGGTGTTGACCGCGATGTGCTCTCCAAATTGTTTCTTCAACCCACTGATATGAAGGGCGATCGCCATTTCCGTCTGTTCCTCCAAACCTTATCTGACCAGGGCTATGATGCTTTTGATGCCCGGAGCTGTCCACAGGCTGCATCTTTTGCCAATCCCCGAGAGCGCCGCACACTCACTGCAATATGTCGTCGCTTTAGGGTCTCCACAAACGTGGTGATGCGATCGCCATCCGGTCGCTGATAATCCACTTCGCTAATGGGATTGTAGGGAATCAAGTTTACATGGCTCTGAAAGCCCCGTAAGTGATCGGCTAACTCATTCGCATGATGGGCACAGTCGTTCACTCCCGCCAACAAGATATATTCGAAGGTCACCCGACGCCCCGTGATGCTCACATACTCCTGACATTCAGCCAGCAACTCTTCCAACGGATAGGGTCTTGCACTGGGAATGAGCTGTTCGCGTTCAGTTTGATTAGACGCGTGGAGGCTAATCGCTAGAGTGACCTGCAGCTTGTGTTCAGCCAGCTTACGAATGCGCCCTGGAATACCGACCGTTGAAATGGTGATGGAGCGTTGGCTGATACCAATATCTTCATTAATGGACCGCACGGCACCCAACACATTGTCACTATTCAGCAAGGGTTCACCCATGCCCATAAAAACAATATTGCTAACGCGTTGCTCAAAGTCTTCCTGTACGGTGAGCACCTGATCGACAATTTCATGCAGCTCTAGATTTCGAAGAAATCCACCTTTACCCGTGGCGCAAAAATCACAGCCCATCGGACATCCCACCTGAGATGATACGCACACAGTCAGGCGTTTACCCGATGGAATGCCCACGGTTTCGATGATCTGGTCGTCCGCTAGTCGTAAAAGAAATTTGACGGTGCCATCTGGCGATGCTGAACGATGGTGGAGCTGCGATCGCCCCACAGGACTGTCAGCCAGCTCCATTCGCCACGCTTTTGGAAACACGGAAATATCAGCGAGCGATCGCACACCCTGCTGATACAGCCACTGATAGAGCTGCTTGCCACGATACGCAGGTTGCCCCTGCTGCTTAACCCACTCGGTTAGTTCGGAGAGCGATCGCCCCAGCAACGGACCCTGTACATCACCACCTATCGAAGCCTGCACATCATCGGATGGAGCAGACTCCAGATGGGCCGGCGATGATGCATGAATCGAGGTCTCAGAATAAGGAGCATTCTCAGCAAGAGGCGCGGACATGGGTTGAATAATATGAAGGGATTAGCAGACTGAGATCCCATCTTAGAATCAAGATTCAAATATAACCACACCCAATCGTGTCTCATCCCATAGTGCACTCTCGCATAGTGAACTTTCACAGCTGCAACTGCGTTATCCCGATACTGCTACCATCCTTTGCAATAGCTAATCCCTTTGCCCCTTTCGATAATCTGGCGTGAAATGCAATAAGTTTGACGCTTTATGTGATTATCAAGAAAATTTTTGCCCTCTATGCTGTTTCCTATCAACCCAGATTAGGGCATCAAGCTAGGCTCCGACTCTGAGTCACACTAGAGGAATATAACGATGGGCAAGACAATTTTGATCACTGGATCTAGCAGTGGTATTGGTAAGGCAACAGCCAAATATTTCCAAGAACGAGGTTGGAATGTCATCGCTACGATGCGATCGCCAGAAAAAGAAGCAGAGTTAACTCAACTCGATAATGTTTTAGTGACCCGTTTGGATGTTCAAGATTCTGCCAGCATTACCTCTGCCGTAGCGGCAGGCATCGCCCAGTTTGGCAAAATTGATGTGCTGTTGAACAATGCAGGGTATGGGGCTTACGGTTTGCTGGAAGCGACACCAGTCGAAAAAATCAAACGTCAGTTCGAGGTGAATGTGATTGGGTTGCTCGAAACAACCCAGGCCATTCTGCCTCACTTTCGTGCGAATCGAGACGGCATGATCATTAACATCTCTTCCATTGGCGGTAAGATGACCTTTCCCTTAGGCACGCTTTATCACGGTTCAAAATTTGCAGTTGAGGGGTTATCTGAAGCACTCAGTTTCGAAATGGAAGCAATCGGTGTCAAGGTCAAAGTCGTAGAGCCAGGAATGATTAGGACCGACTTTGGTGGTCGTTCTTTCGACTTCAATAATGATGAGAACCTTACAGAGTATCAAGCATTAGTGGGTAAATTATTTGCAGCGATGGGGCCTTTAGAAGCAAGTGGTTCTGAGCCTATCGTAGTGGCCGAAGTCATCTATCAAGCAGCGACTGATGGTACCCATAAACTGCGATATACAGCTGGGCCAGATGCTCAGGAAATTGTTGCAAATCGGAAAGTGGCAGATGATGAGACCTTCCTGGCAGGTATCAAGGCACAGTTTGGTCTTTGATCAGGAGATGATCTTTGTGACATGAACTCAGGAAGTCAGAAATTTGCCTTGGATTCAGGATGGCAAGTCTTGTTGCAGGATCTGGGTGTATCTCCCCAGGATTTATTACACCAAGCTCGTTTACCACTCGACTTGTTTCGTCAACCATCGTCCACCTTGACTACAGAAGAGTATTTTCGCTATTGGCAAGGGTTAGAGACACTTTTGTCCAGCGACCCAGCCTTCTCGCTGCGCGTCGCCCAGTCGATTACAGTAGAATCCTTTAGCCCACCAATGTTTGCTTGTATTTGCAGCGAAAATCTCAACCAAGCCTTGAAGCGACTGGCCCAATATAAGCCCCTGATAGGCCCCTTGAGACTTGATGTTGAGCAAGCCGACCATCAAACTCAGGTTATTTTGGGCGAGTTGCCAGGACAACTGCCTCTGCCACAGTCACTCATCGCCACTGAACTGGCATTTTTTGTGCATCTGGCTAGACTCACTACCCGCGCTCACATTATTCCTTTAGCGGTACAAAGCTCTATCAGTATCCTTGCAGCCAGTCAATTCGAGGCATTCTTTGGTGTTCCCCTAACTAGAGGAGAACTCAATGCTGTAGCCTTCGCCGCAGCGGATGCCAAAAGACCATTTCTAACCTCAAATACAGGGATGTGGTCAATTTTTGAGCCAGAGCTACAAAAACGTATGAAACACCTAGAGATAGGGTCTCAGTTCCGTGATCGTGTTCGGGCTTGTCTAATGGAAATTCTGGCAAGTGGTCAATGCTCAATAGCTGAGACTGCACAAAAACTAGCGGTTAGCTCCCGTACATTACAGAGGCGACTAAAGGAAGAGGGCACAAGCTTCCAACAGGAGCTAAGTAACTTACGTGCAGAACTGGCTAATCATTATCTAGCCAATACATCCTATTCCAGTGCTGAGATATCATTCTTGCTCGGCTACAGTGATCCGAGTTCCTTCTTTCGAGCATTTCATCTTTGGACTGGGAAAACTCCAGACGTCGTACGTGCAATGTTTCGACTATAGTAGGCAGTAGTTGTTTTGTCAGAGTCTTACAAGATGACAACTCGATGAAGCCGACTGTCGAAAAATTATCTGATTGAATCAGGAATCACATGCAACAGCTCATCTCAATCGGTTAGGCGGCATCGTGAGTTCTAGCAGCACCCCAATAGCTGAGATTTATGAAGCGTTTCGCAACTACCCGCTCAAGGATTACATCGCGGGATGTCCTCATTGTGACCTTCAAGCACGAGGAGAGGCGTTTCATGTCGCTCCGTTGGATGAGCTGAGTTGGCAAGACCTAGGCGTATTTCTGTTCAAATCAATGACCACATTTGGCGATCGGGATGATTTCAAGCACTTCCTCCCGAGGATAGTGGAGTTGTTCATTGTCGACTTTGAGAGCAATCTCTATGGT
>JBCBLF010000053.1:0-23623 GCA_038520475.1 Cyanobacteria bacterium J06627_8
ATATTAGCACCTGTTCAGCAGATGTTATTACTCCTGGATAAGATTGCAGAGCAGGCGATCGCATCTAGAAGCGCACAAACAGGTCAGGTCAGGATCGCATCGATTGCCAGTCTAGCAACACGGTGGTTACCAGCTGTCATTGCACAATTTAACCAGCAGTATTCACACATTACCGTCACCGTCACCAAATGTTTTGACTATGGTGAAGTTCAGGCCGCTCTCAATGACCGTTCTGCCGATATTGGACTCATGGATATTTACAATCCATTAGGATATTCCATGGTCGATATTGGACATGACCCTTATGTTTTATTACTCCCGAAAGATACGTTGCCACCTGACCAGCCAGCGACTTGGTCATATGTAAGTCAATATCCTGTCATTATGCCGGCGCCCAATGATCGCGGATATGATGCCTTACGCGATCACGTATCGCGCTTCAGCTCACCACTAAATATTGCCTATGAAATTAACGAAGATGCGATCATTGTCAGCATGGTTGAGCAGAAGCTAGGTGTTGCTATCCTGCCGTATTTAGCTGCATTGCCCATTCCAGAATCAGTACAAGTCCGCCTGCTGCCTGATTCTCTCATCCGTCGCCTTGGTGCTGTCGTTCGAGATGATGTTTTGAACCCGCCTGCTGTCTTCCTTTTCCAAGCTCTTGTTAAAAGAATTGGGAAAGACATTTACGCGATAAATGCGTTCCCAGATTAGATTTTGCGAGTCTCTAGCTTTCGCAGGTGGCGATCGCATCTCGATGATTTTGAAGGGCGATCGCTCCATGTCTATCCGTGCCAATTATTTCTCGGATCTAGCATTCAAACAAGTTTCTAAAATACGCAAAAATGAATCGATAACAGGCGATCGCTGATTAGACTGACGAGCGATCGCTAACTGAGTTTCTGGGGCGGGTGGCTGTACAGGGCGATACACAATTCCATCCTGGGTAAGGGCGCTTGATTCTGGCAATAGCGTCACTCCCATGCCAGAGGCCACAAACCTTAGCGTCATTTGTAAGTCATTGGTTTCCTGTTGAACCTTTGGCGAAAATCCAGCCTGATGGCACGCATCTAAAATTCGCATGAGCAACCCACAGCCACAATCATTGCGGCCTGTGACCCAAGCACTATTTGCCAATTCACTTAAGGGTAGGGATGCTTCACCCGAGAGGGGATGGGCGTTATGCATCGCCACCACTAATGGTTCCGCAAGGAGGTTCGTGAGTTCAACATCATCACTCGCCGCGATGGGTTCAATCAGCCCTACATCAATCTGTCCCTGTTCCAAGGCGTCTACCTGTTTGCCTGAAGACATCTCCTGCATAATTAAATCCACATCGGGATACTGGGCTCGAAAATCACGAATCGCTTGGAGAATCAACTCATTGTGGGCAGCCCCTTCAAATCCCACCACCAGCTGACCTGTTTCACCATTAGCCACTCGTTGGACCAGTCGTATACTTCGCTCAACTCGATCTAGAATTTGACGACACTCATCCAAGAATGTTGCTCCAGCTGGGGTTAACGTCACTCTCCGATTCGTACGTTCCAACAGTGTGATGTCTAGGTTCTGTTCTAGCGCCTTAATTTGCCGACTTAACGGGGGTTGAGCAATTTGCAATCGCTCTGCCGCCCGCGTAAAGTTCAACTCCTCTGCGACTACGACAAAGTAGTGCATCTGACGCAGTTCTATATTCATACTCAAAAGGTATTGTTCTTGCCTGAATAAGTATTGGACGGTATTGCTTTGAGGCTCTTATTATAATCCTAAAGAAAAAATTAAAATTCTAGACATTGACTTTTCAATACAGTTTTGCTCTGGTGAATCGATGGAGTCCATTCCATGGCCTCTCAAACTCTCATTAACCGACCTTCAGAGGTTTTAAAGCCCTTTTTGGTCTATCAAGAATCGAATACGTTTAACGATGTAGTGTCTGAGCGCGGACAAGTAAAGCCCTGTATTTGTCCTGAAGTGGTCTTCAACGATCACCTGATTGTCTTACCTATCGCTGGACAGCTGAGTACGAACTATTCGCCGGATGGTTTGACGTCTAAACAACACACCTGTCGCTCTGGCTACATTTCTATTTATCCAGCAGGAACATCGACTCAATGCACCATTGAAACAGAAAGCGATTATCGTTATGTCTGTCTCCAAGTTAAGGCACAGGCATTCAATCAAACCGTATCAGAACTCAAAGATATTGCTAGCTTCAGTCTTTCTCCGCAGTTTGGGTTAAGTGATCCGTTGCTTGAGCAGATCCTCTCCCAAATTACCCATGGCATGAACAGCGATTCTTCTTTAGACCAACTCTATGTTGATACGTTGAGCCAGACTCTAATGGTCCATCTGCTTCGACACTATACGATGCGCACGCGAGAGATTCCTGAATATGAAGAGGGGCTGTCCCAGCGTCAATTACATCGGGTGCTGGACTACATTCAGTCTAATTTAGGGCAAGATATTAAGCTCGTAGATTTGTCTGCTCTGCTAGGCATGAGTCAATATTATTTTTGTCGTCTGTTTCGACAAGCAATGGGCATTACTCCCTATCGATATGTGATTCAGCAACGTGTTGAGCAGGCAAAATGGCTGCTCCGACATCCTCAATCGATGGCGATCGCCGATATTGCTCTAGCGTGTGGTTTTTCTAACCAGAGCAACCTTTGCAAGCATTTTCGCAAGCTTACAGGAATGACTCCCAACGCCTATCGAAAGGAACTAACTTAAATTGCACTACAATACAGGTAATCGTAACTAAAATCCTGAACATATCATTTTCGAGTAAGTAAGCATCTAATCGAGGACACGTTATATGACTGAAGGGGGTGGGTGGCCACAGCAGTTGAGTCCTACGGAACTAGCAGAATGGCAGCGGTGCCTAAAGGAAGCAAATCGCAATAACGTGTTTTGCCATTGTCGCCAGTGTGACAGCGAATGGGTGGCCTCTGAGAAAGAAGCCTGTTCTCGCTGCGGTAGTTTAGATGTAGAGGCGATCGCCTGCTGGCAATTTCCTGATGGCTAAGGTAAGAATCATTACAGCCGCGTAGGGAGCTAAAGCTAGATCGCCAAAGTGATATAAGACGGTTGATCACGACCAACTCTTACTTCCACTGACCAAAGTTTTGTAACCCGTATTCAATGGTGAGCAGAAGGCGATCGCCCTGAGTTGGAGGCGTCCCCCGGTGGAAACAAAAGGTGTCTTCAACAAAGCCAAAACCGGCATCACCACACACTTGTCGAATCGTATGCTGACCAAAATCTCTGATGATGGCCTCATCGGAACGTCCAATCAGTGGAGAGAGCTGATAGTTCCATTTACGTTTGCGATGGCTGCCCAATACACAGTAGTGAGGACCACTATCTGGATTGACATCAGTAAGATAAAAAAAGAACTTGATGGAATGATAATCATCTAAATCATAATGAAAGCGAATTTGAGCATCTCCTGAGCCGCTGTGTTCATATAGGTGGCGATCGCCCTGAAAACACCAGCATAAATTAGTGGAAATATGTTTAGGTGCGGCATCCAAATATTGAGCTGAAATTTCCAGTAGTTTTGGGTCACGAACCAATGACTGAATAACAGCGCATGACTCTAGAGCAAACTTAGGATAGATGCCATGGGCAAAGGCGCCACAAGACCGCTGAATTGTAGATTTATCTGCGTAGAGAAACTGAATCTCAGGCTTACCTCCGACATACATTTTAGTGTTATGCACAAAGTTAAGAATTCGCTTCAACGTATAAGGAGATAATCTCAATCCCTGGTAGAATCCATCTTTTCTCATGGCATGCACTATTTCGCCAGTGTTCACTGAATTGAAGTGTGAGCTTTGGCCGTGATACGTTTGAACAACTTGAGGATCTCGCAGGAGAAAAGCCACCAGCTTTCGAATTAGCAAAATTCTCCCAAACACAAACATTAAAAGCCAGGTTGGATTCTTAAAGGAAAACCCGACATATCGGGTTACTCGTTTTTGAAATCGAAAAATTACTGTCGACTGCATGGTGGGAAAAAGGGGCTATGCGGAGGCAATATTCTGTAATGGTTACAACTGCCCACCAAGCATAGAAATTCCGCTATACAAACAATAAGATCTTCGCAATTTCAATCTGGCTATGGTCCTGTGAAGAATTCAAAAAAAGAACTTCAAAATTGCTGATATCACTCTATCGAGATTAGTGCTAGGCCCGAGGCTTTAAGATTACGTGCAGCGCTATACGACACCGAAAACGCTATTCTAAATGATGACAACTGCGATATGCCGCCTATCCAGGACTCGCGGAACGATAGCCGTCGACAGTTCCGTTAGGCCAGACGGCGAGCCATTTGGAGATGCGCCAAGGAACCGAATGATACTGGACGTCCTAGTCTAAATGGCTAAATCTATACTTTGGGCCTCGCTCATTTGAGCACCTCTATTAACCGATAGCCATTCATGAGCTTATTATCTGATAACCATACACACAAACAGGTCCATCGCTCACGAAAACGTCGTCTCCCATGGCGATCGCTCATTAACACTCTTTGTTCCCTTGATATCTTGGCCCCAATTAGCGTAGGTGCGCTCGTGCTGATCACGTGGCAAGTGGCAGTTTGGGTCAACGATGTTCCACCTTATCTGCTACCAGGCCCACTTCTAATTGGAAAAACCTTATTGATGGAATGGGGAACCCTATTTCCATCTCTCATTGTGACGTTACAGATTACGTTGACTGCATTTTTAGCAGCAACACTATCTGGGTTGCTCATCGCTGTTTTATTTGCTCAAAGTAAGTGGGTGGAGCGAAGTTTTTTCCCCTATGCTGTTATTTTGCAAACGACGCCAATTGTGGCGATCGCCCCACTAATCATTATCTGGCTCCAAAACAACACGTTCGCTGCGCTGGTTGTATGTGCCTGGATTGTGGCGCTATTTCCTATCATTTCAAACACAACCTTGGGGCTCAATAGTGCTGACCATCACCTCGTTAACCTTTTTAAGCTCTATCGAGCGTCCCGTTGGCAAACTCTAATTCATCTCCGGCTGCCGAGCGCGATGCCTTATTTTCTAGGAGGACTCCGTATCAGCGGCGGGTTAGCTCTAATTGGTGCCGTCGTCGCAGAGTTTGTCGCTGGCACTGGAGGCGCGCGCTCGGGCTTGGCTTATCAAATTCTCTTATCCGGTTATAACCTGCAGATTCCCAGAATGTTCGCCGCTCTATTCATGATTACAATTCTTGGGGTCCTCATTTTCGTAACTCTGACCCTTGCATCAGACATGGCACTTCGTCACTGGCATGAGAGTGCAGTCAAACAAGACAGCTGACCAGAGTCTCTGTCGAATGCTGATTTCAAGGACTTGACGCAACACATGATGATAGGACTTGAAACGTTCGTCTGCTGTCGATGAGATAGCACTTTTTTAGCCACGTCCCGATAAAATTGAAGTTCAATCTTTTGCACGGTGTCTCGCATCTATGATTCCAGCGGCTTCTTCTTATCGCTTAGTCAACAGCCATGTTGCTTCCTGTTTTCTAGATATGGATACTGCGTTAGTCGAAGCGGCCCAGCTTCAAGGGCGATCGCCATTGACTGGTGAGGCCCTTTGCAACGTTGACATCGCCATTGAAAACGGCACCATCACAGCGATTGCCCCATCTGGACAATTACCTCCATCTCCATTTCCCCCGCTAGAAATTGATCTGAGGGGTAAACAAGTGTGGCCGTGCTTTGTTGACATGCATACCCACCTCGACAAGGGGCACATCTGGGAACGCGCTCCTAATGCTAATCGAACTTTTGATCAGGCGCTGTCAGCGGTCAAAGACGATGCCGTAGCCCATTGGGACGAAGAAGATGTTTATCGGCGAATGGAGTTTGGGCTGAAATGTAGTTATGCCCATGGAACGTCAGCCATTCGCACGCACATCGACTCCTCTGGACAGCAGGCTCACATTAGCTTCAGTGCCTACAAGCAACTCCATGCCGAATGGAGCGATCGCCTGAGTTTACAGGCCGTATGCTTAGTTTCTCTCGACTACTTTATGGGGACCGACGGTGAAGTTCTTGCTGATCGAATCGCGACGGTTCCAGGGGGCATTTTGGGCGGGGTCGCCTTCCCGCACGATGACTTAGACATTTACCTCGATCGGGTCTTTTCCCTCGCTAAGGAACGAAATCTGCCGTTGGACTTTCACTCTGATGAAAGTGGGAATCCTAACCACAACACGCTGCGGCGTATCGCCCAAGCGAAGATTCGTCACCAGTTCTCTAACCCAGTCGTCTGTGGGCATTGCTGTAGCCTAGCCGTGCAGCCTACCCATGACGTGGAAGAAACCTTATCACTGGTGAAGGAAGCAGGCATTGCCGTTGTCAGCTTACCGATGTGCAATCTGTATCTTCAGGATCGCTATCAAACGGCGTCTCAACATTTTCACCAAACAACAGCGGCATCTCCAGGTCCACTGCAAACTGGCACATCGCCTCGCTGGAGGGGAATGACGCTCCTACACGAATTGAAAGCAATGGGCATCCCGGTAGCGATCGCCAGCGACAACTGTCGAGACCCATTTTTTGGGTTTGGCGACCACGACGCGCTCGAAGTTTTTACGCAGTCTGTACGAATCGCACACCTCGACGCACCCTACGGTGATTGGCCCAACTCCATCACCCGCACACCTGCTGATGTGCTCGGCATCCCAACCCATGGTCGAATCGGTGTTGGGCTCCCCGCGAACGTCGTGATTTTCAAAGCCCGCACATTTAGCGAATTACTTTCCCGCCCCCAGAGCGATCGCATCGTCCTTCGAAATGGCAAAGAAATTGATACCACTCTGCCAGACTATGACACGCTTGATGATCTCGTTCGCCATTATTAGATATGGCGTTCGCCATTATTAGATATGGCGCTTGGCGTATTGATTAAGCACAGTATTGTAGGCTGCGACGCGTCCCACAATACCGCTTCCATACCTAACTCAGTTGCACACTGCTATAAGCGCAGACATCAAAATTGACATAAATTTACAATTTTGTCGTATTGGTTCTATTTCGTTTTATTCCCAAGAGCATGCCCTTATACTGAAAGGTATGTCGTCGGTGACGATAATGCTCGTGTGTCATAGTGGCGTCCATTTACTCTGGGAGTTCATCAGATGCCAGAGGCTTACGATAATGAAGAAGCTCAAAAAATTTTGCAGCTAGCAATGCTCAAGCAGGGTCAAGACAACACTCTGCTTCGCTCTCAGTTATATGAAATTGCAGAAGACTTAGGAATTTCTGCCGCGACTCTGGAAGCAGCAGAAGAAGAGTGGAAGGTTCAGCTTGAAGAGCAGCAGGCTCGACAAGAATTTTCATCGTTCCGTCATCAGCAGCTTCGACGCAGTATTGTCCAGCACATTGGAGTGAACTCCGTCCTTGTGCTGCTAAATGGAATGACAACCCATCGCGTTGACTGGGCGGTTTATCCTGCCGTCATCTGGGGAGCAGCCATTTTCTGGGAAGCATGGCAAGTGTTATGGCCAAAGGACGAACAGTTTAATCGAGCTTTTCGTCGCTGGCGACTCCGTCAGCAAATTGGAGCATCGTTTAAGGCGATTTCAGAACGGTTTAAGCTGTCTTGGTCTGTCAGAAACACGTTTAACGCAAATGAAGCACAGGCAGATGATATCGATACCAGCCTTCAATCCATTGATGAGTCTTCTCCTGATAAAGACTCAGATGCATTAAAAGTGATATCACCTGACAATCAGATCTCGGTCGTGCCAGTTTCTGAAGCCCCCCGCAGTTCTAATCCAAGTAAAATCAGCCCAACCCAGAAGAGTCGCTTGCAAAATCGCGTTCATCATCACCACGCTAGCCACAATCGGATTAGCAATTTTTCCCATCAGAATCAGCGTGGAGCCGAACAAAACGAAACAGACCACGTTTCTTAGGTTGCGTGGCTAAGCAGCTCTGTCATTCTAATAGGGTCGTACGAATGAACCTTAACTCCCTAAAGCAATTGACATCGTTTACATTGCCATGTTGATACCACTTGTCTTGACTCGATTGCCACGCAGCGCAGGACAATCGTCACTCGCAGTGAATTTCAGACATAACTAAAATCTGCGTCCTAATACCAATTCCCCCCAAACCATCTACCCATACGGGCGTTACGCTAGCGTAACGCCCGTATGGGTAGATGGTTTTTAAGAAAGCAGTACGACCTTGGATTTCTGTGGAATTCGCCTACCGAGCTCCACAGAAATATTTGACGCACCAGTTTTATTAAATAGAATGAACTAATATAGTTTACCTAAAAATATTTGACCTATCAAAAATAGTTCATGTATACTATTTTTGATAGTATCCAAGCTCAATGAGATCAAAGTTGTGTCTGAAAATTCATAACCCCTTGGAGGATTAAGTATGACTGAGTTCACTGAGTATGCATCTGGAACCTTTTGTTGGGTTGATTTGGCAACAACAGATGCCAAAGCAGCTAAGGATTTTTATACAGCATTGTTTAAATGGAACGCGACTGATGTCCCTGCTGGAGACGCTGGCACATACACGATGCTGCAAAAAGGCGAGAAGGACGTTTGTGCGCTTTATCAAATGACCCCCGACATGTACCCTCCTGGAACACCTCCGCACTGGTTAAGCTACGTATCTGTAAACGATGTCGATGACTACGTCGCAAAGGTTCAAACCCTGGGTGGAAAGATTCTACACGAACCCTGCGATGTTATGGAGTCGGGTCGTATGAGCTTGGTTCAAGACCCAACTGGAGCGGCCTTTGCGCTATGGCAACCAAAACAGCATATGGGTGCACAGCTTGCTAATGAGCCATCAACCTTTTCGTGGAATGAGCTTCACACGACAGATGTTTCAGCTGCCACAGCGTTTTATGACGGATTATTTGGTTGGTCAACTGACAAGAGCATGAATGCAGTCGGTGGAGACTACTTTACGTTTGAGGAGGGCGATCGCCAAATCGGTGGAATGCTCGAAATTCAGCCTGATTGGGGAGAGATCCCGCCGAATTGGGTTGTTTATTTTGCTGTCGACGACTGTGATGCAACAATCGAACATTCCAAAACCTTAGGTGCAACGGTGGAGATGATGCCAATGGATATTAAAGGTGTTGGCCGTTTTGCAATTCTTCAAGATCCTCAAGGAGCGTACTTTACAATTATCCAAATGAACGAGGGAACGGACAACTAAGCAGCGTTGTTAAGGATGTTCAACCCATCTTGCTGATCATCGATGGGTTGAACATGTCTGAGGCTGAGCTAACCATTGCAGTTCATAGAAACTAACAGCGCAAACTACTTATCAGGATGACACTGACTGGACAAATCTTCTTATGGAAGATTAATTGCAATTCTCAAAACAGTCGTTTAGGGTCTAGTATGTTTGACAAGGGTAATTGCTCTGGGCCGCTAATTTTTTTGGGGTCCACCAAGCGATGCTCCAAGGGATGTTAAACAAAAGGTTTGTTGCCCCTGTTTGACAAACGGGCTGGCATGCGGGCCTGACTTGCCCTCCTTTCGATTTGGAAGAGCAAGCATCAGGTGCTCATCCGGCATCCGATAGCAGATTGTTGTTTCCAAAACGCGTTTAGTTCATAAGGTGTGGGACATATGGATCCTGAAGTTAAGCAAGAAACCTCTACCGACTTTGAAACACCCGAATCGGGTACGATGCGAAAGCTCTCCTCTTCTGAGCAAGCACAGGAGCAGTGGCAGCAACTTGGAGAGCAAGCATCAACTTTCTTAAAAGATTTGCCTGGTTATATTTCATCCTTCTTTAGCGAATATCGTCAGCCCATTGTTACAGTTGGTCTTGTCCTAGCAATTTTCTTAACTGCTAAAGTTGCCTTCGCCATTCTCGGCGCAATCAACGAAGTTCCTTTGCTTGCACCTACCTTTGAGATTATTGGAATTGGATATTCAGCTTGGTTTATCTATCGATATCTCCTAAAGGCATCGAGTCGGAACGAGCTGTCTAATGATTTCTCATCTTTGAAAGAACAAGTTCTTGGACAAAGAGACCAAATTATTGATAAGTTCTCGACAAAAGATTAGAAGCGACTAGTCGCCTCTAGCGAATAATCAAAAACCCGAAGGGTGATTAGCGATGCTAATCACCCTTCGGGTTTTTGAAAGCAATCTTTGAAAGCAATCAATGTAATGCGTTCAACAGCAGCTTCCAAGCGATGGAGGAAGGATGCTGTTGAACGCTGCATCGTGATCGAACACCGTGTTGTGAAATTGATGGCTGATAGAAAAGGGTTCTAATAAAACACCGTTCCTAAACGCAATGTCAAACGACAGATGCGTCAACTTCTGCAGTACCAATATCGAACCCGCGAGTGAAGGCATCCACATCAAAAGCTCGATTTAACGTACGAGCTGCTCGACCAGCTAGCGTCACCTCCACATTTGTCAGATCAAGATCGGTCACTTGCCCATTCTGTGACGCACTAACATCTCCAACGCCTAACCGAAACAATCGAATGCGATCGCCTAGAACACCGTTTACTGAAACAGTTCCAGTCAAGAAGGTGCGCTGATTGACATTGCTGATAACAAAATCAGTGAGATCGACTCTAGTGCGTCCTGCTCTTAACCTCAATCCGCCCCTATGGATGATTTCAACTTCAGTAGTGTCTAAATCTGCTGCTCCCCCAGTAATCAGAAAATCTGCAACACCATTCCGAATACGAGTGCGACGGAATCCTCGTGCTTCAACGTTTAGCGCACCTAATGCATTGGTCAATGAATCACTCAGTTCAACCGACGTTCGACCTGTAGGAAGAACATCTGCCGTAGCTCCAGGGAAAAGAGAGGTATCATCACCCAAAAAATCTCTAACCGGAAGAAGGCGATCGCTAATGTTGCCATTCCGGTTAAAGCGAGCATCGACTGTCGCAGTTCCGATGTTGAAGCCACCTTCAAAGGCCGTAACCCCGAAGGCTTGGTTAAGAACGTCGGCAGCTGCATCGGAAAGAGACACTTCAACGTCATCAATGTCAAGATTTGGACGTCGTCGCCGGCGCGAGGTGCCAACACTGCCAATTTCTAAATCAAATAGTGGAGCACGAGTAACCAACTCACCATTAACTAAGACTAGGCCTGTTAGCGTCGTTTGTCCGTCTAAGTTGGAAATAATAAAATCAGTCAAACTGACCTCTGTTGTGCCTGCACGAAACGTTAGCCCGCCACTGTGAATAATTTCAACTGCCGTGTTTTCAAGATCAGCGCTTCCTCCAGTAACCAGAAAATTAGCAACTCCATCTTGAATCGTCGTATTCCCGAAACCACTGGCCTGAACTCCCAAAGAACTCAGGGCATTGGTCAGGTCAGTGCTTAGGCTAACCGATGTCTTTCCGTTACGTCTTGCTGCGTTTGACACGTGTAAACTCCTAGGAATATTGATACCGTCCGTGATGTAAAGGTTTGCGAACCTTTCATTCTCAATACGGCAAACACCCCGATTCGGATTTAAATATTCTTAAGATATTTTCAAAAACGGACACCCTAACCCCGCTCATGACTTCCGTCGTTATGAATCTGAGACGTCGAGAATAGAGCTGGTGACGGCTATATCCCAGAGAATCAGGCGAAGAAATGATTTGAATAACTCGCCTCTCAGAACTAATCGTTTCGGCAGCAATTCCTTAATCACTCATCCTTAATCACGCAGCAACAGATAGTAGAGTGCGCCTGATGTGTTGATTAGCCCAGCACGCTCTCCTGCTTCTTGTCCAGTTCCCATAAAAACGTCTACTCGACCGGGACCACGAATTGCCCCTCCGGTGTCTTGATCCAACACATATCGATTGACCCTTTGGTTAATAAATGGGCCTGAAGTGATGTCATTTGGTGACTGGGGCAATGATGCTGAACTCGCATCTTCTACGGTGAGGGCTGATAGTTGGCTGGGCGCTGCAATCGGAATATCGGTCACAATCAATGCCAGAGCTCCCGGCGGCATGATGGATTTATCCGTTGCAATCGACCGTTCCGCCGTAACCGGAACACTCAGCGTCCCTTGTGGTGGGGCACCAAACGTTTCTCGAAAAAAAACAAAGCGATTATTTTGCGGCAAGTATCGATCAAGTGCAGATGGATTTTGATCAAAAAACTCAAGCACGGCAGGAAGACTAAGTCCGTATTCTGGGACCTCTCCATCGTCAATCAAAAGTCTGCCAATACTTTGGTAGGGGTAATTCGTACGCCCAGCATACCCAACGCTCATCTCTGTACCATCGATCAGCTGTAATCGAGCCGAACCTTGGACTTGAATCAGAAATGCTTCAAGGCGATCGCCCAGCCACACCAATTCATTTCCACTTAGCCAACCTTGCGCCCCCTGTAATCCATCACATCCTTCTAATTCAGCACGGGTCGGGTGGGGTTCAGTCCAGCTCTCAAAGTCAGACGGAAGGCGATAGAGTGGATATCGGTAATCTGACGTCGGGACTCGACTGGCTGCATAAGTAGGTTCAAAATAACCTGTGAAATCGACAGTGCCTTCTCCGTCGTGTCCAACCGACCGATAAAAGACAAATTCCTCCAAAACCGACTGCTGTAACTCCGTTGCCGACGATGCAGTCAGCACAAGGGTACGGAATCGCTCCAAACTTCGCTGCACTCTGCTTAGAGTAAATGCAGCAATGGGATATTCAGCATACGAGTCAGCTGCAGCGGGTGTGCTGAGATAAGCCAGCGACTGATCAATCGCAGTCATCAATCGGTTGCGATCGCCGTCTCCATCGGCAGCCCATAACTGATCATCCCAACCAACTTGAGACCCAAACATCGAAACCAAGGCTTCTTGAGACACAGGAACGAGAACGTTCTCTAGTTCCGCATCTGATGGTTCTAAATCCGATGATTCAACCCTGGGCGGCTCGACTCGAATAATCTCAGCAACTCGATTTGAAGCTGGCTCATGAACCGATGAAGGTGGTTCCATCCCATTCAAAGGTCCGCTAAGGCTCAATCCTGTGATGGTAGCGATCGCCGCCCCCCAACGGATAGATGTATTCCACCGAAAACAACAGGTTGTAGAGAGGATAAAGAAACTCATACGACTTGGTCCCAGAACAGGACCCTGATGCTGCAGAGCAAATGATGGCTTTAACTATTTAGGTTAGGATTCTGATTGTTTCCAGTCCCTTGACACACAACCCAATGGCTCGCTTCCTGTTCTTATGGAACTGGCGACAGCTACACGTCCAACCACAATGCTTCCGTTAGAGTGATATTCACTTGAATCACCAAATACATATCACTGTGTTCTCAAATAGACACGGCAACGGAACTCAGCGATAGATTTTTAGGTTGCTAGAACCGCTCAACACTAGAGGAAAAGATAGGTTCTACCCGAATCGCCAGAATGCTACGCGGACGAGCCACCATGTATTCACCTTGGATATTTTTAATGGGAACCGTAATGAAGTCCCCAGAATCAGACTTTGGCACAAGCTCACCGCTATACCAAGTTTGAAATTCTTGAATCGTTGCAAATCTGACTTCTTCGCGGTGCCCGCCTTCCATAAATAAATGCACCGAAAATTCGCTAGGTTTTCTTGGCATACTTGCTCGTTACCTTAGTGCCTTAACAACATCTGACTTTAGCTCAAAATGAGGAATATTCCCTTAGAGGAGCTTCAAATACCTCTACAGAGTAATCCCTACTGGCAGATGCCGGTAGCCCAATAGGTATAACGATGGTCTAATTTGGCTCAAATTAAATCTCTGGAACCGTCACCCACGCCCGTTTACGATGTGAGTCATAAGCTGCATCCATCAGGAGTTGTGAATACACCCCTTCTTGCAGAGCAGGGGCAGACGTTCGTCCTTGTTCAATATCTTTAACCCAGTGATCAACCACTCGAATGAACGGAGCAAGCCGTCCATCTGGGAAAGTTTGCTTGAACGCGAGTCGGTCAGGAATGTGTTGTTCAACTAGGGGCTCTCCAGCCTCGCTGCCCCATAATTGAAATCCATGAATATAGTCTTTCTGATTGTCATTACCCAATACGAGGGTTCCGCGATCGCCATAGACTTCAATCCAGTGGCCTCTTCCACGGTAGGTGACGGAGCTTAGCACCACTTGACAGGGCGTCCCATCATCCATCTCCAACCAGAGTTGACAGGTATCATCACTGTTAACCGATTTCAACGTTCCCTCTGCATCCGGCCGCTCAGTAATGCCTGTACTCAAGTTTCCACATAGGCGAGTGACACGACCAAATAACCAAGCAATATAGTCAAACGTATGTGAGCCAAAAGCACCAATGGCTCCTCCACCCAATTCAGCCTGAGAATACCAATTCCACGCGCGCTGAGGATTTGCGCGTCCCGACGCAAGCCAATCAACCTTAATGAATCGCTTCTTTCCAACAAAGTCGTCTTCTAACAGCTCAGCCAGCCGCATCCATTCAGGAACATAGCGAAATTCAAAATCTAGACAGGTGACAATTCCGGCCGCTTCAGCCAACTTCAACAGTTCTTTTGCTTCAGCAACATTCATCGCGGTTGGCTTTTCTAGCAGCAGGTGCTTACCAGCGTTAATCACCTCTTTCGCCATTTCGAAATGAAGAAATGGTGGTGTGGACACACTGACCGCATTAACCTCTGGACATGCGGCAAGTTCCTTGACGGTGGTGAATGTATGAGGAATGTTGTGGGTATCGGCGATCGCTTTTGCTTTCTCAGCATCCCGATGGTAAACCGCTACAACATTGGTCTGCGGATGTTCTTGAAAACCAGGAATATGGATTTTCTGCCCAAATCCAGTGCCGACAATGCCAATACCAATCGATGCTTGAGCCATGTGTCAACCAATCTCGTTTCTAACTATGCAACACGTCGAGGTCTTCAATGGTTTGCCCATTGGTTAAATGAAGGGTTTGTAAACCAACCTTCTTGGCCCCTTCAATATGTCCTAGCGTATCGTCAATAAAGAGTGTTTGATTCGGATTCAGACGATTTTCCTCTAACACACGCTCAAACATGCTAGCGTTTGGCTTGCGATCGCCCACAAGGTGCGAATAGTAGGTCTTTTCAAAAAGTTGAGTCAAGCTAGCAAGGCGATCGCCAAACGTTACTCTTACAATCTGGTCGAAGGCCAGTTGGTGAATTTCATTCGTGTTCGAAAGCAAAAAGATTCGCTTCCTCGTCGCAACACGCTCAAGCAAATCAATCCGTTCCGCAGGAATGTTAAGTAGCATCGCATTCCAAGCGACATCAAGCTGATGATCAGAAAGCTCGGTTTGAAGCAAGCGTCTGAGTCCGTCACGGAAGGTAGGTGCGCCAACCTTCCCAGTTTCAAATTGATCAAATAGCGGATCTTGGCGATGTTGAGTATAGGTGTCAGCAAAATTTGTCTGACTAAGAGTGCTAAGCATCTCAATCGTTCGACCGTAATCGATGTTGAGAATAACACCCCCGAGGTCAAACACAACGGCCTCAATAGACTCCGTCACCGTATTAACGCCTCATCAATACCAAACGTGATAAATCGGAACAGACCTCTGCGCATGCTCAGTAGAAGAAAATATTCAGGACATTGAAATATTTGTAGGGAAGCTGTGCTGACCAAACTCCCCAAAACCCAGACGTCAAACCTTTGAATATGAGGATGTGTTGATTAAAGCTTAACTTCGATATCAACACCAGCTGGCAGATCTAGCTTCATGAGCGCATCGATTGTCTTTGAAGAAGGCTGGTAAATATCAATAATGCGACGATGGGTACGCGTTTCGAAGTGCTCACGAGAATCTTTGTCAACGTGAGGCGATCGCAAGACACAATAGATTTTACGCTTCGTTGGAAGAGGAATCGGTCCAATTGCAGTCGCATTTGTTCGATTGGCCGTATCGACAATCTTTTCACAAGACGTATCAAGCAATCGTCTATCAAATGCTTTCAATCGAATACGAATTTTTTGCTGCTGAATCGTTGCCATAGGTCTAACTCAATAATTTTGTTGTCAAGGTTCAAAACAAGTGGCGGAGCCACTGGAAAAGCAATCAGCTCAACATCAACTTGAAGTCAGCTGATTGCTTTTCAAAACACACCGTTGAGGTGAAGCTCAAGTCTTACTTCAGAATCTTGGAGACAACACCTGCACCAACCGTACGACCACCCTCGCGAATCGCGAATCGCATTCCCTGCTCAATTGCAATCGGGTTAATCAATTCAACCGTCATTTTGATGCGATCGCCAGGCATAACCATTTCCACAGCAGTGCCATCGTCAGCCGTGTACTGCCTAATGGTTCCAGTCACATCAGTTGTCCGAATGTAGAACTGAGGGCGATATCCAGCAAAGAAAGGAGTATGACGACCACCCTCTTCCTTCTTCAGAATGTAAACCTCAGATTCGAATTCAGTATGAGGCGTGATGGAACCAGGCTTCGCAAGCACCATACCACGCTCAATATCTTCCTTTTTGAAACCACGAAGAAGAATACCCGCGTTGTCACCCGCCATTCCTTCATCCAGACTCTTCCGGAACATCTCGATACCCGTCACAGTCGTCTTACGGGTTTCGCGAATACCAATGATTTCAATTTCCTCACCGACCTTAATGACGCCGCGCTCAATACGACCAGTTGCAACTGTTCCACGACCCGTGATGGAGAAAACATCCTCAACTGCCATCAAGAAAGGCTTATCGACATCACGCTCAGGAGTAGGGATATATTCGTCAACGGTATCCATGAGGTCATAGATCTTTTGAAGCCAAGGATCATCTGCCTTACCAGCATCAATCGCTTCAACTGCCATCAATGCTGACCCCGTTGTGATGGGAATATCATCACCAGGAAAGTCATAGTCGCTCAGCAACTCACGAACTTCAAGCTCAACAAGCTCAAGCAATTCTTCATCGTCAACCTGATCCTGCTTGTTCAAAAACACAACAAGGTTAGGAACGTTGACCTGGCGCGCTAGAAGAATGTGCTCACGCGTCTGAGGCATTGGACCGTCTGCAGCAGAACACACCAAAATCGCTCCGTCCATCTGAGCTGCTCCAGTGATCATGTTTTTCACATAGTCAGCGTGCCCTGGACAATCAACGTGAGCATAATGACGATTATCCGTCTCATACTCAACGTGAGCGGTATTAATGGTGATGCCGCGCGCCTTCTCTTCAGGAGCAGCATCAATATCCTCATACTTACGAGACTCAGCACCACCTTTGAGTGCCAATGCCATCGTGATTGCAGCAGTCAATGTCGTCTTACCGTGGTCAACGTGACCAATGGTGCCGATATTAACGTGAGGCTTACTTCTTTCAAACTTTTCGCGTGCCATGAGTTACGTATTCCCTTTTTTCTCTGAATGTTATGCGTTCCCTTTACTTTTAGAGATGATCATATCAGCGACATTCCGAGGAACCTCGTCATATTTGCTGAACTCCATCGAAAATATGCCCCGACCTTGAGTCTTTGACCGAATGTCAGTCGCATACCCAAACATCTCTGCTAAGGGGACCTGAGCCATGATCTTCGACAAACCATCGTCAGACCCCATGCCTTCGATATGACCTCGACGAGAGTTGAGATCACCCATAACGTCGCCTAAAAAATCGTCCGGCACCTCGACTTCAACCTTCATCATTGGCTCTAGCAATACTGGAGACGCTTTCATAACAGCATCTTTAATTGCCATCGAACCAGCGATCTTAAAGGCCATTTCCGAAGAATCGACATCGTGGTAGGACCCATCTACGAGAGTTACCTTTAGGTCGATTACCGGATACCCAGCCAATATACCAGACTCACAGGCTTCTTTCATGCCTGATTCCGCTGGAGAAACGTATTCCTTAGGAATTGTTCCTCCAACGATTTTGGAAACGAACTCGAAACCGGAACCAGGTTCTGCTGGCTCAAGATCAATTACAACATGACCATATTGACCTTTGCCACCACTTTGGCGAACAAATTTCCCTTCAGCCCGGATAGGCTTCCGAACGGTCTCTCGATAGGCCACTTGAGGAGCACCAATGTTTGCTTCTACTTTGAATTCTCGAAGCATTCGATCCACAAGAATCTCGAGGTGAAGCTCACCCATCCCTGCAATGACCGTTTGATTAGTTTCGGGGTCAATTGCGACGCGGAACGTTGGATCCTCCTCCGAAAGGGATTGAAGAGCTTTGGAAAGCTTCTCCATATCCTGTTTCGTCTTTGGCTCAACCGCGACGGAAATTACTGGCTCCGGAATATAAAGCGACTCCAAAATCACAGGCGACTCAGGATCACATAGTGTATCTCCAGTGAAGGTGTTCTTCAAGCCCAAAACCGCACCTAAATCACCAGCACGCAGTTCATCGACCTCAGTTCGATCATCGGCTTTGAGAATAATAAGCCTAGAGATGCGTTCCTTCTGATCCTTAGTTGAGTTAAGGATATAGCTACCTTTCGTCAACACACCAGAATAAACCCTTATAAACGTTAAACGTCCATAAGGATCGGCCATAATCTTGAACGCTAGCGCAGAAAATGGCTCGTCATCTGAAGAGTAACGAATGACTTCCCCTCCATCAGGAAGAGTTCCCTGAATCGGCGGCACCTCAACTGGTGATGGCAGGTAATCAACAACCGCGTCCAACAAAAGCTGGACCCCTTTATTCTTAAAAGCAGAGCCACACAAAAGAGGAACGATTTGGCCCGATACCGTCGCTTTACGAATACCGTCCCTCAGTTCATCTTCTGAAAGTGACTCGCCTTCCAAGTACTTCATCATCAAGTCATCACTCGTTTCAGCAACTGCTTCAACAAGCTTGGTGTGATAATCCTGGGCTTGCTCCTTCATGTCATCAGGGATCTCAATATCATCCATATCGATACCCAGATCGTCGTTATAGATTCTGGCCTTCATGCCAACGAGATCAATAACACCGTTAAACTGATCCTCACCACCAATCGGAAGCTGGATAGGAACAGCATTGGCCCTGAGGCGATCGCGCAGCTGATCGTGAACCTTGAAGAAATTGGCCCCTGTTCGATCCATCTTGTTCACGAATGCAATTCGCGGAACCTGATATCGATCTGCCTGCCTCCAAACCGTCTCAGACTGAGGCTGCACTCCTCCAACAGAACAGAAGACCGCAATGACACCATCCAGAACACGCATTGAACGCTCAACTTCAATCGTGAAGTCAACGTGCCCTGGAGTATCGATGATGTTAATCCGGTGATCGCGCCAATTTGTACTGATGGCAGCAGCGGTTATGGTAATCCCCCGTTCCCGCTCCTGAGCCATCCAGTCAGTAACTGCCGTACCTTCATGGACCTCACCAATCTTATGAACAACACCGGAGTAGAACAAAATGCGCTCTGTTGTTGTTGTTTTTCCTGCGTCAATATGAGCAGCAATACCAATATTGCGTACACGCTCTAGTGCAATACTCCTGACCATAGATAACTCCCTTCAACAGAGACGATATGACCGTGATCAATACTGATGACAATGGATACGAACCTGTCCAATAGAGAGAACATCAATCAATATCGATAATGAGCAAATGCCTTATTTGCCTCCGCCATCCGATGAGTTTCCTCTCGCTTTCGAATCGCGCTACCCGTTTCGTTTGCAGCATCCATCAACTCGTTGGCGAGCTTCATGGCCATCGTGCGGCCCGAACGCTGCCTAGAAAACTGAATTAGCCAGCGAAGGGCGAGAGCAATGCCTCGGTCAGAGCGCACTTCCATAGGAACCTGGTACGTTGCTCCCCCAACCCGACGTGCTTTGACCTCAACAAGCGGCGTCGCATTTCTGACCGCGCGCTCAAAAACCTCTAGAGGCTCAGAGCCTGTTCGTTCCTGGATGACTTGAAACGCACCATAGACAATGCGGTAAGCCAGTGAACGCTTACCACTATTCATGATGCGACTCACCATCATGCTAACAAGCTTGCTGTTATAAACCGGGTCGGGCTGAATGGGACGCTTTTGCGCAGAAGTACGACGAGACATAAGAGTTTAGTGAACGTAAGTAGAATTAAAAAACAAAGAGCTTAGAACCGATCAATAGATTCAACTGACAGCCAATAGGATGGCTCAATTCAAATAAAACGGAGAGGTCTTTAAACATCGCGCCGGCAACCAACTCACGCTTGCCAATTCGGTAACCGCTTTATCTACCTCGATATTGGCCTACCTCAACAAATGAACGAGCCTCTTGAGCACCGAAAAAGCTCACACAGAGCTTTTTCACATTATCCTTTAGGTCTCTTAGCACCGTACTTAGAGCGGCCCTGACGCCTGTCTTTTACACCTGCTGTATCCAACGTGCCTCGAATAATGTGGTAACGCACACCTGGCAAGTCCTTAACACGACCACCGCGAATCATAACAACCGAGTGCTCTTGGAGGTTATGTCCAATACCAGGAATATATGCGGTCACCTCAAAGCCAGACGTTAATCGAACACGAGCAACCTTGCGCAGAGCCGAATTTGGCTTCTTAGGAGTCGTTGTGTAGACACGAGTACATACTCCTCGCCGCTGGGGACAACTCTTTAGAGCAGGAGACTTTGTCTTTTGCTTGATTTTATTTCGCTCTGTACGAATTAACTGCTGGATAGTTGGCATTGACTAACTGAAGTAACTAATTTAGTGATTGTTCGCAATATTTCAACAGTCTATAATCTTATCTCGCCTGACGAAAATATGTCAAATAGGGCTATTTTTTCAACAGTTCCACACCATTATCAGCAGAAGCATTAATAGCTCCCTCTATGTACAAATCGAGCTGGGCCGTCACGTCGACTCAATTGGACCGTGCCTTTTCTGCTTCAGACCGTGCGACGTCTCGATTCGTTTCGTACAGATCAACACGACTTTGAGCCACATCGTAACGATCATCATCGCGGGAGACTTCTGCCATCAAATCAGCTGCATTTTGCCATTGATCAGCCAGGTTGAGCCACTCTCTTCGCGTATCTGCCACTCGCCCTTCGATGACTGCAGCTTGTGCTAGACGAACAGCGGAAACAAAGGGATCGTAGTTGGCACCGTTACGATTGGTATCATCGGCGATCGCCAACCCTATAGTGTCGTCATCATTGTCAGCAGTTGTCGTGTTCTCATCAGTTTTTTCCGTTAACGGATTAGCTGGGTCACTGTCATTCGAGTTGTCAACAGCATCGACCTCGTTATCAGAATCGTCAAACAGGTCATTATCAAACAACACATCTCCAATTGTTTGAGCATCATCAGGCCCTTCACTCCTCAGATCAGGACTAAATTCACCTGAAGGAATGGTCGTTCCATTATCTCCGTCGGACAGGCGATCCTCTTGAGCTGATGATTCCGTGCTAACCGAAGCATCATTGGGAGACTCATCTGTTGCTCCAGGTGCACCATCATCGGCATTAGACTCTGATGACTCATTGGCAGAAAAGGCGCCATCCGCAGTTAACAAACCAGGTTGCTGTCCAATAAACCACCCGACAAGCAGTGCTGCAATCCCAACGCCAACCGATCCGACCAAAACATTCCTCCAGACCCCACTCGTGTCTGTTGATGTCGGAGCAGAAATGTATCGGACATGATTTGAAACCGTTCGCGGACGCTTCTGACAAATAATTAACCAGTCGTTATAGTCTTGCCTGAAAATCGTTTCCCAACCATCACCAATCGTCTCTTGGAGAAGCGTTTCTTCATCATTGACGGTGATTTTTTTAAACGACCGTCGAATTCGGACACCACCTTTGTCATATAGCTCAACGTTCAAATTGAAGACGTTTGGAGCATTCCACTGACGTTCATAAATGATGCGACAGTACTCTTCGTTTGCGGACATTAAGTGAGTATCGCCTGGCTTAAGAACTCGCTTTAACATGATGCACGGCCTGTTGAGAAGAAACAGTTGAGAATAGTGTGTTGATTAGGACTGACGAAATCCTACGGGTCACTATGGCGATCGCCTGCAATAATTTGCAGAAATGAATAGTGGAGCACAATTCGCATCAACCCTATGGATTTTCTTTTCTGTTAAGAGTGCCCGTAATCAGGAACAAGGCATCAGCTTCTTTATAGCTCAGGTTTTAGTGAACCGCGCATTCAGCAATAGCACTGTGCATAACCGTTGTTAGCACGGGACTTACGGATTTTTTATATGCATCCTTTCATGTCAAGACTTACATATTCATGTAAGAGCCTGGACTTTGGGAAGTTTTTTTTCGCGGGTTGCGCTTGCGAAAAAAACTTCAACTGCGTAGTTCATATCTATGAGAGGAAGACACTAGACTGCTCAACTCTACTGTTGGCCAGACGTGTCATGATTAACATAACCATGTTTGAGTGATTAACCACGAGGCTAGATTCATGACACTTAAAGCCGTTTTATTTGACTTCAATGGTGTCATCATCAACGATGAAGCTCTTCATCAGCAGCTCATCGAGCAGATTTTAATTGAGGAAAATGTCCGTCCTAATCCGTCAGAATATCGAGAGATTTGCCTTGGCCGGAGCGATCGCGCCTGCTTAACAGATCTTTTGAATCGCCAAGGACGGGTTGTCACAGAGGACTACATGAATACACTGATTCAACGGAAATCTAGCCGCTATTTAACTGAACTAACATCTATCAACCCGCTGCCAATTTACCCAGATGTACCCGACGCCCTATACAAGTTCAAGGCTGCTCAATTAAAGATTGGGCTCGTGAGTGGTGCTCTACGAGAAGAAATCGACATTGTACTTGAGCGCGGACAGCTATCGGATGATTTTTCTGTCATCGTATCGTCCAGCGATATCAAAACCAGTAAGCCTGATCCCGAAGGCTATTTACTAGCCGTTGATCAACTTAATGAGCAGTTCCCCAACCTCAGATTAGAGCCGTCAGATTGCCTCGTTCTGGAAGATACGCCTGCCGGCATCACGGCTGCAAAACGCGCTGGCATGTCAGTTGTCGGGGTCGCCAACACATATCCATTTCACATGATGCAGCGACAAGCCAATTGGACCGTTGATTACTTAGCTGAGCTAGAAATTGAGCGTATTCAACAGGTATTTGAAGGCCAAGAGCCCAGACAAACTGCTGCTTAACGCACAATCATTGCCGAAAGTCACGATGCTAAAATACTAATCTCTAAGGGGAATTAGCTCAGTTGGTAGAGTACCAGGATCGCACCCTGGAGGTCAGGGGTTCGACTCCCCTATTCTCCACTTAAGTCACGGCCGTCGCAGTTCTGTTAAAGCAAGACGGTGAATTATTTGACTTTTCTCAAAAATACTGGGTTAGATTAGCGCTACGCGCTTAATCTAAAATTATTGATTAGATTATTAGCCTACTGCTCAGATTGACTATCAACCTGTAACCAACTCAACCGTCGACAGCTATGAAGAATTTGCTGCATTTACTTGGCGTTGCATCAAATCTGAAGCAGATGTGATGTGTATTTAACTGCGTTCTTTAATATCTGAAGGATTTTAGATTTCTCCAGAGGTAATAATCTGCTTGCAAGATCAGGTGATTGACGAATCCCATTTAACTTGAAAATCGAGTCTACGTCCCTAAGTATGGAATCATCAATTTCTTTCTGTTTCAGATATTCAATAACTAAAACACTTTGAATTCGATAAATATCATTCCAGGTTCGTAGTGTATTTTGAGAAGTTTTAGTAG
>JBCBLF010000054.1:0-23032 GCA_038520475.1 Cyanobacteria bacterium J06627_8
CATCGCCAAGCAACAATCAAGCTCAACCCAACCGTTCATCCACTCCACGGGTAGCCGGTCTACCACAACGTGAAGGTGGGGTCTTCCGGGCTCCCATTGTTCGTCGAGCAGGGGGAACACCGGTTGTGATGGTGACCTTTAATGGAAATCAAACGTTTGAAATGATTGTCGACACTGGGGCAAGTGGCACGGTTATCACTCAACCGATGGCGCGGGCACTCAATGTCAACCCTGTTGGCTCAACAAACGTCGCTACCGCTAGTGAGCGAAGCGCAACCTTCTTATTGGGTTATGTCCGTTCGCTCGAAGTAGGCGGTGCTCGAAGTCAAAATCTCCTTGTGGCGATCGCCGGCCCAGAACTCAGCACTGGCCTCCTCGGTCATGATTTCTTCGGCAACTATGATGTCACCGTGCGGCAAAATGTTGTTGAATTTCGGGAGCGCTAGGCACGAGTTTGCTTAGCGGATTCGCTTAACTGAATCAGTTGGTCTGACGATATTAAACACAGTACTGTACGCCGGCCTCATTCTTAATGAGCTTAAATAAACTAGCGCTTGAGCATGGAGTCCTCACTCGTTACGTCATAATGTGCTGAGCATCTGCAAGCACATGACCATGCGAGATTTTCAACAACCTGGGCGATCGCCTGTTTACGGAACTCGGGGGGCAGCCGCGACCTCTTATCCAACAGCGACGCTAACCGCTCTCGATATCCTCCGATCTGGGGGAAATGCAATGGACGCGGCTGTCGCTGCTTCAGCCGTTCAGTGTGTGGTCGAACCCCAGTCAACAGGTATTGGTGGAGACTGTTTTGTCCTCTACGCGCCTGCCGATGCAGATCATCTCATCGCCTATAACGGCTCGGGGCGTGCTCCAGCTTTAGCAACGGTGGACTGGTTTCTAGAGCACAACATCAGTGCCATTGATCGCTATAGTCCCCACGCAGTGACGATTCCCGGTGCCGTTGAAGCATGGTGCCGTTTGATTGACGATTATGGACGTAAAGATCTAGGAACGCTACTCCAACCTGCGATTCACTATGCAGAACACGGGTACGTTGTCCATCCACGGGTGGCCTACGATTGGCATCGTGAGATACAAACGCTGGAGCATCAGGCGGCGACTAAACAGCTTTTCTTACCGAATGGACACCCGCTCAAGTCTGGCGATCGCCACGTTCAGCGTCAATTAGCCCAAACCCTTAAAACGATTGCTCAACAGGGTCGCGATGCTTTCTACACCGGGGCGATCGCCCAGGATATCGTTGATACCTTACAGAAGCTTGGCGGGCTGCATGCGCTAGACGACTTGGCTGAAGCAACGGGTGAATATGTGACGCCAATCTCAACCAACTTCAGCGATTATCAGGTCTATGAATGTCCGCCCAATGGGCAGGGCATTACAGTACTCATCATGTTGAATATCTTAAGTGGTGTGGATTTGGGTCGCTATGCGCCGGATAGCATCGAGCGTATTCATCTATCGGTTGAGGCTGCCCGCATCGCCTATCGAGACCGAGATATCTACGTGGCCGATCCGCTTCAAGCCACCCTTCCCATTGAAGACCTTCTGTCTGAGACCTATGCAGAAACGGTGCGGCAACAGATTTCCCTTGACCGAGCAATGACGCACCTACCGCCTCCAGCGTTTCCCGAACATCCAGATACCGTCTATATCAGCGTGGTTGATGACGAAGGCAATGCCGTGAGCTTTATTCAATCGATCTATCACTCGTTTGGCAGCGGAATCGTGACACCCAACACAGGCATTTTGCTCCATAGCCGAGGATCTGGGTTTAGGGTCGATCCACATCACTGGAATTGTATTGCCCCTCGCAAGCGACCGCTGCATACGATTATTCCTGGAATGCTAGTGCGCGATCGCCAAACCGTGATGCCGTTTGGGGTGATGGGCGCGGCCTATCAACCCGCAGGACAAGTCCACTTTTTGACCAATGTGTTGACCTATGGAATGGATGTGCAAACAGCACTAGACTATCCTCGATTCTTTTATAACAATGATCGATGTCAGCTTGAGCACACCATTGCCTCAGATATCAAAATCGGGCTAGAGCAACTGGGGCATCGCACCGAGCGTGTTGATAAACCATTGGGTGGTGGACAGGCCGTTTGGATTGACCGCGAACGAGGCGTACTCATTGCAGGGTCTGATCCACGAAAGGATGGCTGTGCCTTAGCTTACTAAGTGTGACCGTATACTGAGAAAACCTGGCCTCTGTTTGTGGATTTGACTCGCCCGATGACAACTCGATGTAGATAATACGGTCTGACTCAATTACTTAACCTGTCTTCTCTCATACGCCTACAGCATGGAACTACCCGATATTGCCTCATTAACGACGGATGATCCGCTGTTGCTGGACACCCACCATCTGGCCGTTCGCCCCTCACCATTGCTGGCAAGGGAGTCTGACGAAACCCTACAATCGTTCCCAATTGGCTTAGCCCAACTTGAATCTGATGGCCCGTCTGCACCGCTGAGATATGGCACGCCTCTGGAACCATCTAGACAATTGCTCGGTCAACGCTCCATCCAATCCATCGGTTATTCCGAAACCAACCCACGTGATGCCATCGCAGACACCCTCTCGACCTTAGGGCTATCAATCGGTAATGGCGATGAGCTAATTTCACCGGGTCAAGATGTCGATGTATCCCAGTTAGCGGACTCTGTCTCGGGCGATCGCCGCACTCGACGACGAGGGAAGACAGCACTGAACCGAATCCGCGTGAATGGTCGCAAGCAACGAGTAGTCGGAACTGCGAAGGCAGATCGGATTGATGCCAGCGTCGGACAAGGGCAGAATCAACTGCTGGGTAAGGGCGGCAATGATCGCCTCTTCGTGCACAGACGTGATACTGCCAAGGGAGCAGGAGGTCGCGATTATTTGAGTGCTGAGAATGGAAAGGCTCGCAACCAGCTTAGGGGCGGAGGCGGAGCCGATACCTTGGTTGCTCGCAAACGCGATCGCCTATGGGGTAATGGTGGAAACGATGTCTTAGATTCGCGAAGCAGCATCGCAAGAAACCAGCTAAATGGGGGAAGGGGAAATGATGTGCTCTATGCGGGGCAGAGGCGCGACAACCTCACTGGAGGACCGGGAGCCGATCAGTTTTGGCTCGCCACCCAAACATTACCGACGCAACCGCACATCGTCCGAGATTTTGAACCCGGTGTTGATCAAGTGAGATTTGATCGGGTTGATGGATTGACTGAGGTCGATGAGCTGACGCTTACCGAAACCGCTACTGGAACGACGATTCATTTTCAGGGAACGGCGATCGCCGTGCTAGAAAACGTGACACCTCAGCAACTGGAGCAAGATTCAGTTGACGTCATCCCGAAACCACCTGTCTCGCCACCAAAACGACAGCTCGATACTGAGATTTTTGCGACCTATCGAAAAGACTTCTTCTTTCCCAATGAGGTATATGACGAAGACACACCTGAACCGCTGACCGGAGGTCGAGTACAAATTGCGGCGATCGCCCAGTCAACGGGTCGCGTCAACGATGTTGTCATCGACGGAATTGAGCGCCGAGTCATTTACGAAAAGAATCCCAACCAAACGCCACCATTTGAGTGGGTCCATGTATGGCCACCTAGAGCAAGGAAAGGCGAACCAATATGGGTCAATTTTCACTCGAATGACCCCAAATGGGACCAGTTGACGCAAGCCTCGATCCGAGTTGAAACTCGAAACGGTTCGGCTATCGACGGCACCTTTGCCATTCAACAAACTCCTGTCCCGCTCACTTACGTCACAACGACGGATGATTATTCTCAGCTGCTTATTCATGCTCAAAATACAGATGCCGTAGGGCATACGATTAAGCATCTCTGGGTGAACGGCACCGATGTACTCGCATCTCCGTCTGCTCATGTATCCCCGATTCAGCAAACAATCGCACCTGATTCTCACGCCTTATGGGAAATCGCACTGCCAGCACCGACAGCACCGGGCGAAGCTTGGACGGTGGTTGTCGAATACGACAATGCACCCGCTGCAGTTGGGACCGGCCGCGTTGTCCCTGAATTCTTTCCCATCATGGCCTGGAACAACACGTCTGAGCGTCCCTTTCCCTCTGGCAACACAGAAAACTACTTGAATGTTCGAGAAGCAGGAATCGACACGATTTTTGTCAACAATGGAACCTGTCGGAATCAGGCATGCGATCCCTATCAGTTGATTAACGAAGAGTTAGCCAACACCGAAGGGTTTGGAGCATTCATCAACTACTCACCATTTGTTGATCCAGCAAGTAATGTTCCTGATTTCACAGATACCTCTGGCATTGTTGCAGTCATGACGGGTGATGAGTCAGATGACACGCTTTACGACGACGATACCGGAGTTCCGATTCCGGCCCTCAAAGCCCTGGATTCGCGCCGCTCTTGGCTTCGATATCCAGAACTGCCGACGTTTAATGGAGGAAAAACCAATAAATTGATTGGCTCGTTTGCCGGTATGACGGACATTCAAGGGATCGATTTTTATACGGCCGCAGGAGCACCTCACATCACCGCATTTGGAGAACATCCACCGCTACGGGCAACCTTTGATTATTTGCGAAATACTCGAAACAATCACATGCCCCTAACTACGTGGATGTATACCCAGGGTCTATCACCCGCATGGAATCGTGACCCAATCTTTGGGGGAGACAAGATTAGCTTTCAACCTGACCCGCAAGAGATTTTGGTTCAAGGCATGATGGCGATCGCCGCTGGAGCTAAAGGACTGGCATGGTTCCAAATTAATCAGAATGAAGCAAAGAAAGCACCAGAACGGTGGGAGGCGATTGCCGATCTTAACAGCATGGTCAGAGCGGTTCGTCCGTGGCTAAGGGAGGGAGACGTCACCGGTCAAGCGAATTCAGATGAAGATACTCTCGTCGAATTGATTCAGGCGCCAGACGCGCTGGTCATCCCAATTGTTAGCTTAGACACAAAAACAGAGCCGACTGACATTGGGTTTATTCTGGCTCAGTCAGAAGATGCAATTCCTCGCTGGACCTTTGACGAGTCCGCCCCTGATATCTCAGTCACTATTCCACCGGGCTTTAACGTCGCTGATGCGTTCGAAGTTCAGCCCGAAGGTGTTTCAGATATTCCAGTAACCCTGTCTGGACAGACTGCGCTGTTTGAAGATGTTGAGCTAGATAACGAACAACCGGTTCGGCTGTTGGTATTGGCTGAAAATGCAGACGCCCGAGACGAAGTTATGGCGCTTCTCTAGAAAATTTCAATCCATAGTCCATTTTTTTCTGGATAAGACTTGCCAAAACTGTTTGTCTATCGTTAGGATGGGATACGCAATCCTCAGTAGCTCAGCGGTAGAGCAATCGGCTGTTAACCGATCGGTCGTAGGTTCGAATCCTACCTGGGGAGTTTCAAATAATTGAGTCGCTTAGTGTCAGATATAGGGCAAGCTCTAGAGGTATCAGAGTTTGCCCTATATCTGTCTGGTTGTCAAAGGATTGAGACAAGATATCTGCACGCTGATTCGGAGAATGGAGAGTTGGCGCCCCAGGCCAGACCTTAACGCCTCAAATCTTCTAAGGGAGAGCCTTCCAGATGGTGCTTCAAATTTTGACTGCCGTCGCATCGCTGGCCCCATGAGATGGGTCGGCAACATGGAACATCGTCAACCCCTAAAGGGTCAGTTTTGACAAATGACATCAAAAAGAAACATTTATCGATTTTTTGTCAAATCAATATCGAAAAAGTTCAACTAACTTAACAAACGAGGGTATCATTGGGTTAGGTACAAATTCTCATCAGCGGCGATCGCATAAATGAGAACGTGCGATCGCGACACTGTTTGCAGATGCACGACTTGCCTAGTCAAAGGGTATGTAATTTCGGTTGTTGTCCATTGAGTTTCCTTTAGCTTGATGTGGAGGAAGCTTTTCAGAAAGCAAGTTTGAACGAGTGTTGAGTTGACTTGTTGGTTTCATACTCTTTTGATGCCGCCACTAAAGACGTTGAGTAGACTCAAATGATAAGTACACAGTTTCCGTGGCTCACCGCAATCATTCTATTTCCGCTTTTAGCGGCCTTGCCAATTCCGCTTCTTCCTAATAAGCAAGGTAAAGCGGTTCGATGGTACACATTATCTGCGGCCCTAGCTGAATTCTCTCTGATTATTTACGTTTTCTGGGCATTCTACGACACCAGTAATCCGTCCTATCAGCTTGTTGAGACCTACAGCTGGCTGCCTCAAGTGGGCTGGAATTGGTCTGTTGCAGTTGACGGATTATCGATGCCGCTGGTTATCTTGTCAGGACTCATCACGACGCTAGCAGTCCTGGCCTCATGGAACATTAAGACAAAGCAGCGCCTCTTCTACGTGTTGCTCTTAGTTATGTACAGCGCGCAGATTGGTGTATTCGTTGCTCAAGATTTCCTGATGTTCTTCCTAATGTGGGAACTCGAGCTGGTTCCGGTATACCTTCTGATTTCTATCTGGGGCAGCTCAAGGCGTCTCTATGCAGCGACCAAGTTTATCCTTTACACAGCTGTCGGCTCCATCTTCATCTTGCTCGCTGCATTTGCAATGGCCTTTTACGGCGATACGGTCACCTTCGACTTGTCTGAGTTGGCACTGAAGAGTTATTCGCTTCCTTTTGAGATTGCTGTTTATTCTGCTCTGCTGATTGCATTTGGCGTGAAGTTGCCGATCTTTCCTCTTCATACCTGGCTACCCGATGCCCACAGTGAAGCTCCAGCACCTGTTTCGATGATTTTGGCGGGTGTATTACTGAAGATGGCTGGCTATGGCCTTATCCGCATGAACATGGAGATGTTACCCAACGCGCACGCATACTTTGCGCCTGTGCTCGCCATCTTAGGTGTGGTTAGCATCATTTATGCATCACTGACAGCCATGGCTCAGAACAACTTGAAGCGACGGATGGCCTATTCTTCTATCGCTCACATGGGGTTCGTTCTAATTGGTATCTCATCGTTCACTAGCCTTGGCGTGAGTGGTGCCGTCTTGCAGATGGTTTCCCATGGATTGATTGCATCTGTCCTCTTCTTCTTGGCAGGGGTGACCTACGACCGGACTCACACTCTTGCGATGGACCAGATGGCAGGAATTGGTAAGCAGATGCCAAGAGTTTTCGCGTTCTTTACAGCTGGCTCAATGGCATCACTGGCGCTTCCTGGAATGAGTGGATTTGTCGGTGAACTAACCGTTTTCCTCGGATTTACAAGTAGTGATGCCTATACAACGTCATTTAAGTGTGGGGTTGTGCTGCTGGCAGCTGTGGGCGTTATTTTGACACCTATCTACCTTCTGTCAATGCTACGCCAGGTGTTTTACGGCGAAGCGGGGCAATTATCAGTCAGTGCTTCATCCCTTTCTGACATCAAGCCTCGTGAGGCGTTCATCGCAGCGTGCTTAATTGTCCCAATCATTGGAATCGGCATTTATCCTAAGCTGGCAACCCAGACCTACACGGCCAAGACAGAGGCGGTTGTTGCTGAAGCGCGTGGAGCACTGGTCACTGTGGCAGAGCGTCCGGTTCATATCAAAACCCCAATGTTCACGGCTCCATCGGTCTTTGCTATCGAAGCTGCTGAACTTAAGTAGACATGCTGATTGAAGCAAGTGTGCGTTTCTTAGGCGAATGGACCTTGTCTAGTTGACGACAGCGAAGACCTGTCAGCTTTTATCCGATGTGTTCTACTCGTTAAAGGGGGATGTTAGGCATCCTCCTTTTTTTGTCAAAAACCATGCCACTTTCGTGGCTTGGTAAACTTCTGACTGATATCGCTGCAACCAGCTTGAGGATGAACGTCTTCCACAACTGATTCCATCAATCACAAGACTTATGCTTTCATGCAAGGTTCTGAGTTTTGAGAACGTTTTTTTGCGGGCTGCGCTCGCGAAAAAACGTTCCACTGCGTCAGTCCTAAATCGTTTAGGAAAGTAATATGACGCTGAACATTTTGTGAAGTCTTGATGAAGCAGAAATGCCAAAAACCCTAAAAACTGGATTGATGTGCGGAAATTGCGATCGCCCTTCCGTAAGAACCGAATATGTTCTGGCAAAAATCTACTGATACGCTCTGTAATGATTGCTCATAATAGTAGGTGGCAGGTTGTAAACGGTTGACGCGTGATCAAGCTGCACTAGCCTCCGCCTTCATCGACCGACCACGACGCCCTCTTGGAGACTGATTGCATGTCCGCAACTGACTTTAAAGACTACTATGCTGTCCTTCAAGTCGATAAATCAGCGAGTGCTGATGACATCAAGCGTGCTTATCGCAAGTTAGCTCGAAAATGGCATCCTGATATGAATCCTGGGGATGCTGTTGCTGAAGCGCGCTTCAAGGAAGTGAATGAAGCATACGAAGTCCTTTCAGATGCAGAAAAGCGGAAGAAGTATGATCAATTTGGGCAGTATTGGAAACAAGCTGGTGACCAGGGGGCAGGATGGCCCGGTGGCGCTGGAGCCGACTTTGGCCAATACGACACGTTTGAAGAATTTATCAATGAGTTGCTTGGACGATTTGGCGGCAGTTCTCCAGGAGGATTTGGGGGTTCCTCGGGCTATCGAACCAACCGCAGGGAGCGATCGCCTGGATTTGGAACCGGGTTTGACGATTTTTCTGGATTTGGTCCATCGTCATCCACCGGACAAGATATCGAATCTCCGATTCAGCTCTCCTACTCGGAAGCCTTTCATGGGGTCCAGCAGCGGCTAAGCTTGGGTGGCGAAATCATTAACGTTCGTATTCCACCAGGAGTCAAATCAGGGAGTCGCATTCGCCTACGTGGAAAGGGCCAGATGAATCCTTACAATCGTCAGCGGGGTGATTTGTTTTTAATTGTTGAACTCGTCAGTCATCCGATTTTCACGTTTGATAACGATACGCTCGTTTGCGAGATTCCAGTTGCACCAGACGAGGCCGTGTTGGGAGGAGCAATTGATGTCCCCACACCTGATGGAACAGTGACCATGAATATTCCAGCGGGCATTCGTTCAGGACAAACCTTACGGTTACGTGGAAAAGGATGGCCGAATCCTAAGGGAGGACGAGGCGATCAGTTTGTTCGCATTGTGATTACGACCCCTAAACAGATCAGTGCCCTTGAGCGCGAATACTATGAAAAGATACGTGCTCAGCGAAGCGCCGATCCTCGCCAACATTTGAAAAACGTCAAACTATAATGGGGCATAGCTTGAAGAGTTGTATTTACCAACAGTCATTGCCAAAATTTTCGACATCAGTGAACTGAGGTTCTGACATAAGCTGTGATGGGTCAATGTCTTCCACCCGAACAGATGATTCTGTATCACCGAATCGATGAGATTCTGTATCACCGATGGGATCCCATTGGAATTTCAGGCAGTACTGGGGCACGAGACGAATACTACGGCTATTTGCCGATGGTGTTTCGCTTGGCATTAGAGAACCAAAATCCCCAACCCATTGCTCGTTATCTCACAACAATTACAACCGAACAAATGGGCCTACACGCTTCGCCCGAGCATGATTGCGCGATCGCCAAACACATTCTCGATGTAAAAAAGGAATGTTTGGGTTGAAATAACCCAGCATCAGATTTACAGATCCTATGGCTGCACCATGACCGACTGGAAAAAGCTTCATCGTTATCCACATTGGTTCAGAGTGTTCTGGGGCCTGCTTCTATTCGGTTCGGCAGCCTGTAGTTCATCTCTACTAAGCCGGCCAACCGTTGAAGGTCCGCTGTCGATGGGAGAAGAGTTACGGATTGGGATTCTCATTTCAGAACAAAACTGGCGCAATATCTACCGCTCAAATCGACTGATTGATGCAAGTTACCTGATGCGCGATCGCATCAATGCATGCGGAGGAGTGAATCGAGCACCCGTGTCAATTGTGATTGCGGAAGCTGAGGCAACTGAAAAAACGGAGACTGAAGCGATACGAACGTTGATTAACGAGCATCGCGTGCATGGCATCATTGCCCAGTTCTCTAGCCAAAACCCAACGTCAGCGATTGAGCAGGCGATTCAATCTGAAACCCCACTCTTGGTTGCAAGCATTGATGTATGGCAGTCAATGGTTCCTTATCACCTCCACTCAAACTATTGGGGATACATCATTCCGTCTCAGCAACAACGCATTAGAGCATGGACCCAATTTATTCGTGATCAAGGGTATTCCCAAACAGCCCTGATTGTGTCTGATCTAGACGACATTGACCGCTGGCAGCGTCAGTTCGTTCAATCCTATCGGTCTATCGATGGGCGGGTCATCAATGTTGAAGAGCCGATTGTTTGGCAACCATCATCGGAATCTCCAGCGCAGTCTACCGACCGAGATGCCTCATCAGACGAAGTCGTGCGTGAGCAAATCGATCAGCTTCAGCAGCTTATCGATCAGAACCGTATTGAGATTGCAGCTCAAGCACAGCAAGTTCAAGCTGAAACCATCTCAAATTCAGATGATGCGGATACGGCTCAATCCTCAGAGTCCGGGGGAACGGCGATCGCCGTCATGGTCGATGCTGAAGCTGGAGCCGATCTGCTAACCACCATGGTGTCGATAGGCTGGCAATCTGAGGAAATGCCGATATTTTGGTATGACCCAGCGGGACTAGAGTCGATTTTGGACCGGACCATACCTGAAGCAGAAACCGATATACAACCGGCAGAATCTGAGATCTTAGAGGCGATCGCCGGAATGCTCGGAATCAAGCCAGCAGCAAATGGTGAGGGATTTCAGGAATTTAATCAGGCATGGGACCAACGTCTTGAGCATCAGGCCACACCCCAAGCTGCCAAGATGTGGGACGGGGTCGGTCTTTTTGCCCTTGCCGCCCATCAGTCTGGACAAAATAGTCGAAGCAGCATTTTTTCTGGATTGCCTCAGGTATCGAATCCCCCAGGTATTCCCTTAACCAATATATGTGAAGGATTTGAACAGCTTCAGGCCCAAGAAATCATCGATTTTCAAGGTGCAAGTAGTTCTCTGGATCTGAATCCCATCGGGGAGGTCCCTGCAACGTTTGATGTATGGCAATTGAACGCAGATGGAGACATCACAATCCTTGATTCATTCGCGGTTGATGCTCACAATTAGCAACTTCAGTTTTACGGATTCAACGTGTGAAGTTCACTGAGAACTTGCCCCGAAACAAAGGGAAGCAACTCCATATCATCGGCCTGGCCGTCTGTGAAAACGACCAAAAGATAAGGCTGATGACCGGGGACCTCAATATAGGCGGCATCATGCCGAACTCGGCTGGTCCACCCGGCCTTTGACCATAGCCGTGCATCAGCGGGTAACCCTTCTCCAAGAAAGCCGATGACTTGATTTTCTGGCTCTGTTGCCAATACTGATCGATCTAGTGTCCGCTTTAACAAAGACATCATGGTTTGCGATCGCCCTGCCGTCACCGAGACGCCGCCAATAATGCTGTGAAGCAGTCGAGCAACGCTATCAGTCGTTAGCGCATTTCGATTGTCGTATCGTTCCCCTAAAAACAGCCTCTCACGGCCATAGGGTCCATCTCCCCAAGTTTTCTGATTGACGTTGATCGATTCGAGCTCTGGCCAATTGAAAGACTGAACGTATCGATTGACAATATTTCGTTGATGTTTCCAGGTCTCAAATGGTCCTTCGGGTAGGGCTGGACCACTTGTGGTTCCACTCAAAACGTCCAGTACAAGGCTGGTTGCATCGTTACTTGATTCAACAATCATGTCGCGCATCGCTCGTTCGAGTTCTGCATCGAGCAGCACCATGCCCTGCTCTAACCATTCATGAATGGCAACTAGGTAGAATAGCTTCACCACACTGGCGGGATAGATACGCTCAACTCCCCGATATGAAAACCCACGAATCGCGTACGTCCAGAAATCATCGACGCTGATTGCTCCTCCAGTGTTGACGGGGCTCGGCTCATCATACACCAGCCACGTGATAGCAATTTGATTACGAGCAAGGTTAGGAAACTTCAGCCACAGTGACGATAAGAGGCGATCGCCAGCCTGCTGCAACAATTCATCAGATTTGAAAAAAGGCATACGTGTTCACACGAATAGATTGCCAACTCAGAAAAAGCGGCCATGCACTAGTAAATACCCAATAGGTCTCTGAGTAAACCAATCAATCGCAGTGAGCGCTTAAGCACAGTATGTCCATGAATTCATGCCTCAATCCAACCAATAATGGCTGAAACAACAATCGCTGGTTTGATTTTCTATCATTGGATAGAACCCAGACAGGGTTGTGGAGAGTACACAACACAGACGATTACGTCACGAGCATGCACAAGATGAAAATACGCGAAATGCTGTAGGCCCATGTCAGTTTTGATGAGGTAGTGCCATCGGGTACTGATGCCAATTGACAAGCTTGAATCGTTAAGTGATCGAATCCGTAAGTGAGGAGATGTCCGTTGCCTGATTTTATTCGCTCTGTTCAGCCGAAGCTGACCTTTATGCCTCCGCGTTATGCACCTTGGGTGCTTCGAATCGTTCATGCAACCGTGCCAATTTTGCTACGGTTTCGCACCCGCCCTTGGCTGACAGCTGGGATCTGTCGAGTTGAGGCAAAACACGGGGAACGGTTGGCCGAGCTGTTGCAGAAATTTCAGGCCGGCCATATTCGGTTGATGATTGCTTTTCGCCATGTAGAAGTGGATGATCCGGTGTGCGGTCTCCGGCTGCTGTCCCATGTCATTCCACGTATTGCCAGCCAGCACGACATTCCCCTACAATCCCCCCTTCATACTCACTTTGTCTACGAACGTGGGATGTCGTTGTGGGCTGGACGCTGGCTGAACTGGCTCTTCGCGAAACTAGGAGGGATTCCAATTCGTCGAGGACGTAAACCAGATTGGACCGGACTTCGAACCGCTCGTAATCTGCTAGCCAATGGAGCGTTGCCCTTGGCGATCGCCCCTGAAGGTGCAACCAACGGCCACAGCGAACGCGTCGGTCCGTGTGAACCGGGCGGCGCTCAATTAGGTTTTTGGTGTGTCGAAGACTTGAAAAAAGCAGGCCGAACGGAAACCGTGTTCATTGTTCCCATTGGCATCCAGTATCGGTATGTGACACCGCCCTGGAATGCAATTGACCACCTGCTTACCCAGCTAGAGCAGAATTGCGACCTGCCGCCGCTAACACTCGATGCTACGACACTCGACCCAATGGCCCGTTATTATCCTCGACTGGTTCGTGTTGGTGAGCATCTGCTGTCGATGATGGAATCGTTTTATCAGCGGTTTTACAACCAGACGATTTCAGCATCAGCATCAGCCAGCGAAGCAGAACCGCCGGACTTGGGCGATCGCCTTCAGTATTTGCTCGAAACTGCGCTGAGTGTTGCAGAACAGCGCTTTGGATTACCCTCAACAGGACAACTTGTGGATCGCTGTCGTCGATTAGAAGAGGCCGGATGGACTCGGATATATCGAGATGACTTGCACGACCGCAATGACCTCCCTCCAGTTGAACGGGGGTTAGCCGATTGGGTAGCGCAGGAAGCAAGTTTACAAATGCTGCACATGCGTCTTGTAGAAAGCTTCGTTGCTGTCACGGGTCACTATGTCAAAGACAAGCCTTCTGCTGAGCGATTTGCAGAAACCGCACTGTTGATGTTTGACCTAACGGCTCGACTCCGAGGCGATGCATTGCCCAAACGTCCCCAATTGGGCAATCGCTGGGTACAAATGACCGTTAGTGAACCCATTTCTGTGAGCGATCGCTGGGCGGCCTATCACGGCGATCGCCGACAAGCAGTTGCTGACCTGACCGCAGATATTCAACAGGCATTGGAATCAACCATTGGATAAATCAATGCTTGGATGACCAATAGACACCGATAGCTGTTGCTATGGCAATCCGCAAATAGGTTAGAACATTTATGTTCAGGAAAGCCTCGCGACGCGAGGCTTTCCTGAACATAAATGGATTTAATTTAGCGCGTAGCGCTATAACTGATAGTTTTTACAAGAAAAGCTGGAGATGCTATGCCCACATGCTCAGCCTTTTTTGATTAACCAAATAGCAGCCGTGAGACGACTGGGGGTGCCGGCAAAACGATGAACACCAGCAAGGCTAATGCAATCAAGCCCAAGCAATCGCGTTTGTTGTCCAGTTCACTGACATCGTTGAGCGCCGGTTCATCCACAATGGGCATGAAGAATAACAGAATTGCCCAAATTAGAAATTCGCGCTGCACGAACGACAGGATGAGCACCAGCAATCGAGCCACCTGACCAATCGCCGCCCCCATCTTTTGCCCAAACATCGCATGGACCACGTGGCCTCCGTCGAGCTGACCGACCGGCATTAGGTTCAGGGCTGTCACCACAACGCCCAGCAGTCCGGCGATCGCCACAGGATGCAAGTTAACAGCAACATCAGCAGTCAACTGACTTCCCATTGCGATCTTGCTCAAAATGGAAATGAGAAAAGAAGAGGTGGGGTTAAACGAATCAAAGTTCAGAATGCTAGACTCCTCAGTCAGTTCTGCCGTTGCGGAATGGGCAAAGCCCCATAGCAAAATTGGAATCGTAACGACCAAACCAGCGAGTGGGCCTGAGATGCCAACGTCGAATAATGCTTTGCGATTCGGAACTGGCGATCGCATTTGAATAAAGGCACCAAACGTGCCAAACGGAAAGATCGGAGCAGGTGGAACCGGAATGAAGTAAGGGAGCGTCGCACGGATTCGGTATCGACGGGCTGCAATGTAGTGTGCAGATTCATGAACGCCCAAAATTGCCATCAATGAGGCCGCATAGGGTAAGCCCTGGAGAAAATCACCGATATTTCCCTGCCAATTTTCATCGATCACGCCGGCAAAAACGCCTCCAGCAAAGATAGTGGTGATCAGAGTCGCAATAAGCAATCCGCCAGCAAGGCCCGGTCGAAAAAGCGGTGCGTTTTGGGTTCGTTGAGCCAGCTTGTGTGGGTTTGGAACTAGTGCGAAGAAGGGTTTGCCGTCTAATCCTTCTTGGAATACAAGCAGGAAGCGATCGCCAAAATGAGTCGCGATGTTCTTCCGAATCGTTTCATAGGCAGTATCTGACGCTGCCCGTAGGTGTCCGCGACAAATCAGTGCTTGAGCCCGGTATTCAATGTTGTTAACGTAATACACAGTCCAGGGGAAGCACTGCTTTAGGGTCGCTTCCTCATCCCGATCAAGGGGCAGTTTTGTCTCAGGTGTCACAGCTTTCGAAAGAGAGGCAAGGTCATCCGTTTTACGGGTAGAGATTGAGCTATTCGGTTCAGTTGATTGCTCGGGGCGACCGCGTTGAACCAGCACCCAATAGATGATTGGACAAACAATACACACAAGCAAGAGCAATCCGATGAAGATTGGATTGCTTGTATCCTGCGACATGATCAAGACCCAGACGAAAGCTGGCGTCATCATCACAAGCCAAAGTAACCAAATCGGAGTCTGAGTAATTCCCGCAGCACTGCGACGAACAACTAAGTACGTGAAGAATCCGAGTAAGAGGAGTAGCACAAAAATCATGCTGGCAATACAGAAACAGTCTATTCGTTGAACTTGCCCATCGCTTACAATAAATACTTCACAAGGCTTGCACCATTGATGCGACGCGGACAGTGCGACAAAATTCTCAAATTTCGCTTTTGAAACGGTTTTGCCCGGGCACGGTGTTGGATGACCAACCGTGATCCATTTATGTCAGCTCCAGCATAACGCCTCTCATTGATTGACTAAGCGATTGGAACCTAAAGCTTTTCTTTACCCACTATTGTAGATCCCATTGTGAAAGCGCCTCATTCAGTTTTTGAAACCGTCTTTGCATTTCCACCGAATCGAGACACCTTAGGCGGCACCGCCTATTTCATTAAAACCTCATCCGGAAATGGTCTAGTTGATTGCCCAGCTTGGAACGATGCCACTCGGCAATTTCTTGATGCTCAAGGGGGTGTCCATTGGAGCTTTCTGACCCATCGAACAGGAAAGGGCGCGATACGTCATATCCAGTCCGCTTTTGATTGCCCCATTTTAGTTCAAGAGCAGGAAGCCTATCTCATTCCTGATACGACACGCACCCAATTTCACCAGTCCCATTCTCTGGATGAAATCGAGCTGTTCTGGACTCCAGGCCACTCCCCAGGCTCGGCCTGCCTATACTTACCGAGCTACGGTGGTGTGTTGTTTACAGGTCGTCACTTGCTACCAGACACAATGGGACTACCTCGTCCATTGCGAACCTCGAAAACATTCCATTGGCCGAGACAGCTTCATCACGTTCAAGCGATTCTAGAGCGATTTTCATCGGAAACACTGCAATACATTTGTCCGGGAGCCAACACGGGCTTTTTACGGGGAGCCCATGCGATCGCTGAAGCCTATGACAAATTGTCAGCATTTGATGTTGATCGGGCTCGCAGCGAACAACCGATGGGATAAGGCTCATTCATTTCGAATTGCAAAACTTAGAATGTGATTCTGTGGTCACCTGCTAAATATTTTACTTTTAGAGCATTTTACTCTCACAACTTAGCGATCTCCTCAACCCCTTATTCTTCCTAAGCTTTGTCCAGTCATATCACTCTTAATGGTGGTCGTTGTGGACGGTAGGACGGGCTATCCCGTCCTACCGCCCATAACTCAACTTAGGAAAGTTATAGTTGAATCAATCTTCAACAGTTCACATAAATTCTGTACAATAGAAGACTGCTCTCGAATTGCAGCCAACCCAACGTAATGAGGTAAAGAATGGCAAAACGCCGCAATCTAAAGAAGGAGAAGGCTCTCCGAAACCAAGCATACGCTAGAAAATTCCGTAAGCGTTCCAATTCTCGCTTCAGAGGTCGTCGTTCCTATAACAACAACGAGCAATCCGATAACAATCAGAGCGATAGTGAAGGAACTGAGAATCAAGGAGCCGCTGATTCTTAAGGCGATTGATTCTGTCAGTTGACTAGATAGAGTTCGCTGGTAGGTGGGTCTCTTTGATCCTGAAAGCGCTGTTGAAAATCAGCTAGCGATGCTGGGGTAGGGTTCGACTCAGAGCCAATCCAGATGTGATTGCGTGTTCAAGCTGATGTCCACCGCACCAGTCTCCGATACAGCCAATGAGCCCAGGGGCTTGAGCCAGCAAAAATGCTTGTCTAACGGGTTGGCGGCAAATGGCATATCGCCACAGGTGCATGTGCGTCCAGTCATAGTCATGGATATCGGGCACATTGAGTTGATGCCCTAGACGTGTCAGAAGTTGATGGCCAACCGCTTGACGATCAGTGATTTCTAAGTATTGCGCGGCAAATGTTGGGCTACTCTGAGCCACAATGATTGTGGATTGTTCAGGTTGCTCTACAGTTGTTTCGATATGGCCATCTCTCACATCATGGGCTTCAGAAAAGGGCGATCGCATCATCCCTATCCACTGAAGATCAGAGTGGGAAGGAAGGCAAAGCTCATCACTTTGGAGCACTTGAGTGATCGAATGCTCAGGCGAATAGCCCATGACAATGGTGAAACAGGGGTCAAATTCAACCGATTGAACGGCAGAGAGCAATTCTGGAGGCAATCCCTTATCCAATAACGGATGCAGTAGTGCCTCTGCTTGAGGTGCAGGAATGGCCAGCACGACCGAACGCGCTACTGCGATGGGTTCATCTCGGGATTCGACATAAATTGTCCAGGTCTGATCAGCGTTAATGCTGAGAGCATTGACACGGTATTGACGCTTAATTGGTATATCTCGTGCCAGATATTTGGCGATCGCTGTCATCCCCGTGAGTGGAATGTAGCAATCCGTGACAGATTCAGCGTCATGGCGACCATCTGCTTGAACAACTCGTCGTGTCTGAGGCCAAGGGATTAGCCGGGGACGATCAGCAATATCGGTATGGTTGAGTTCATCCAGAAGTTTTTGTGTGGCCGGTCCCGTCACTTTTATGTATCGGGCACCATAACTAAAGCAGTGATGTTCAACGCGACGAGTTGCCACCCGTCCACCCAGCCCTCTCGATTTTTCGAGCACCGTCACCGATAACCCTTGAGCGCGTAACGCTCGTGCACACGTCAGTCCCGCAAAACCTGCACCAATAATCGCAACATCAAACATAGAGGGTTCGCTTTTCTGAAAAGGATGTACTCAACAGGATTGTAGAACCCGTTCGATTGGCAGACTCCACAGCTATAAAAACATATGTCAATTTGAAGCACTGACATCGCGCCCTATCAATCCTGTTCTGTACCGAACTTGCATATTTCGATTTGACCTACGATTTAGATAACGATATCTGGCTAGGGCCTGACACCATTGACTCATGACACACGCTATCTTGCCTCCCTTTATTTTGCTCGACCCGCTGATTCAAGCGTGGCTGCAAGAAGACATCGGTCGAGGCGATCGCACCACGCAAGGACTGTTTGCTTCTCATCGTTTGAATGGAACAGCTACGTGGATTGCAAAAGAGGCTGGAGTCATTGCAGGGCTACCGATTGCAGCACGAGTATTCGCCGTGCTGAATCCTGAGGTGACGTTTGTTTCTACTGTCGCTGAGGGACAATGGTGCGATCGCAGTACCCCCATCGCCACCATTGACGGTCCGTTTGATGCGCTGTTGACTGGAGAGCGGGTTGCCCTGAATCTAGCGATGCGCCTCAGCGGCATTGCAACAGCAACCCATCAGTACGTTAAGGCGATCGCGGATTTACCGACTCAGTTTGTTGATACCCGGAAGACCACACCTGGACTTCGCCTATTAGAAAAGTATGCAACTCAAGTCGGCGGGGCAACGAACCATCGCCTGGGATTAGACGATGGCATCATGATTAAAGACAATCACATTGCCGCAGCCGGTAGCATTAAGACGGCGATCGCCCGCATTCGAAAGAGTATGCCTTATCCGCTCAGCATTGAGGTCGAAACAGAATCGCTCGATCAGGTACAAGACGCGCTCGATCATGGGGCAGACATTATCATGCTCGACAACATGGCTGTTGAGCAGATGCAGCAGGCTGTGCAGATGATTCGAAAGGCCGAGCCACGGGTCATGCTCGAGGCATCTGGAAACATCACCTTGAGTACGATCCGGCTCGTTGCAGAAACAGGCGTCGACTACATTTCCAGCAGCGCACCGATTACGCGATCGCACTGGTTAGACTTGAGCATGAGGCTTCAGCCATTGACTGAGCGATAGTCCCCACCCACACCAAGATGTCAAACCGAGCAAACTCGTCGCATCGTCATGAAGATTTTCAAAACTGGATTTGGTTGTCGATGATTCGCCATTGTTAGGAGGCATTCGATATGCTGAAATTGTCAGTGTTTAGAAACGTAACGTGTCACAGCTAGATTGAATGAGCCATTGCTTGAACCTAGAGTGTCCTTCACCTCGCAACCCAGACATCAATATCTATTGTGAAGCCTGTGGGCAACCCCTATTGTTGGCCGATCGATATCGAGCACTCGCTCCACTGGGTCAAGGCGGATTTGGCAGAACCTATCTTGCAATTGACGAAGCGTTTGACGACGAGCCGCAGTGTGTAATCAAACAACAGCTCTATGCGAATGGCGATCGCATCTCTGAACAGGCCATTGAACGATTTCGCCATGAAGTCGACCAATTAGCCATACTTGGTGACCATCCCCAAATTCCTGCCCTACTTGATTCCGTGGAAGAAGAAGACGGGAATTATCTCATTCAAGAATTTATTGAAGGCCACGATTTTGAGTCTGTTCTGCAAGAAGACGGAGAGTTTGAAGAAGAGGGCATCCGTCAATTGCTAGAGGATTTACTGCCCGTGCTGGCGTTTGTCCACGACCACCGCATCATTCATCGAGACATTAAACCCCGAAATCTGATTGCACCGCTGTCTGATAGCCCAGTTGTGCTAGTTGATTTTGGCTCGTCAAAAAAGGCAACGACAACGGCACTTGCTCGTACCGGAACGGTAATTGGCAGTGCAGGATTTTTAGCGCCTGAACAAGCGATGGGTAAAGCAGTTTTCTCCAGCGATCTCTATAGCTTGGGAGTGTCTTGTGTGTATTTACTAACGGGCATGCATCCCTTTGAGCTGTATTCGGTGAGCCAAGACGCGTGGATCTGGCAGCAATATTTGCTGGAGCCCATCAGTGATGAATTGACCTATGTGCTCAATAAAATGCTGCGGCGCTCCGTCAACCAACGATATCGAACGGCGACAGCAGCGCTAGAGGACTTGCGATCGCCTCCAGCAGATTTAGGACCAACTCAGACCCGTCGATTAACATACGCGATCCCGAAAGGAATTGCCGCCACAGCAGGATATGATCTGGGACCAGACGTCCAGGAAGCTGAAGCAACCGATGCCCCAACTCCCCAAGCTATGGATAGTCCTGATCAGCCTTGGTATTGTGCCCATCAACTGATTGGACACGGGGGAGCAGTAACGACAGTAGCCATTAGTCCAAGCGGACAGATTCTTGCCAGCGGCAGCACCGACCGACGTATCATGCTTTGGAATATGCAGTCTGGGACGCTGCTTCACACCATTGAAGGCAAAACGTTGCTGCAACACTCAGGACATACAGATCGCATTACAGCCCTCCGCTTTACGCCAGATGGTTCAACACTGGTCAGCGCTAGCAATGACGGTACGATCAAGCTATGGGATCTCAGTGAACGAAAACTCATCAGCACCCTCTCAAGTTCAGAATGGGTGATTTCAGCGATCGCAATTAGTCCCGATGGCAGCCTCCTCGTTAGTGGTGGAGACAATGGCGTCATCGAGTTTTGGGATTTAGAGCGGGGCGAATTCATTGAGCGCATTCATCAACATACGGACCGCATCAGTCAACTTCACATTCATCCCGATGGAAAAGCGTTGTTGAGCAGCAGCGACGATCATACGATTCGGCTGTGGGATTTGAGAACGGCTGATTTGCTCAATACGTTTCGTGGTCATCGCACGCGCGTTGGGGCGTTTGCCGTGAGTCCAGATTGGCACATTATGGTCAGCGGAAGTGATGATGGCGAGCTGACATTTTGGGATTTAGATCAGGCAATCCCAATTCAAACCCTCGTGGCACACAAGGATGCTGTTCGGGGTGTGACAGCTGCTCCAATAACACATTCAGCGTCATGGCTGTTTGCGAGCGGTGGTGAAGATACGTGTATTCAGCTGTGGACAGTTAACACCCAGCATCCTAAAACTAACGGCATCTCAAAAAGTCAAATCGCCCCGACGGAGGTGCCTATAACATCTTCTGACCCAGCGTATCGTTCGAATGTGGATACGCTGCAGCTTCAGGCTAGTCCGTCGCTCCAGCCTGAGACAAAGGCTGGAGCACCGAGCCAAATTGAACGACTCTATTTACTGCAACATGGATGGAGCGTGAGCAGCCTAATGTTTTCACCTCAAGGGAATCAGCTCGTTAGTGCCAGTGCAGACGAAAGTATCAAAATTTGGCAACGGGGATAATGGCCAGGATTAGGCAATGGACCTGATTAATCATGGTTAAGAGGTGGCGTTGAGCATAATAGGCCAGCGAAAAACTAAAAACTGAATGAGATTAACGCTCCAAATGAAAAATAACATCCACAGCACCACTCGAATCCACAAGGCCTGATTCAGCTTTGCTAATGCAATAATCTGTTGCCCCTGCCACAGTTGAACTAATCGGAACGCTGAATATACGGTGCCGATGATCACTGACATCCCACGAGAAAACCGCTGGAGTAGAACCAATTCAGTGATGATTTGAGCCAGGAGCACCATCAGGTATCCTGACAAAACAAGGCGAATGGCTGGATTGTGTCGTTGAACAACCCAAACAGCTATTGGCAGAATGAGAGCGGCGATCGCCACAAATTGGTGCCATCCACTCGGCATCACCGACAGTGACCCTCTGCTATCGAGGTTGAGCGGCAATCGATTGAGGCCATGCAGAACGGCGATCGCCAGAATTATGACCGATGCGATCGCGATAAACAGCCTGTTCTGCCGACGAAACGCTTGGGGAGTCATGCGGGTGGAGTCAGCGATCAGAGAACGCCTTTAGAACTAGGAATGGCATGGGCACGGCGGGGGTCGATTTCGATTGCCATGCGCATGGCACGAGCAAACGCTTTGAACGTGGCTTCAATAATGTGGTGGGAATTGATGCCATCGATTTGACGGATGTGAAGCGTCATTTGCGTATGGTTGACGATGGCAACAAAAAACTCACGTACAAGCTGCGTGTCGTAGGTGCCAACTCGCTGCGTCGGGATTTGCAAGCCATAACTTAAATGCGGACGCCCAGAAAAATCGAGCGTGACCTGAACAAGCGCTTCATCTAAAGGTGCAATAAAGTGACCAAATCGGACGATACCTTTGCGATCGCCAATCGCTTGCTGAATGGCCTGGCCTAGAGTAATGCCAACATCTTCGTTCGTGTGATGATCGTCAATCTCCAAATCACCTGTAGCGCGAATCTCAAGGTCAAGTAGTCCGTGAGAGGCAATCTGATTCAGCATGTGATCCAGAAACGGAATCCCGGTTTGTGCAGTGCAATGGCCCTGTCCGTCTAAGTTCACGCTAACCTGAACATCTGTTTCCTTTGTCGCGCGACTAACAGACGCCACTCGATTAGGCACAAAAATGTTGGAGGTTGGCACCGACAGCCCTGATTCATTAAGAGAATCATGAACCGCATCAGCCGAGAAATCACGAGTTTGCATAAGATTTGATCGTGGACTTACATCAGATATAGCTGTCACCAGTTCTGTTCGGACAAGACGGCAAGCCATTTGGCGGTATGCCAAGGAATCGAATGATACTTGGTGTCCTAGCCTAAATGGCTAAAGCTATAAGTTTAAAGTTTACAAAGAAATGGCGTTATGGGGTGCAACGCGCCCCATAACGCCTATTTCGTTCTTGATGTAGTTAAAAACTGCTCTATGTATGCAGTGCGCCCGTTTGAACCATTAGTAATCACATTTCTTGTGAACCGATGGTGACGCGAGTACGACTGCAACGCTCGTTTCCTTTACAGATGAGCAGCGCGGGATATACAACCGATACAACGTTGAAG
>JBCBLF010000055.1:0-22945 GCA_038520475.1 Cyanobacteria bacterium J06627_8
AGTGAAACGAATTAGACTCTGGTATTAAAAAATCAAAGCTGCACTACAGGACAGCCTGCACTCTGCATTGTCACGAGAAGCGGACTGCGCAATAGATATGTAGTTTGAAGCTATCCATTCAGATAGCATACCACTGTCCTGTCTAAGCAATTATTCAATGCTGAATTGATAGGTCAGACCACTGATGCTTCAAGAATTATCGTCAAGATCGTCGCCTATGAGCAGACAGCAATCTCATCAAATGAATGGGCGATCGCCCCTGCCCTTTCCAAATGATTGGATTGTACCGAGTCCCATGCCATGGCAATACATCCTGCTGTATGACCCTGTTCAGCGAGTTGAATATCAACACTAGAATCACCGATGACCAGCATCCGTTCAGCGATAACGTTCATCGATTGACAAGCGAGTTGAATGAGACTTGAATCCGGTTTTCCGGGTGGATGGTCGATGCCCTTGACAAATTGGAAGTATTTCCCCAGCTTATAGGTTTGAACAAAATCGTCAACATTGGTAGACGAGTCGGCTGATAGTAGACCTACCGTCAGTCCGTGACGGCATAACATATCGAGAAATTCAATTGTGCCAGGAAATAAGGGCGTTTGAGGTGCCTTTGGATTCAGAAATGCATCAGCATCTCGGAAAGCGTCTTTGGCGATCGCCAACGCATCTGCCCAGCCACATCCCGTCCCAGCAATGCTGGCAGCAGCAGCAATTTCATTTTCGTAGCGGGTTCCAACCGCAAGTAACCCATCTGAAGCCAGTCCATGAGAACCCAACCCAAACATCCGAAACAGCTCATCTCGAATCGTTGGAATATGGATATCAATACAGTCAATGCGCTGTCGACCAAGATTGACTAAAAAAGGTGCAGTTTGTGCGAGGGTTCCGTCTTTGTCTAACAAAACAGCCTCGATATTTTGGAAAACGGCGTCGTGACATCGAATCTGAGTCAATAGAGCAGCTCCAAATTGATTAAGATCCAGGCCATATCTAGATTTATAAAATTCTCCAAGTCACCTGAATAACTGAGTTATGTAGAAATTCTGAAGTTTTAAACATGCAGGTGGGTATTCTAAGTATACATTTCTCAACATTTTTCCTTTCAAGGCACCTGCATCATGTTCAATTCCTCAAAGACTCATTCATTATCGGTGCCATCAGAGGCAGGTTCTGTTCCAGTGTTTGCCCAGAAAGCACTCGACCGATGTCACATTGTTTTCCCAGATTGTGATCAACCGACGAGTGCAATCGTGTATGAGCAACAGTATTATGCCTATACCAAATTTTTTACGAACTCTATAAAGGCCCAAAATACCGCACGTCGGCTCATTGAAAAAGGAAAGAAGGTGGTGCTGACCCGAGTCCGCAAGGGGTTCGTGCTATGGCTTTATGAACCTGAGGCGCAGCGGGCAAAGTAATCCCCTCTTTTTTGGGTCACCAATTCATAAAAATCTAGTAGCCTCTGCGGTAGACTTTTGAGCGATGAACCAAGTATTCTCAAAAAAATTGACTCACTTGGATTGTTGTGGCTAACAAGGGTTTACCTGAAACAACAGCATATGTACGCATCACTCATCAGTCTTGGTCTCAAGGAAGATTAGAAGGTGAGGTCACTGCCAATGGCTATTGCTGGCAGTTTCAATGGAAGTTTCAAGGAGGCCGGTTGTCTGTCCAGCCGTCTCTTGGGCGCGCGCTGATTAAAGAACCCTTAGGGCGGTTTTTAGAGCAAAGTGACTATCAGCTGGAACCCGGTGGAGATTATTCCTTTCAGATTCGTGCTCGAATTTGATTAAGTCGCAAAAACGCTACGTCAACGTTCACAAAGGAAGGTTTCGAACGCACGTTGCTCTCCCAAGCCTTTCATTCTTTTGCTATTGCTTTAAAGCCGTTAGCCATATCAACTTCGCAAAGTTTTGAAAGAGATGGGCACGAAGCTATGAATCATACTAAATAGACCATGTGCGTGGGCGGTGGGGGACCAAGGAAAGTATTTCTTTTCGCACAACATCCCAAGCTGTCATAAAGAGCGAACGAGCTTCAGCCGTTGATGAACCTCGATAGCGACACACGATACCTTCTCTAAGTCGTGTCACACCGATTACCGATGATTGAAGTGATGCACTGAGGTGAGGATACTGGTTCTGCCACTGAGTCCGGATGTGATCTCGCACAGTTGACTCAATGGAGATTCCAACGCAAGCAAAGCTACCAACCACAGGACAGCCCGACAACCCATGTAACTGATGAAGCATGTCAGTTCCACCATTGATGAACTGTCGGTCAATCCATAAAGGAACGTTCGACGGTTGATGAGCCCGCCAAATTTCCGTGTGCGATCGCCAGTCTCCATAGTCAAAGTGCTCGCCTCGGGCACTCCGCCCTAGTCGAATTAATTCCCAACCCATCCAAATCGCTCCAGGTTCAAGCGTCACCTGTGTATGCTGATGGTACTGCGCTCCGTTGAAAAGAATCGATTCTTGAGGAAACCACTCCAAACGAGCGTCTTGTTTTAGCGTCATGGTGGTGGTCTGGACGGAGGGTTCTGCTGAGCTGCGATAGACCTTGGTTGCTGCTGCCGTCGTAAGTAATCCATGGGCTGACTCACCCAGTTGAATTGTTGTAGAGAGGCGATCACCACCTGCAATGCCACCTGCTGTGTGGAGCATCACCCCATGACAAACGGTTGGTCCTTCGGGATAGAAGGGCCGCTGAAATTTTAGCGGAGCCTGAGCATGGCAGCGCTGAACGTAAGTACTCGCCTCTTTGGCATCCAGCACGAGGTCTAATGTTCCGTGCCATCCCGTTTGCAGTGTCGATCTAACATTCATCTCTCAACTATAGCGCTGTGCCGATTGATTAATATCAGTGTTGTGGAGCGGCCTGTTCGTTAAGGATAGTCCTATCAGCTGCTCTGCAATCGACGATTCTTGATGATGTTTGGTCTACTACCATTAGGTGGGCATAATCCTACAGTTCTGACAGTTCTACACGATTCGAGATTTAATTGCCTGTGCTTCTTGATCAATTCCTGTCCACAAGCGTTTCTCCAATTGTTCTCACGCTGAGTATTGTGACGCTCGCGCTTATTTGTTTTGTGGCGGAATGGTTCCCGGTTGACCTAACGGCGATCGCCATTACGGTCTTGCTAATGGTCTGTGGGTTAGTCACTCCAGAAGAGGGGATTTCAGGGTTTGGGAATTCGGCGACGATTACCGTTTTAGCCATGTTCATCCTAAGTGCAGGCGTTGCGAAAACCGGAATGTTGTTGTCCATCCGAAACTTTTTAATGGAATGGGGTGGCAAAACGATTTCTCGACAAATCTTTGTTATCAGCATGATTGTCGGCCCCATTACCGCGTTCATTAACAATACGGCTGTGGTTGCGGTTTTCCTACCTATTATTGAGGATCTGAGTAAGAAACAAAGCGTTTCTCCGTCAAAGCTGATGATTCCCCTATCCTATGCAACGGTATTGGGTGGAATGCTAACCGTTGTCGGAACCTCAACAAACGTACTTGCCAGCGGGATCTCAGCTCAGCTTGGGTTCGGAGAGTTTCGTCTGTTTGAATTTACTCGACTCGGCATTGTAATTTTTGGCATTGGGATTACATATCTAACCTTCATTGCCCCAAAGCTGCTGCCCGTCCGGAGAGGTAGTGGCAGCACTTTATTGTGTGACAGTTATGACCTTAAGGAATACGTCAGCGAGGTGGTGATTACGCCACGTTCAAGCCTCATTGGGCAAAGCATTCGTTCGAGCGGGATTCAGCGCAAATTTGATATTGATGTCTTAGAAGTCGTGCGAAATGGGACGCACTTTCCTCAGCCGCTGGCGAATAAAGAACTTAGGGTGAATGATGTCTTGATTGTTCGAAGTTCTAAAGATGATTTGCTAAACATCAGGACTGAAGAAGGGTTAGAAATTCTACCTGACGTGAAGTTTAATCAGGATTTTTCAGAAGCACTTGAAACGGAGCTGGGGACAGGAGAGGAAGGTATTGCCGAAGTTCTCATCCTTTCAAATTCACGCCTCAGTGGTTCAACTCTGAAAGAAATTCGATTCCGACAGCGTTACAACACTACGGTTCTTGCGATTCGACGAGGGCAAGAGCTGATTCGCGAACGGCTGGGACGCGTTCCGCTGCGATTTGGTGATTTGTTGCTGGTGCAAGGTCCCCGCGAAAGCTTTGTCGGTTTGCAAACCACTCGAGAATTGCTAGTGCTGGAGCAGCGCGATATCGAAAGTCAGCGCCGAGAAAAGACATGGGTGGCGATCGCCATTGTTCTCGGCGTTATTTTACTAGCGGCATTCAACATCACACCCATTCTCGTCAGCGCACTTGCCGGGGTCATTCTCATGGTGTTAACGGGATGCCTCAAACCCGGGGAAGTGTATGGTTCGGTGCGATGGGACATTATTTTTCTGCTTGCTGGATTGATTCCCCTTGGTATTGCTATGGAAAAATCAGGCACCACGCAGTGGATTGCTGAACATCTGCTGATGCTCAGTGGTAACCTATCTGGCTATTGGATTTTGCTACTGTTTTATATTGCGACGACTATTTTGACAGAGATTTTGTCGAACAATGCATCGGTAGTGCTGATGATTCCGATTGCAGTAGAAGTGGCAAAAAGCCTCAGCTTCAACCCGATCGCCTTTATGTTTGCCGTTACGTTTGCGGCTTCAAATAGCTACATGACCCCAATCGGCTATCAGACCAACACCATGGTCTACGGTCCCGGAGGCTATCGATTCCTTGATTTCACTCGTGTCGGTGCACCACTGAGTGTCACATTGGCGATCGTGACCCCGTTGATGATCATCAAGTTCTACGGGCTCTAGCAGACACGGACTTTAGCAGACACGGACTTGAACAAACTACGACTTAGCTGATCGGAGTCGACTGGTGTATTGACCGTGAATGTTGACCATGTAAGGAATGCAGTACGTTATTGCTGCCGAAAACCAGCGATCGCGCTTCATTTCATTGTTCAGCAGCGCGTTGCCATGATTGATCGTAAACAACACAGTACCCACAACGAGCGCAACTCGACAGGCAGAAGGAACCATAGTTGGATCGGACAGGCTTGAAAAATAGCTAATCAAAGGATTTTTAGTAGACATTTGTAAAATATGACGGAGAAGGTCACCATAATCGTTTGAGCGTGCTGTTGCAGGCTCATTACAAATCATAAAATTTGTTCACACGACATGCAAAGCTCTATCGTCAGACGCGCAAATGACTCCTCGATGATCTCTAAAACAAGCCCATCATTCCAGGTAAACAATGATTTCCTCTAGGGTTAGATCCAGTGAAGAGAAATGTGGATTAGCTGAGTTGAACAATTCGTCTCCAAGCACGGCCTGAAAATCATCTGAAAAGGTTTCTGCAACGCCTACTGCAGGCTCCATTCTTAAAATGAGATCTTCGCGATACGAATCGAGGGTGGTGTTATCCAACATCACAGTGCCTGCATAGTCCCATCCCATTCCAAAGATTTCAAACTCACCGAGTGTCGTCTTCAAGTCTTCGAAGGGCATGCCTAACTGAATTCCATTTGGAAGCTCCCATGCGGGGCCAAGCTCTCGAATTTCGATGGGTGTCGTTCGGCTGTTATCAGACCAAACAACCTTAAACGAGTAGTCTCCCAAATCGACGGCAGTTCCAGGCTCAAAAAATCCTTCACCAATGTGAACCTCTTCATCGACGAGTTGCGCCTCACCAACTTGCTCAGCTAAGGCTCGCCGATTCGTGCTTGCAGTAATGAAGCTAAATTTTTCCCCGGGAATGATTTCGAAATCATCAATGGGCAGCGATGAGGCAGATGATTCAAGCTGCTGGACCTCGCTTGATTCGAGCTGCTGGACCTCACTTTCAGCTAAGGGTTCTGATTGAGTCGATTGCGCAACCTCTGGGTCTGGAGAGGCTGCGTCGCGATCGCCTTGAGTGGCTGGTTCTGATGTAGAGTCTTGAGTCGAAACATCACTCGACGAACTGTCAGTTTCTACGTCGGACGCAACACATCCCGCCATCAGTAGCCCGACGAGTTGGAGTGTTGTAAAAACGGTGTAAAGCGAGCGCTTCATGGGTGTAGCCTCATTCCCTGGTACTGATGGTTTCCTGATATTGATAATGTTTAACGTTGATACTGCAGTGTTGATACTGGCAATAACACGATGATCACTATCAATATGGCATCATCTTTCAGTTTAATCCGGACACAGCGATCGCTCTATCGACCTAAGTCCACTTCATCAAATGGACGATGGCGTCAAAGCTCCTTGGGACACTAACGTCAGACATTAATCTCTTTAACCCAATACCTGTCTTGCTTGTTTTTCACGCCTTGGCAAAGTTTATGCCGCTGGATGCTTGGCAACCAATTTGGCGATCGCCTAACGTGATGTGACGATTCTTCAAGAAACCCATGAATACTATGCAAGATGCCGTTGACTCAGCGCTTGAACTGAGTCAACGACTCGGACAGCACGCTCACCTGACGGTTGAACAAACAACCGAGATCATTGGAAAAACCCTTGATCCCATTGCTAAAAACGCTCTAGTTCAGTCTGTTGCCAAGATTCCAGGACTCAACTGGTTGTTGATTGGTATCGGCCAGGTTGATATCAAAAAGGCAGAGGCAGATGTGATTCGCCTTAAAACTCAGTTTCCTACAGACGATCAATGGGCAATCGCCCAGCATGTCATCAACGAAACATCGCTCGAAGCGGCGACGGTTGGCTTGCTGACAAATATTATTCCTCCGATTGCCCTGGCACTTTTTGCCGTAGACTTAGCCGCAGTGACTAAGCTTCAAGCTGAAATGGTCTACCGCATGGCTGCGGTTTATGAACTCGATCTTCAGGCTCCTGAGCGCAGGGGCGAAGTCATTGCGATTTATGGAGTGTCGCTAGGAACAGGGACTCCCATCAAAGCGGGCCTCAGTTTTGTCGAATTAATTCCTGCATTAGGTGCAGCAGTGGGCGCATCGAGTAATGCCGCACTCATCCAAGTGTTGGGGCTAGCGGCTCGACAGTTTTATGAAACAAAAGTGCAGATGAAGGCAAACCCAAATGATAACCAGTGATGCAACATTCTCAGATCGAGAACCGTTAGTTTGATATAGCTTTAGCCATTTAGGCTAGGACACCGAGTATCATTCGGTTTCTTGGCATATGGCCAAATAGCTCACCGTCTTGTCCTAACGGAACTGGCGATGGCTATATCAGCTATCACGCTTTTCGAGCTGAGGATGCAGGGCGCGTTTTTTTGGTTTTGGCCTGAGCGCTGTCCCACTGGGCTTTCATTCGTGCAATTCGCTCCATCAGTGTTTCGTTTGACATTCGAGAATTGAGTCGCTCAACGAGCAGCGGAAAGGCAAAGGGTGAGGGGCGTGACGTATCCTTCCAAACAATCGTGAACTGGCTGAGTTGTTCGAGCGATCGCACAAGGCGGTAGGTTTCGAATTGATTGTCCAACACTTCTCGCTCTGCTTGTTTCAAGAGCAAGTTTTCTGGCTCATATTTGGTGAAGACCTCATAGATCAACGAGGAACTCACCTGGAGCTGACTGGCTGTTTTTCGTGAGGATGGATAGCCCTTAAAAACCAGCCCAGCAACTTGAGCAACACCCCGGAACTTTCGCTGAGTCAGCTCGGAGATATTGAGACTGCTTTTAATGTCTTCCACAAGGTTTTCTAGGCTAAAGAAGTCTTCTGAGAATAGGTCGTGAAAGGGATATCCTTTCGGCGCTAGAATTTCAAAGCCATAGTCATTGACTGAAATCGTAAACGTCGCATGTTTTTGTCTCGCAAACCGATAACCCCAGAGGAATCCTAATCCTTCGTGGACAAAGCGTCCTTCAAAGGGAAAGACGTATAGATGCTGACCCTCACGCGTTTTACAGCACTCGATGAGCAACTCTGTTTCGCTAGGCAAATGAGAAATAAACGAATGGGCTGAAAGGATGGGGCGAATGCATTCGATTTCCTCGTTCGGTGCGATATCTTTTCGAACTGCCGCAATTTCCCGGCGCAGATGGGTACTCAGCGTATCGGAAATGGCGATCGTTCCACCGCCCCAAATAGGAGTAATGGTTGAACGCCTACGTGTGTTTCGCACGTAGACCATCATGTCTTTCGTCATGACGAATTCGAGCTGCCGTCCGGCAAAGAAAAACACGTCGCCCTTCTTCAGCTTTGAGACAAAATTTTCCTCAACAATGCCAATCTCTTTTCGATTGGTGTAGACCATCTTCATGGCTTGATTCGATGTGATAGTGCCGATGCTCATCCGATGCATCCGAGATATGGTGGTATCAGATGCTTTGTAGATTCCATCTTCTAAGACAATCTTTTTGTATCGCGGATACGCGTTCAGACATCGGCCTCCTTTTTCGATAAATTCCAACACCCATCCGAGTTCTTCACTGGTAAAGTCCTGGTAGGAAACGGTTGTGTGGAGCATGTTGAGGATGTCGTCAGGCTTAAAGCCATCTCCACAGGCGAGGGTCACGAGGTGCTGAGCCAAGACATCATAGGGTTTATGAAGCGGACGGCGGGTTTCAATATCGCCTGAGGCTAGGCCATTGCGAAAAGCCGAGATCTCCAGAAGTTCCAGTGCATTCGTAGGTAAGAAAAAGATTTCGGATGTGCCTTCAGGAACGTGAGCCGATCGCCCTGCTCGCTGAAGCAGGCGTGCTAAATTTTTCGCACTACCGATTTGCACCACCCGTTCAACAGGCTGAAAGTCCACGCCCAAGTCCAGCGACGAGGTGCAAATGACCCACTTTACAGAACCATTCTTTACTCCCGCTTCAATGGCCTCCCGCTCCTTCACATCAATAGAACCGTGGTGCAGGGCAATGCGATCGCCATCATCAGGCATAGCAAATTGGATAGCCTGAAACCACCGCTCGGCTTGGGCTCGCGTATTCGTAAAAATCAACGTTGAGGTCTCAATATCTAGCGCGTCCACCAGTTCTTGAAACATTCGCAATCCCAAATGGCCTGCCCAAGGAAAAGAATCAACAGAATCAGGTAAGATACTGCGAATCACCGTTTCGCGCTTGAGGTTAGACTGAACAATCACCGGGGTTACATTCAGCCCGACCGCCGTTTGAGCCGCCTCTTCTAGATTGCCAAGGGTAGCAGATACGGCCCAGGTTCGAAGGTCTGGGGCGATCGCCCTCAACTGCGCCATACACAACTCCGTCTGAGTTCCGCGCTTAGAACTCATGAGTTCGTGCCATTCATCTAGAATCACCGCTCGGAGAGAACCGAAGCGTTTTCGACTGTCCTTATATGACAGCATCACCGACAGTGATTCAGGCGTCGTGATGAGAATGTGGGGCATGTTTTTGAGCTGCTTGCTCTTTTTTGACGAACTTGTGTCGCCAGTGCGAGACTCCACGCGCAAGTTCCACTCCATCTCTTGAATCGGACGGAGAATGGATTGCTCGATGTCACGGGATAGGGCACGGAGAGGCGTGATGTAGAGAAGTTGCAGCCCATCTTTTGACTCATCCAGCATTTGGGCGATCGCCCCCATGACCGATGCATAGGTTTTACCAGAGCCTGTTGGCACCTGAATCATGCCGCTATTTCCAGCAAGAAATGCATCCCACGCGTCTCGCTGAAATGGCAGCGGCTTCCACCCTTGAGTTTTGAACCAGTCCAGAATCGGCGCGAGACGCGGATCAGCTGTTTTTTTCTTGCCCATGAATGCCCATCAATCCAATCGTACTGGGCTGATCCTAACGTGTTGCTTGTGAATTCGGACAATGAACCGGCCCGTTAATGATGCGTCAGGCCGATTCGTTGATACAGTTGCATGATTGGATTTTAGATCGGTGTGACGCCGATCAGCTGACCTCCAAAACAGCATTTCGTGCATTCATTGCTCGCGTCTTGCGTCTAGGTGTTGTAAGCATGCCTATCGCCAACTTAAGAAAGTATTCCTCACCCAGCTTGCTATTAAGCTTTTATCGCCTAGCCCCTTCTCCCGTGATTGGGAGAAGGGGCTAGGACATGAGGGAGAAGGTTTAATGACTAAGATAGTCTGCAAACTACATGTTTTGCTGGGAGTGACTCAATTCGGATCACCCTCAATGTAAATAAAGAACAATCCCATGACCACTGCGGGCATGAGCCAGCAAACAACAGGGATCATAATCCAAGGTAAAAAGGAAGCTGCATAGGTGCCATCCATACCAGTGTCTCCATTTAAGTTAATTGTGTGAATACAATGCAGAGCTTGATTGCACTATTGAATGCAATACTGCATGCATGATGAGGAACTAGTTCACGAATCCACGAAAGATCGCGTCAATTTCAACGAAGTGCTCAAGTAAGAAGAAGGCCATGAAGGCACCGCTCATGCCACCGATGAAAAATCCAGCTGTCATTTCACTCCATCCTTCGGAGGTTTTGAGTGCATCTGTTCCTTCGTCACATTCCGCAGAGGGCTTTAGGGATACGAGTCCATGCACACCCATACAAGCGGCACCCAAGAGTACGATGGCGATCGCAGTTACGAGTCCACCTAAATAGGGAGCTGCAGAATAATCGCGCATTACCCCTAAAATGACTTCTGGTCCCACAAGGAAATAACCGTGGGCAAGACCAATTTCTAGCCCCCGTGCAATGGGCGATAATCCTTTTCGGTAAACAGGTAAATTATTGATAAAGGTGCGAATAAAGGCGGAATCACTAATGGGTGTTGAGAGATGCCCTATCTCGGGATTCCCCTGATAGGGCTTGATGAGTTGACTCGTCATAGATATAACGTCCTAATGAAACTAATTTTTCAAGAAACGTCTTGGTAAACGTCTCAGTGCATCTTTCAGCAAATGGAGTAAAAGTCCTGGTCAAACTACCCCAATGACCAGGACCTTTGAGAGACAGAGAGTCTCGTTCCTGTCTCAAACTTGAAATTGGGGAAATGGGAGCAATTTCCCCAGGTGCATCACCCTAACCGTATCGACTGGCTGTTGATGCAATCAAAAAGGCAGCGTACGTTAGGATATATCCCACCGTAAAGTGGGCTAAGCCAACCAGACGGGCCTGAACAATAGACAGAGCAACTGGCTTATCTTTCCAACGCACCACGTTTGCTAGAGGCGTCCGCTCGTGAGCCCAAACAAGGGTTTCGATCAGCTCTTGCCAATAACCTCTCCAGGAAATCAGGAACATGAAGCCCGTTGCCCAGACCAGGTGTCCTAACAGGAACATCCAGGCCCAAACCGATAGGTTATTCATGCCAAACGGGTTGTAACCGTTGATCAGCTGAGAGGAGTTAAGCCAGAGGTAATCCCTTAGCCAGCCCATGAGGTAAGTTGAAGACTCGTTGAACTGGGCCACATTACCTTGCCAGACGGCTAAATGCTTCCAGTGCCAATAGAAGGTGACCCAACCAATGGTGTTGAGCATCCAGAACATGGCGAGATAGAAGGCATCCCAGGCAGAGATATCGCAAGTACCACCACGACCGGGGCCATCACAAGGGAAGCTATAGCCGAAATCTTTCTTATCCGGCATGAGCTTGGAGCCCCGTGCGTCTAAGGCACCTTTCACTAAGATCAGGGTCGTGACATGGAGACCTAAGGCGATCGCATGATGGACCAAAAAGTCTCCAGGGCCAATGGTCAAGAATAGAGAGTTCGCGCCACTATTAATGGCCTCTAACCATCCATCTAACCAAACATTACCGTGATTTGGCCACGCAGTTGAGGCAATGCTATCAGGATTTGCAAGCAACGTTTCAAATCCATAAAGCGCCTTTCCATGAACAGACTGAACCCACTGAGCAAACACGGGTTCTACCAAAATCTGCTTTTCAGGGGTGCCAAAAGCAACTACCGTATCATTGTGAACATACAGTCCAAGCGTATGGAAACCTAGGAAGAGAGAAACCCAACTCAAGTGGGAAATCAGCGCTTCCTTGTGTTCCAACATCCGTGACAACACATTGTTCTCATTCGCCGTTGGATCATAGTCTCGGACTAAGAAGATCGCCCCGTGGGCAAAGGCTCCTACCATCAAGAATCCAGCAATGTACTGGTGATGGGTATAGAGAGCCGCTTGGGTGGTATAGTCCCGAGCAATGAAGGCGTAGGACGGTAACGAATACATGTGCTGAGCGACCAGCGACGTAATCACACCCAAACAGGCCAAGTGCCATCCCAACTGGAAATGGAGGGAGTTGTTATAGGTGTCATACATGCCCTTGTGACCTGCCCCAATCAATCCACCAAATGGAGTTCCCTTGGGTGGATTGTGAGCTTCCATAATCTCCTTCATGCTGTGACCAATGCCGAAGTTTGTTCGGTACATATGGCCTGCCACGATAAAGAGAACGGCGATCGCCAAATGGTGATGAGCAATATCCGTCAACCACAGGGCTTCGGTTTGAGGGTGAAATCCTCCAAGGAAGGTAAGAATCGCGGTACCCGATCCCTCACTTGTGCCAAAGATGTGGCCAGCAGTATCTGGGTTCGCTGCATACGCTCCCCATCGTCCAGTAAAAAAGGGAACTAACCCTGCTGGATGAGGCGGCATAGATAAGAAATTATCCCAGCCCACATGCTGACCCCGCGATTCGGGAATCGCCACGTGGATCAAGTGTCCAGCCCAAGCCAAAGAACTCACGCCAAATAAACCAGCCAGGTGATGGTTCATGCGAGATTCGGCATTCTTAAACCAGGCTAAACCTGGACGAAACTTAGGCTGCAAATGGAGCCAGCCTGCAAACAGCATGAAAGCTGCCAGCACAAGCAGGAAAATCGAACCACTAAAGAGGTCGCCATCAGTCCTCATACCAATGGTGTACCACCAGTGATAAACACCGGAATAGGAGATATCAACAGGATAGGCTGCACCCGCTTGAGTAAACGCATCAACAGCCGGTTGTCCAAATTGAGGGTCCCAAATTGCATGGGCAATTGGGCGAGTATTGAGTGGATCCTTAATCCACTGTTCAAAGTTACCTTGCCAAGCGACATGGAAGAGGTGCCCCGACGTCCACAAAAAGATGATGGCAAGATGACCAAAATGAGAAGCAAAAATCTTCTGGTAAAGACTCTCCTCAGTCATTCCATCATGGCTTTCAAAATCGTGAGCCGTGGCAATCCCGTACCAAATCCGCCGTGTGGTCGGATCGGCTGCCAAGTCCTGGCTAAATTTAGGGAATTTAGTTGCCATAGTTAAATAAGTTCTGACGTCTGAATGTTGAGTGTTGAATTGATTCAGATCAGTGGGCCAATAGCAATTAGCCTGACCCAATCAATTACCTACCGTGGCTTAACCCACGGACATCATCCGAGCCAGGAAGAATGACCAAGTGGTCACAATCCCTCCCAACAAATAGTGAGCCACACCGACTGCCCGTCCCTGGATAATGCTGAGGGCACGAGGTTGAATCGCAGGCGCAACTTTGAGTTTGTTATGGGCCCATACAATCGACTCAATCAATTCTTGCCAGTAGCCTCGGCCACTAAATAAGAACATGAGGCTGAAAGCCCAAACAAAGTGCGCACCCAAGAACAACAGACCATAGGCCGACAGGGCTGATCCGTAGGAGTTAATCACATTCGCAGCTTGTGCCCAGAGAAAATCTCGAAGCCAGCCGTTAATGGTGAGCGCACTTTGAGCAAAGTTACCTGCTGTGATGTGAGCGACGCTGCCATCTGGATTAACGGTGCCCCAGACATCAGACTGCATCTTCCAGCTAAAGTGGAAAATCACAATCGACAGGGAGTTGTACATCCAGAACAATCCCAAGAAGACGTGATCCCAACCGGATACTTGGCAGGTGCCACCTCGGCCCGGTCCATCACATGGGAACCGGAAACCCAGCTCGCTCTTGTCAGGAATCAAGCGAGAGTTGCGGGCATAGAGCACGCCTTTCAACAGAATCAGTACGGTGACATGAATCGTGAAGGCATGAATATGGTGAACCATAAAGTCAGCAGTGCCTAATGGGATGGCAGCCATTGCCACCTTGCCGCCCACAGCAACCACATCGCCGTTGAAGACTGGACTGACACCCGCGATTGCATTAGGCGCAGTGTTACCTGCTGCGGCTGCGTGAAAGCTCTGGACCCATTGGGCAAAGATAGGCTGGAGCTGAATACCGGTGTCCGAGAACATGTCTTGAGGACGACCAAAGGCTCGCATGGTGTCGTTATGAATGTACAGACCAAAGCTGTGGAAGCCTAGGAAAATACAAACCCAATTCAGGTGAGAAATAATTGCATCGCGGTGACGAAGCACTCGATCGAGCAGATTATCCACGTGCTGTGAGGGAATGTAATCTCGAACCATAAAGATGGCCCCATGGGCCCCGGCTCCCACAATCAAAAATCCTCCAATCCACATATGGTGAGTAAAGATCGAGATTTGAGTGGGATAATCCGTTGCAATATACGGATAAGGCGGCATGGCGTACATATGCTGGGCCACTAGGATAGATAGAGAACCCATCCAAGCCAAGTTCCAGGACAGCTGGCAGTGCCATGAGGTAGTGAAAATCTCATACATGCCTTTGTGACCTTCACCCGTAAGGGGACCCTTGTGAGCTTCTAGCACCTCTTTGAAGCTGTGCCCAATGCCCCAGTTTGTCCGATAAAAATGACCAGCGATGATGAATAAAACAGCAAGCGCCAAATGATGGTGAGCCGTATCACTGAGCCACAATCCCCCTGTCACCGGATTTAACCCACCTTTGAATGTAAGGAAATCCGTATAGGCTCCCCAATTGAGCGTGAAGAAGGGAGTCAGTCCTTGGGCAAAACTGGGATAAATATCTGTCATCAACGACGGATTTAAGATCCACTCATGAGGCAAGGGGATAGCACTGACCGTGTCAATGACTTTTCCTCCAACCGTAAGCGGCTTGCCTGCATCAATGGCATCCAGACAAGCATTAATCGGCATCGAAACATGAATCTGCTGTCCAGCATATCCCAAGCAGCCTAATCCCAAAAGCCCTGCCAGATGGTGGTTCATCATGGACTCAACGTTCTGGAACCACTCTAACTTGGGAGCTTTCTTGTGGTAATGAAACCATCCGGCAAATAGCATCAGGGCTGCCATCACCAGGGCTCCAATCGCCGTGCAATAAAGCTGAAATTCATTGGTGATACCGTTGGCTCGCCAAAGCTGGAACCAGCCTGAAGTGACTTGAATGCCGTGGAAACCACCGCCCACATCCCCATTTAGGATCTCTTGTCCCACGATGGGCCAAACAACTTGAGAGCTGGGCTTAATGCCTGTAGGGTCAGTGAGCCAGGCCTCAAAGTTAGAGAATCTAGCTCCGTGGAAATACATTCCACTTAGCCAGATAAAGATAATCGCAAGGTGACCAAAATGGGCACTAAAGATTTTTCGGGAAATATCTTGTAAATCGCTGGTATGGCTATCGAAGTCATGGGCATCAGCGTGTAGGTTCCAAATCCATGTGGTGGTTTTGGGACCTTTTGCTAAGGTTCGGTCGAAATGTCCGGGCTTACCCCATCGTTCAAACGATGCAGGTACCGGATCAGAATCGACAACAACCTTGACCTTTTTCCCCGGTTCTGGGGGGCTGACAGTCATTAGGTTCTCCTCATCTACAGATATCAATACAGAACGGATGGCTAGACGAAGGGCAGCGATCGCACTCTAGTGAGTTCGTATCAAGCAACCACGCGGACAATCTCCTTCGAGAACAAAGAAGCTCGTCTGTCGTCCAAGCCAGAAATGGACCTCAACAGTGCCGTGTAAAAAGACGCAGCTTGGATCGCATTTTTCTGAGAAAAATGCACGAAAAAACCTGCTGATGAACCATCACCAGCAGGGGTGCAATGCTCCCAACTTGTCTGCAAGAACCGCTTAATCAGAGAACCCAACGCTGTCAATATCCCAAAGGCTCGGAAGATTGACCAACAGGCATGGGCGATCGCCCTCTGCCAATGGGTTACCCAACCTGAAATTAAAGAATATGCATGAAATGCATGAAGCCGTCGAGGCTGAAGCCCTACGACATCCAATGTGACAAGACCGACCTTGCTCACACGCTGCCACTCTCCCCAACACAGGCTGGAGAAGAGTTGGCGGCAGTAAATGATTGCAAAATCAGCCCACCACAACACAGGGATACAGTAAATATGCTGTACCATAATCAAGAGGTTCTTAACTGGTAGTTAGGAGCCGACCCGTCGCGTGGTTGTCGAGGCCGGAGCGACGGGTCTCTTTTTATTTAGCTGTCGAGAATGGTAATCAGTGCTCCAGCATGTCGGAAGCCTTGGCATACCAACACACTCAAGCCCACATCACCAACTTTGATCCTAGAAAAGTCTATCAACAACCAACCGTTACAGTTGGCTTTTCAACAAATAGCGATCGCTCATTAAATTTATTAATCAACAATCTTATTGTCAGTAAGATAGGGCTGCCTAGGGGTAAAGTATTAGAAATCAAATTACAGAAATTAGGAACTTGGCAAAAGCCTATGTCAAACAACTTAACAAGCTCGGCTAAAAACAAATGCCTATGATAGAGATTACTTAAGCTAAGTTTACAAAAGAACACGTATCTTTGGATTATTCGCTAGCCCATCGCTTTAATATTGGGCAGATCTAATATTTGACATGAGAATTGCTTATGAGAAATTAGATAATTTAGATTTGATTGTTAACTAGTAGTCTCAATTCACTCTCGCAATTTATCTTATCTTACTTGACGCAAAGATATGCTTAGTAGTCACATCATTCTTACTAGAATCTGTTGATGCGCTGGTTTGCTGAAGCTACCATCCGATGCTCGATGACGCAACATAGGTTATGTCCTGGAACGGATTTCATATAGCGACGTCTAATATGTGTGTAGATTCATCACCTGAAAATAAATTTGCAGGGCAATGCTTTTAAGTGATGCTTAGCAGGTTTTACAAAGAAACCAGGGGTTGAGACGTTTGCCAAGTTGCATCAGGCAACAGAATCAGCGCATTTCCAAGCCATTACAACTACAGATAAACGACAGGTAATTCATACGTCTTATACTCTTCGGGCATACTGTGCTAAGAATTCCTATGACACTTACCGAACTACTCATTCTTTTGCTAATCGCCGCAATTTGCGGTGGCATGGGTCAATCAATCGTTGGATATTCTACAGGTGGCTGTCTGGTGTCCATCTTTATCGGCATCATTGGTGCATACATAGGAACGTGGATTGCTCGTGAATTAGGGCTACCGATACTTTTGCCCGTTAACATTGGAGGAAGTTCCTTCCCGATTATTTGGGCTGTCATTGGTTCTGCGATCGCAGCTGCCGTTGCAGGCTTAATCAACAAATCCCTGCAAACCCGACGATAGTAGTCAAAACTGACCTTTGTGCACATTTTTGATCTTTGTCAGTCTTGCTAGCGATATATGCTTCGGACGCTGCAATGATATTCAAGTCTCTAAAAGCCAGCGATACATTAGGGTTGCCCTGAATGTGGGGCAACCCTAATGTATCGCTGGCTTTTAGAGAAACGATAAAATGGGCAATCGGCGAGTCAGAGATAGCCGCTTCGCACAACGAGCCCAATCTCTATGTCTCACTGATTCTCACTGAACGTTATTAAGCATCAGTTGTATTAGCCAACATACTACTCACTTGGAAACTAGGCGTATTCTCCAATTGCCGAAGCGTCGAGCGAGTGATCAACTTTCCCTCTTCCACTAGAATCTGTCCTGTAATTGGGTGCAACATATTTTGGTCTGCCCTTCGCCCAATTAACGCTTCAATGTCTTGAAGGGAATTAACGTACATACCCAGCGGTAGCTTGACCGTAATGCCTTCTCCAATGACGCGAGACTGGCAGGCGAGCCGAGAATTAGGCTGACATGATGTGATGACCTCTAGCGTCCGTTGTTCTCGACGACTGATTGGTGATAGGGATTCCATCCCTTCTTCTACATAAATGTGGCAGGTCGCACACATGCCGCGGCCGCCACATTCCTTTAGAACATCAAGCTCTTTGTTGAGCAAGACTGAAAGGAGGTTGCCATTCGTTTCAATAGACGATTCTTGACCAATGGGTTCTAAGCGAACAACTTTAGCCATTTGTGTGTAGCCTCTCTAGAATAATGAAGAACGTTAAGGACTGCCCGGTAGCAAAAGACTACGCTGAGTCGGTGTGAGATCCATTGTTTGAATCACAGATGGAAAGCTTCGAATCACGCTGGAACATCGTTGAATAAATTCCGTTAACCATTCGCTCAGCCATTCAAGTTGCTCTTGATTGAGAATTCGACTTTCGCCATTCACATCAGCCTGTGAAAAGGTAATGTGCCCTTTTCGATCAATTTCGAATGAGCTTAACCACTCAATGGCTGGGCGACTCGATTTCCAATAGTTTGATACGATCGTTGCCCCTAGATAACGAGCAGCTATTTTACTGAACTGATTGAGTGCATCCAGGACGTCGTCAATTGATGACACGTGGACTGAAGCATCCGGTGCACTGATAGTGTGCCCATTTTCGTCGTCATGAAGGGCCTCCTCTAAGGGTTCTTCTGACAAGAGTGGTGGTGCAGTGGAATCAGTCAAAGGTGCTGGCTTATCGGCAACAGAAAGATCGGCAGATGTTGTTGAAGTTGATGAGGGAGAACCGTCAACTGTTGAATTCAATTCAAAATCTTGCCCATTTTGAATATCTGAATCTGTTGGGTCAGCATATCCATTCAACAGTTGTTCCTGCAATGCAGGCTGCACAGACGGAATTTCCTCTCTAACAATGACGCCATTTGTCGAGGATGACATTGGCATCGATTGTTCCTGCGAAGGAGTGTCGCTTGCTGAGGAAATCGGTTGCTTTTGAGTTGATGCGTTGCTGATTGCTAGACGGAAACTGGCGATCGCATTATTCAAATCAACCTGAAGTTCCGATTTCAGCATCGAGAGCACAGGAAAATAGGCTGCATACTCAAGGCTATTACTCGCCAGCACAAGAAGGACATAGGCCTGCTGCAACCGATACGTATAGACTCGGTGATGACTAAATTGAAATTCAAAACAGTCAATGGTTGGCGGTGTTGTTAGTATGATTTGCTGAATACCTGTGGAGAGCGCATCTTTTTGTCGCCAATTTAAATGATGCTGATCAATCGCAAAAAAATGGCGCGCTTGCCTATCAATTAAAGCAACGCCAATAATTCCGGGTAGGTTCAGAAAGTTGCGGATTACTTCCTGGTTCATAAGATAATCTGATGTGTCCGCCTACGTGTTACGTTCAATGAAAATGCCCCTTGAAGGAGTACGGTTTGAATATGATTCGACAGCCCTACTCATGATTAGCGGTTATTGTCGAATTTCTTGAAGCATTTGATAAGTTGTTTGCGGTAATTATTCCCTGATTTCTACAAATAGATTTATGATTCTTATGGTTGCAGTGTGGCAAATGCTCGTATCGCCATGAAATCAGTGAACCCCCTTACTAATCTTTGTACCCGTTTATCCGGTTGGAACCGACTGTTATGTCTGATCTTCCATTTACCCTCGACCAGCTTCGCATCCTAAAAGCCATCGCGGCTGAGGGAAGCTTTAAGCGTGCTGCCGATAGCTTGTATGTTTCACAGCCTGCTGTGAGTTTGCAGGTTCAAAACCTTGAGCGCCAGCTTGATGTACCGCTGTTTGATCGAGGAGGGCGTCGGGCGCAGCTAACAGAAGCGGGGCATCTTTTACTGCAATATGGCGATCGCATTCTGTCATTGTGTGAAGAAACGTGTCGAGCTATCGATGACTTGCAAAATTTGCAAGGGGGAACGTTAATCGTTGGCGCTAGCCAAACAACCGGCACATATTTGCTTCCTCGAATGATTGGTCGGTTTCGGCAGCAATATCCTGAAGTTGCAGTTCAGCTTCATGTTCACTCCACTCGCCGCACTGCTTGGAGTGTAGCGAATGGGCAAATTGATCTTGCCATTATCGGTGGTGAGGTGCCCCCAGAGTTACAAGACTCTCTAAAAATTATTCCCTATGCCGAGGATGAACTCGCACTTATCTTGCCAGTTTTTCATCCATTGTCGCGAGTTCCTACCATTCAAAAAGAAGATTTATACAAGCTTCAGTTCATTGCACTCGACTCTCAATCCACTATTCGAAAGGTGATTGATCAGGTGCTCAGTCGTCGGGGTATCGAAACGCGTCGCCTCAAAATTGAGATGGAACTCAATTCAATCGAAGCAATTAAAAATGCTGTCCAGTCTGGTATCGGAGCCGCATTTGTTTCAATTTCTGCAATTGAGAAAGAGCTTCAAATGGGTGTTTTGCATCGTGCCCGAATTGACGGAATAGTCGTTGACCGTATGCTCTCTGTCATTGTGAATCCAAATCGATATCGCTCTAAAGCAGCAGAAGCTTTCTTAGATGAGGTGCTTCCGTTATTTAGTAACTACCAACCGAAGGCAGATAGTGCAGCCACCAGTGATGCTGAGGCCGTTTCACCATTATCCTCACCAGCTCTGCCCATTGAGTCAACACCATTGAAATAAAGAAATTGGAGCCTAAATTTTGTCAAATCGTGAAATGCGATCGCGTTAGTGCGATCGCATTTCATCTATGGCTCTACACATGACCAAGCACAGTGTTCTGTGTTGCGCTATGCCCTACACCACCGTTTCTGTACTTAAACTAGTTGCATGCTGCTAAGTGGCTGATTTTAAGACAAAAAGTATCATGTATTGTGACTGTTCGTAGTCTCGGCTAGGCTTAAGCTGCGGCCTTTGTTCGTGAGTCTATGGAAACGTACTGTACTCGTCCCAAGTGTCCTCGACCGACCAATACATTCCCCGATCTCAATAACAAGAATATTCTCAAAACTGTACAGCAAAAGTTTTGTACAACTTGTGGGATGCCACAAATTTTGATCGGTCGATACGTTCCGATTAAATTATTGGGACAAGGCGGATTTGGAGCAGCTTTTTTAGCGATTGATCGATACACTCCAACGATGCGGCAGTGTGTCGTCAAGCAATTTTTGCCATCGGGTAATTTGAGCAATGATCAACTAGAGCTTGCACAAAAGCTGTTCGAACGAGAGGCTGAGGCTTTAGAAAGTTTGGGTAATCCTCATCCACAAATTCCTAACTTGCTGGCATATTTTGAGCTTGTTGTTCCGACACCGAGCGCGAATCAACCGACTCAGTTTTTCTATCTGGTTCAACAATTTATCGATGGTGAAAATATGGAGCAGATCTTGGAGCGGAAAGGAAAATTTTCGCAATCTGAGACATTGCTCGTTTTACGTGAAGTGTTGAATGTTTTGACTTTCGTTCATGACAATGGAGCGATTCATCGAGACATCAAGCCATCAAACATCATGCACGATCGCAACGGGCGAATTTATCTGCTCGATTTTGGTGCGGTGAAGCAGGTCACCTCATCTCCTGCTGTTGGGCAAGGACAGTCCACTGGTATTTATTCAATGGGCTTTGCTCCGCCAGAGCAAATGTCGGGAGGAACCGTATATCCAGCAACAGATCTGTATGCCCTTGGAGTGACCTGTATTACGTTGCTAACTGGAAAGCAGCCGATGGAGCTATATGACCCCTATAGTAATGCTTGGAACTGGCGTGGGTATGTGCAGGTAGATGATCGCTTAGAAGCAGTGCTGAATCGAATGCTTCAACCCACCCCGAGCCACCGCTTCCAGGCTGCGGCTGAGGTGCTCGCAGCCCTTAAACAACGATCTTCTACTTCAACCACTGGTCAGCCAGTGACCTCTGCGGCACCAATATCAGCACCTTCAACATCCGTTCAGCCGCCACCGCCACCTGTTCGTTCATCCTCACCCCCACCGCCACCCCCGCCATCATCGACTCCCTCAGTCGCATCGTCTTCTCCTCTAGCTAAACCGGTGGCGCGACCCATTTCGCCTCCATCTCCACCGCCACCTTTCTTAGACGACTCTATTGCGATATTAAGTGGGGCCTTTTTTGTTGGATTTGAAATGAGTCTACTGGCGATCGCCGCAATGAGCCTAACGAATAATGTGTTCGTGAGCTTCGTCATACTTGCAGTAATGCTTGTTGGACTCACTACGTTCGTCGTCCGCCGCATCATCGAGAAAACCGATCTGCTGATCTTCATGATTGTGACGCTGCTCATCGCTTTAGCAATTGAGGGTTTTGGTAGCTTCTCTGTCCTCGTTCTACTCGGTGCATCTCCCTTCATCTGGTTGGTGTTTTTGCCGGTAATGGGAGGACTGGCGCTGCTAGCCGCGTCAATTTTGTTTCTGCTAATCTATCGATTGTTGGAACAGATCCTATAGGTGATCACGTTTTGCTAAGTGAGTTCAAGATCTGCCTTTTCTCATTGATTGAAGCGGTATAGAGATAAGACACTCATCGTTAGATTGAATGAACTCTGTTATTTTACGAACCCTCGGAGAGGCGAGCGCATGAGCCAGAAAAAAGATGGTCCGATTCTTATCATTGCTCTTTTGATTACTGCCGGGCTCTTAGGGGTTGGCGGATGGTGGATTATTCAACAATTAGGCAATCGAAACTCTTCAGAACCAAGCCCAACCGTCTCCACATCTCCGACACCGACAAATCCCCCTCCTGTAACTTCGGGTATTCGCTCAGCTGCAACGCTTACTGCCGTCGAGAATATTCCGTCTGGGCTATTCAACTACGGTGGAAGTACAACCTGGGCCCCAATTCGTCGAGACATCGATCCGGCGATTACACAGGCTCATCCTGGGTTTCAGCTTAGATATATGAACCCTACTACGGGTGCCCCTGGCTCAAGTACCGGGATTCAAATGTTGCTCAATAACCAGCTTGCATTTTCTCAGTCGTCGCGATCGCTTAAGGTCGAAGAAATTCAGGCGGCACAACAACGGGGATATACTCTAAAAGAGATTCCAGTAGCGATTGAAGGCATTGCGATCGCCGTGCATCCGGACCTCAGTA
>JBCBLF010000056.1:0-22863 GCA_038520475.1 Cyanobacteria bacterium J06627_8
CCATATCGTTTGAGCATGTTCTTCTGGTAAACGAGATTCTGGATTAATGAGATCAGTGCGCTTTAGTCCGGTGGCTGCACTAATCTGCTCGATGTCTAACCCACGGCCCACTGCATAGTTAAATGTGTTAGCCACAATGCTGGTTAACATTCGGTAATTACTCACCTTGTCACGAGATGTCCGATTTGATTCGCTCATTGTCCTAGGCAAAGATTGACAGAATATAGAGACTTGAGGAACACGCAGCTAAGTAGTTCTTCCTTGGCAGCTACGTTGTTACTGTGAGAGGAAAATATGAAAATGAGCACGGATAATATCCTAGCCTAGGTATGCTATGCGATTTTATACCATTACTATTAGATTTTTCCTTGAGCGAGTGGGTTCGTGTGTCTGATGGGCTCAGGGTCAATGCATTTAGTGTGTTTTTCATCCAGATGAAAAGCACACTAAATGCGTTGACAATTCTGTTAGGACAAGACGGCGGGCCATTTGGCTGTGCGCCTAGGAACCGGGTAATACTCGGTTCCTAGGCTAAATGGCTAAAGCTATCAATCTAATTAGTTTTGCTTGAGAGATTCCTAGTGAGATTGAACGTTAATATGGCACACATGAACTTGAGCCTCTCTGTGAATAACAGAGTCGTATGTTAGCAGTCCTTAACATACAAGAAATCAAGGCACGAACCTGGCGTCATATGTCCGATTTATTTCGCTTATTGCCCTGGTCAAAACTTTAAAGACCATTGAATCTTGTGTTAACTCGAATTACCTTTGATTTTGTTCTTTTGATGTTATCGTCGCTGTCAGCCTGAACGTGAAAACAACATGATTCACGTTCAGGTATCAATCTAACTAGCCCCAAAAACCTTTTTAGTAATCCAGCATATTAAGGTGCGTTCATAGAGATCTTCTGGTGCCTATTCGCATCTTGGCAAAAAACCTTCTTTGGGATACATGATCTTACTCATGTCAAAGTGCTTTCAGCAATAGTTTAGGGCTACACAACTTAGCGTAAAATGCTCCATATAATTCGCCAAATGTCCTCGTTAAACACCTGCAAAGTGTGCAAAATCGAGTTAATCAAAAGTTGGAAAGCCATGCACCTCTACTCTGATAAAACTGTAGAGCAATTTCTAGATATCAGATAAAGGGCCACGATTCTTTCTTTTCAGTCACCAATCGCCAACAGTTGATCGAGAAATAGCTGGGTATGTGAAGCCTTGCTAATCACTCGCAATAATGATGCCGATCCTACAAGGGGTGCAGAGATTTTTATTCAGGGTAAGCAACCGGACTTGATATGGCTTATGCCAGCGAAGTTGATGAGGAAAAGTAATAAAAGTGAGGAGACGATGAAAAGACGCACTATCAGTTTATTCTTATTCGCGATGTTGTTGATCGTGGTCTTGATTCCAATTGTAACCGTAAGCGCGCAGGAAACGGGGGGAGTCCGTACTCCACCGACGACGTCTCAAGAGCAGGAAATGAATCAACGAAATACCGTTCCCCGAAACTTCACTACCGAGATAATCGCGGATGACGATGAGGGACGCGCGCGTGCTCAACGAGTTATTGAAGTCTACGAAGTGTTAGACAACAACCCAACGATTGAAGGCCTGCGGGACTATTTAGCCGACGATTACATCCAGCACAATACATTGCTCCCCGATGGTCCGGAGCCTCTCGCAATGTTCTTTGCCGCACAAGTCGCGGAATATCCTGTGGAGATTGACGTTCACAAGGTCATGGTCCTTGGAGACTGGGCGATGGCCCATCTTAACTTTCGCAGAACTGATACAGACGATCCCAATGATCTCGGCATAGCTGTTGTCGATATTTTCACATTTGGACCGGATGGCAAGCTAACGGAGCACTGGGATGTGATTCAGGGGGTCCCGACACATTCGGCAAACCCACATGGCATGTTCCTGCGGGTTCGTAAGGAGGATTAAACACATGAAACTGTCATTATTACTTGCAACGACCCTTTTTCTAAGCCAGCCTTTCGCGGCAGATATGGTACTTGCTCAGGGAACCCGCGAGGTGGAAAGTGGACCGATTGCAGCTGTGCCGATGCCGCCTGCTGCCGACATCGACACGCCTTATTACGACCGGCATAAGATCGACATCAGCAACCTTCGGGATTTCTACAACGCGTTGTTGATCGCCGACGCCACGATCCACGCCGACGCCATGTTCGACTCCGAGACGAAGTGGAAGATGACGCTCTATCAGATGATTCTGGCAGAGAGTAACCATCATCAGGCTCGCAGCGCTTATCAGCTATCGCTGATGGGGGTGCCAATAGACGAGATACTTGCTATCTGGTCGCCGGACTATGTTGAGTCGATCGATGACGAGCGTATTCGGGCCGCATTTGAATACATCGAAACTGTGGCCAATCTTCCGACTCGCGTAACAGCCGACACGCACGCGGCGCTCCGCATGCACTTTATCGACAGGCAAATTGCGGAACTCTTCGACTTTGCAGCCATAAATGCCTCAAAGGCGACTTACGACCAGATCTTACCGATTCCGACTGACCAGGAAACGCTCGACTGGGCGATCGCAAACCTATCCGCGGTTGGCTGGTCTCCTGGGCTCAACACAAGCAGCCCTGAAGAACAGCGTGCCAACCCGTACGTTGGTGAAACCCTAGAGGCCACTTACAACGAAATCATCTCTGATTGGGAACCGGGCGATCTCGCCGCGATCGCCCCCGAGTTTGAGACCGATTGGATCAACGTCATTACAGGTTACGACATTTCTCGTGTCACCTTTGATGGCGACCAGGATGGTATTGAAGAGCCGTTCGACTTCTATCCGGAAGAGTACCTCCGGTGGGAAAATCCCAGTTGGAACGATGAGAACCTGCCCGATCCCGCGACACCGCCATTTGACGTGACCGCTTATGATTACGAGTATTTCCAACCGGCTGTCGTACCGGAGACCGAGTACCCGTACAGCGATCGGGCACGCTTCGACACCGTATGGACCCGTCAAAGCTCGCTCGGTACGCTCGATCTCGATGGGTACACCTTGATCTTGGATCGAGCCCTTTCCCTGGAAATGAAGTGGTCTCTTTTTTTCGTGTATCAGTTGGCGAGCGGGTGCGTTCACTGCCAGGTACACGGAGCATATGGGGTTTTCCAGGAAATCGAAAACGATTATCTCAATGACGAGATTCCTCCCGAAGATCTTCCTGGCGTCATCGAACAGATTCAGGCCCTCTTGGACTTCGAACGAGCCGAGCAGTTCACCGATGCCGAAAAAGCAGCGTTCCGACTTGCCCGCGACGCCGGCTCCCTCCCGACTCGCACCACTGCAGCACATATCGAGGAGTTGCGTCGTCACTATTCGGATCGAGAGATCCAGGAGATCATAGCGACACTCGTCGTGACACCTTGGCTGTCAGTCAGCATGCAGTCTCAAGGGACCGTCACTGACCGGCTGAGCATGGCCTGGGCACTACGGAACCTGACCCCAGCAGGCTGGAATCCTGGTGTCCATATCGGGTTGCCTCAGGAGCAGCGCCCTTATCATATGAGCGAATTCTACGCTTTCCTGGATGCCGAGCTTAACTCTGGTGATATTGCCGATGCAGCAACCGAATGGATTGATGTCGATGTTCCACTTGCCGTCGATAGCGACTCCGATGGGGTTGATGACACGTTCGACGGATTCCCGAACGACCCCACTCGGTGGGAAGACACCGATCGCGATGGCATCGAAGACTCGTTGGACGACGACATTGACGGTGACGGCATTACCAACCTTGAAGAAGTCTCGATGGGAATCTTCCCCTACAAGGCTGACTCAGACGGTGATGGGGTTGACGATCCAACCGAGATCGAGGCTGGAACTGACCCCGTCGATCCTCGCAATTTATAACGTATTGAGCTAAATGGGTGATCACAATGGACGATAAAATTCCTAAAACCCTGCGCCACCCACTACGTGACTGACGTAGGTTTTGAATGTGTTTTTCAATGATGCCGAGGTACTTAATAAGGAAGCTCATCACTATGGGACTTAGTCGACAAAAGTTATCCCCTCTTCTGAATATTTCCGCCATCCTGTGGGTGATTTGGGGTTTGGTGCATGCCTTAGCCGGAATTCTGACTATCTCTAGCGATACGGCGATCGCAGCCGCAAACATTGCTGATGCTGTAGATCCGGTTACCTTGGCAATGGATTACCCGGATGCGGTTGGTGCCATCATCAATCAACACGGATTCAATCTGCTTTGGGGGGGCGTTGTTACAATCATCGGCGGTATCTTCATATGGCGCAAAAGTACTGCCGCCATCTTTATCTCAGCCTTAGTTGGTGGTCTGCTCGACGTCGGATATTTCATCTTTATCGACCTTGGTGGTTATAACAAATTAGTGCCTGGAACGGTGATGACGATTATTTCAGCTCTGGCGATCGCCTTGAGTTTTTATGCTTATTTCCGACAGAAATAACACTGTAGAGTTTTTGAGTGAACATTACTTCGAGGAACGATCAATAGCCACTCAGCATGTTGGGCTGTGGCGATCGCCTCAATGATAGGGACTTCATCCGTGATGGATAAGACAAAAAACTTTGATGAGAGGAATAACGGTTCGTGGCAAAATAGGAGAATTCGCCTCAGTTCTGTCGCTGTAGATACAGCAAAAAAAGAAATTCTTACTTTCTTATCTACATCTTGTGTGGTGGCTCTAAATCCCACTTCTCTTTAGAATCTGCTCTTTCTAAGTCAATATCATTGCATTGTGCTTCAATGCTCATCTGGTCATGATTTATAGCCGTCGCTAATTCTGTTAGAGCAAGACGGCAAGCCATTTGACAATATGCTAAGGAGCCGAATGATACTCGGTATCCTAGCCTAAAAAGCTAAAGCTATACTTTGGCGTGAAATGACCGATTTTATTCGCCTATTGTCCTTGACAGGTAAGTAAATTAATTAACCATTAAATTTGCCGTAACATCTTCTTACTTGCCTTACTTTTTTAGAAGAAGAATCCAGACTTGTAAAACTCTGAATGTTTGTCAAGTACAAGCAGAGCAGAGTTGGATTTTGTCACTGTCCTCTCCTCTAGATGTCGGTATGACCTGTATCAAGCCATTCACCTAGTTTTCATATTGCGCGCAGTTTTGCCCATGAAAAGGGAAATCAGTCCCTTCTTCAGCAGTTGCTCTTCTCTTTAGGACCACATTAATGAAAACTGACGATTCCAACGCTTATCCTTCTCCGCCATCAAGCCCCCAGCCTGCTCTCAATTCAAAAGACCCGAGTTCGACAGCTCATCCTACCCCCGATTCTCAACATGCTGAAGGACTTCCCAGGCAGGGAGAGAAGCCAAAATACACCCGGCTCATCGCTGCTGTGATTGTCTGTGTTGGCGTTTTTGGACTTGGATCAGGTGTGTACAGCATCTTTCGCCAAGAAGCAGCTGTTACTCAAGAAGAGCAGGTACCCTCTCGACTGCCTGTTGGGGTGACTGAAGTCAGTGTTGGTTTGGCCCAAGAGTGGATCTTCGATGAAGGACTGGTTGGTTCTGTGCAGCGGCGAGTGCTGAATTTTGAGGTCAATGGGGAGGTTCAGTTCATCACAAAAATAGATGGGCGAGATCTGCGAGCAGGAGATGCGGTGTCTCGGGGACAATTGCTGGCTTCTATCGATGATCGAAACGAGGTTGTCGCTATTGATACTGCCGAGGCTGATCTAAACGTGGCGATTCAAGAGCAGGATCAGGCGATCGCCCAACTGTTGCAGGCTGAAGCCGATTTCGACAGGGCTCAATCTGACTTGCAGCTTGAGGAAACAGAACTCGTACGATATGAGAGCTTATTTGAAGACGGAGCTGTTGCGGCGATCGATCGGGATGTGGAGTATAACGATACAGAGCAGGCTAGAGCTGCCTTGAGGGTTGCAGAACAAGAGATTCGAGTGGCAGAAGACGCAGTCGAGTCTGCGGAGGCTTCAGTCGCAGCTGCCCAGGCCCGACTGCGAGAGGCTAGGGTAAATTTCGAAGATACCCAACTCGTTTCTCCCCTCGATGGCATTGTCGCTTACATCAATATTCGAGAAGGCGAGTATTGGGATGGCCAGCGTCTTACCAGTGCTGGTAATGATTTAGATGATGTTGCAGATAGCGCTCCAATTGTCGTGGTTGAGCCCCAATCATTTGAGGTGGAAATCGAACTGCAGGCAGATGAGGCCAAAAATATTCAAGTTGGACAATCGGCCTATGTTGTCCTCGAAGAAGACGTGAGCGAGGCCGAAGCCGCAGGAGCCACCAATCAGAATTTATTAGAAATTGCCCAATCAGAAGGGAGCCGAGGAGAGGTTTTCGCGGTTAGTCCTACCCTAACGCCAGGCGGGCGAGGGGTTGAAGTCACGATTCGCGATTTTGATCTGCTACGCAATCTGCAGGTTGGTGGTCGTGTCTACGTATGGATTGAAACGGACAACAATCCCAATGCGGTACTGGTTCCCCTCGGATCACTGCAACTGACAGAGGAAGGCGCCTATGCCTTTGTTGTGAATGAATCGACTGGCCGAGTAGAACGCCGACAGGTAGAGGTGGGCATTGAAGCGCTCAACGGGATTGAAATTCTCAGCGGCATTGAACCAGGTGAACGAGTTGTGATTGACGGCATCAATCGACTCGTGGATGGAATGCTGGTGGAGGTTGTGTCTGAGGAGGCATCCCTATGAAGACAGGAGATCTGAAGACCGAAGACCGTCCTGTCTCAAACGAGCCCCCCTCGGCATCCAAGCCTGTCGGCCCAGCTCAAGCGGCGTCTCCCTTGGTACGCTTCTTCTTTACCCGTCAAATTTTGGGTACGCTCCTGTGCTTCCTGCTCTTAATGGGGGGATTTATGGGGTATCTATCGATGGTGAAAGAAGGTGACCCCGACATCAACATTGCCCGGGCGAATATTACGACTGAATGGCCTGGAACAGATGCGGAAACCATTGAGACTCAGGTAACCGACAAAATTGAGGAAGAGATCAAAAGCCTTTCAGGTCTGGATGACTTTACCAGCGCAACCTTTAATTCTTTCTCCATTATCAACGTTGAGTTTAAGGCAGAAGAACCCGTAGATTCCTCAATTCAGGACTTACGCTCCAAAGTAGACGATGCTGATTCGGAGCTGCCTGCCGAATCAGTTGGTGTCGAAGAGCCAGACTTTGAGCAGCTCTCACAGCAAGACGATCCGGTATTGACCCTGGCGCTTACTGGCGAGGGGCTAGGTGTGGAGATCCTCAGTCAAAAAGCTGAGGATTTACAGGAGCGGCTAGAAGCTGTTTCCAATATTCGTGAGGTCGATCTACTGGGTTCAAGAGACGAAGTGATTCACGTCCAAATGCGGCCCAGCCGACTGACGAGCCTAGGAATTTCGGCGACCCAAGTGAGTGATGCGATTCAAGGCAATAATATTGATCGCTCCTGGGATCTGCTGCGCGATGAGGACATTGGAGCCCAAGTGCGTCTTTATGGCCGACCCCGCAGCCTGGAGGATCTCAAACGAGTTCCGGTCGCTCGGCTAGATGATAACCGGGTCGTTCGTCTGGATGAAGTGGCTGACGTCTACCAAGGGATAGAGCGGGAAGAATCGCGAGCGTTTGTCAGTTTGCAAGGGGAAGCGTTTGTCCCCACAGTCACCATAGAAGTGGTGAAAGTGAATGGAAGTGACACCATTGAGGTTGTCAATGCTGCCCTGGCAGAGATGGAGGCAGCGCGTCAGGAGCCGGATTTTTGGCCCGTTGGGATGGACTACGACATCCTCACCAACGATGCCGAAACCATTCAAGAGGATCTGTTTGATCTAGGCAGCAATGTTTTGCAGGCTTCTATTTGCGTCTTTTTGATTCTTTTGGTGGCGCTCACCTGGCGGGAAGCGTTGATTGCCGGATTGGCGATTCCTGTAACCTTTGCGGGGGCCATCTTCGTGTTGTGGCTGGGTGGTTACACCCTTAACACGATGGTCATGATCGGCATGATCTTGGCCCTGGGACTGCTGGTGGATGTCTTTATCCTTATGCTGGAGGGGATGCACGACGGCATTTTTGTGAAGGGGCTTTCCTTTCCAGATGCTGCAATCACGACCGTTCAGACCTACGCGGGCTCTTCTTTTGCCGGTCAGCTAACCACCATTCTGGCATTGATTCCTTTAATGGCAATTTCAGGAACGATGGGCAAATTTACCCGGTTAATTCCCATTAGTGCCATTGTCTGCCTGGTGTTGAGCTACCTGCTGGCTCTGTTCGCGGTCGTGCCGCTGTCAAAATTTTTGCTGGGACAGGCGCAAGGTACCCATAGCCAAACCTTCATTGATCGTCTGACGGAGACAGCGTCAGAGCGATTTGCGAACTGGAGCCTGAGATGTACCGTACGGAATCGCAGTGTTGCTCGCCTTTGGACACTTGGGGCGATCGCCCTCTTCGTCTTTTCCATGGTGTTGTTTACAACGCTGCCGTTTACTCTGTTTCCTCAGCAAGATGGCATCAAGCTCAGCGTCAACGTCGAGTTGCCACCGGCAGCAACGCTGGAGGTCTCGCAAGAGGTTGCTGACCGTATTGGGGAATATCTACGCACCTACCCCGATACGGATGACACCCTGGTGTTTGACAACATTACTGAGCTGGTCGGGCAGCGCAGTAGCCTGGTCTCTTCCAGTGAAATCAAGCCATCAACGTCGGATTATTTTGTCGGACTATCGGCAGTGATGGTTGCGCGATCGCAGCGTCAGAATGATTCCTATGTCTACGTCCCGGAGTTACGGGAAACAATCGAAACGGAGATTTTGCGAGACTACCCCGGCGCTGTCTTGGCCGTGCAATACACCAGAGCCGGGGGTAATGAAGACCCGATTCAGCTTGAGATATTTGGCGACGATATGCAGACGCTCAGGCGGATCTCGGTTCAGGTGCAAGAGTTGCTACGCAACGTTCCCGGTACCATGGACGTCCGCGATGATTTAGGGAATTTGCGCACCGATTATAAATTGGTGCCCCGTCGCGAAGCGCTAGACTTCTATGGCATTAGTCAGGATGACCTCAGCCTTCAGGGGCGCTACCTGATGATTGATAACGACATCGGGGATTATCCCATCGGCAATGGCGAAGAAGATTTGGAAATTCGCCTGAGTACCCGCTGGCCATCCCAAAATGGGGACATCGGCGGCCCGTCGCGTCTGGATGAGTTTGCTACGATTCGCTTTATCAATGATGAAGGTGAGGCGATCGCAGCCAATTCGCTGCTGGAGCGAGTCGACGGGTCAGTGCCGTTATCCATTACCCATCGTGACACTCAGCGGAGTGTCACGGTGCTCGCGAAAACGATTCCCACTGGCGACTATTACGACACAGAGATTTTGGCTGGCTTGACTCCTGCTTTGGATGAACTTCTGTATGACCCTGCCCTCACGGATGAAGAGAATGAAGCCGCTGGACACTGGCCGCGAGGCTACCAATATAAGTTTGGGGGCGATGCTGAAACCAGCGGTGAAACCTTTGCGTCAGCTGGGCAGATGTTGATTGTGGCAGTCTTCCTTATCTTCGCGCTGCTGGTGCTTCAGTTTGGGTCTTATACTCAGCCGATCATCATTATTTTGTCAATTCTCTTTGCCATGATTGGCACGTTCATCGGTTTTTTTATGTTGAGGCTGCCTTTCTCATTTCCTGCTGCCATTGGCGTGATTTCTTTGACTGGCATTGTGGTGAATGACGCCATTGTGATGGTAGACACCATGAACAGCCGGTTAAAAGAAGGCATGGACGTGCGTCATGCGGCGGCCCATGGGGCCAGCGAGCGCCTCCGCCCCATTTTGACAACAAGTACCACCACGGTCGTCGGTCTATTGCCTTTGGCCTTCAGCGAAGTCAAGTGGTTTCCCTTGTGTATGGCCATCATTTTTGGCTTGGTGGCTGCCACCTTTATTGCCTTGCTAGTGGTGCCGGGTCTGTATTTGCAACTCACACCTAAAACGCCAGCCGTTGAAGAGGGATAAAGCAGTTATGGACAATGCAAAAATTGCGTTTGTGGCGATTCTTCTGCTGTTTTTGATGCTCTGGGCACCGTTAGGGCAATCCGATTTCCTTGCAGAACATTGGATGAAGGTTGGCACCTATGCAGCCCCCTTCATCCTGATTACATTCTTCTCATCGAGAACCAAGCAAACAGATTCAGTTCTTTCTGACATTAAGTTGATGGCAGTGTTTCTGCTAGTAGCCTATATCATTCATCAATTTGAAGAACATTGGATTGACCTTTTGGGCCGTCAGTATGCTTTTTATGGTGACGTTAATCAGATGCTACTGGATGTCTTAAATACTCCAGATATAGCAGTTGGACCGTTAACGCCTGAATCAATTTTCTTCATCAATACGTCCTTGGTTTGGCTGATTGGTGCGATCGCAATTTGGCGTAGTCCCGAACATCTCTTTCCATCTCTTGCGATGGCTGGTATCACGCTTGTCAATGGGATGAGTCATATTGCTTTGGGAATCGCTAAGCAATCCTATAATCCTGGACTGCTCACAGCAGTTGTTCTCTTTCTGCCGCTAGCGATCGCCTTTTACAGAAATGTGCTCGTAACCAATTCCGCTGTCAAAGAACAAGTAATCGCGAGCATTGCTTGGGCGATTCTGGCCCACATCCTCATGGTGATTGGATTGCTTATGGCCAACTGGTTTGAGCTTATTCCTGAGTCTGTTTACTTCGTTGCACTAATCCTGTGGTCAGTGCTTCCAGCATTTTTATTCAATGCTCGTCGTGATTTCTCCCAGGTCGTATAACCATATTTACCTGACAACTCCAAAACTGGATTCGATCAATGACGCTGAAAAAGCAAGCCAAGACTCTCTCAGATGCAATTAAATCACTGGCACCAATTGTCTTTAATGCCATCAAGAGCGGCCAATTACTCAACCCTCAGTGTGAGCTTACTGAACCCGACCCCAATATTTTGTGCGAATACGATGTCGAAATCCCCATGAGTGAGGGATTTTGCGTGACAGCAAATATCTATCGTCCGAAACAGGCATCTGAACGTGGTGAATCGGTGCCTGTGGTCATGTGCGCACATCCCTATGACAACCACCTCACTCCGGCTCTGGGCAAGACGCCACTTGGCGGTGCCCCTCAGCAATATCGCCTCATTGCCCAAGCGGGGAAACCAAAATTTTCTAAGCTAACGAGTTGGGAGTCTCCCGATCCTAATTTCTGGGTACCTGCGGGGTATGCTGTCGTCAACATGAACTTGCCGGGCTACGCCAACAGCGGGGGGCAGCCATCAGTATTTTCTGAAGATCAAGGCAAATGCTATTACGAGGCGATCGAGTGGGTGGCTAAGCAACCTTGGTGTACCGGCAAAGTAGGCCTCAATGGGGTCAGCTTCCTAGCGATTACGCAGTACCATGTGGCCGCATGTCAGGCTTACGGCGGACCACCACCGTCCTTGTGCTGCATTTCTCCTTGGGAAGGTCTGACTGACCCGTACCATGACGTCTTTACCCGTAGTGGGCTGTCTGAGATTGGCTTTCCCGCATTCTGGTGGACTACCGAGGTAAAGACTGCCATTAACGGCACTGAGGAAGACTTTGTGAACTCCGAAGGATGTATCGCCACTGACTTTGTGAAACAACACCCCTTCTACGACGATTTCTGGAAGTCAAAGGCAGCCAAGCTTGAAGAGATCACCGTTCCGATGCTGGTGTGTGGCTCATTTTCAGACCATGGATTGCACACAATGGGGAGCTTTCGAGCCTTTATGAAAGCACAGTCAGAGCACAAATGGATTTACACCCACCGTACGGGTAAGTGGGACGCTTATTATTCTCCAGAGGTGCAAGAACTGATCCGACGCTTTATGGATTGCTTCCTCAAAGGAGATGCCTCAAGCGGATTTCTGGACACACCACCTGTCCGACTTGAAGTCCGCAGCAGCCGGGAGCGAATTCATGAGGTCCGCTATGAGCAGGAGTGGCCGATTGCTCGAACAGACTATCAGAAGCTCTATCTCTCAGATCAACAGTTGTTGTCTTTGGAGATGCCGTTAGCCTCAAAGAAACTAACTTACTCAGCAACCACAGGAAAGGTAATCTTCCTATATTCATTTGCTGAAGAGACCGAGTTGACCGGTTATATGAAGCTGCGACTGTGGATGGCGGCACAGCCTAAGACGAACGAGAAAGAACCTCCCAACGACATCGGTATCTATGTCGCAATTAACAAACTTGATCGCACGCAAATGTCAGTTCCCTTCTATGGTTCGGTTGGCAACAACCAAGCCAGCGTTACAAGAGGCTGGGCTAGAGCGTCACGGCGTGAATTGGACCCGATAGAATCCACAGAATGGAACCCGGTGCTTAGAGCAGACCGGGACATGAAACTGAAACCGGGGGAAATCGTACCGCTTGATATTGCACTTTCCCCAAGCAGCACTTTCTTCTGGGCAGGAGAAGCATTACAGCTCATGGTGAGTTCACACGAAATTGTTCCCTCGCCTCCTTATTTCCAAGATGTTTCCTTTAATCGAGGTATTCATGCGATTCACTATGGTGGTAATTTCGATTCTCATCTACTCATTCCCCACGTTTAGTAATGAAATGGATGGCAAATACAATAAACAATTACCCTATTTTTGATTACAACGTGAGCTGAAATCGTGCCTATGAATTTTTCACTTGCCTCTCGTCAGAACGCTCGGCAACCTCACTATAGTAAACTCTTGACTGCTATTGTGCTGCGGCTACTGGTCATCCCTTTCCTTGGAGGAAGCTTTGGAGAAGTTGTTGCCTCTTTCTTATTGTTCTCAATCACGGTTCTGATTATCGAATCCTATCGACTAAAGCGATCGCTTTTCATCGTGTTTGCAGCGATCGCCACATTTGGTTTTTTTCTTGACATCGTTCTTATCTTAGGCTGGGTTCCCAGAACCGTTCCACTGATTCTTGCCGTGCAAGTCATCTACTTACTCTTTTTGGGCTCTGCTGCTTTATTAATTCTGCAACGCATCCTCCAGACGCCTCGAATCACAATGGATATTGTGCGAGGAGGGATCTGCGTTTATCTATTGTTGGGATATTTCTGGGCCATCCTTTATGGACTGATTAATACCTTTGATGCCAATGCCTTTTCACATACCCTGCTCACCGAATCATCATACCTGAATACGCTGTACTTCAGTTTCATCACTCTGACTACTTTGGGATTCGGCGATATCGTTCCCGTGAATGATATCGCCTCTGTCCTTGTTGTGTTGGAGGCATTAGTCGGACAAATCTATCCCACTGTATTTATTGGAATACTCGTCAGCGGATACTTAGCACATCGTCATCTCCATGATAAGTAAGACTGCAGTAAGATCACTCCCTATCTCATATCACTCTCTGAATCTATGTTTTTAATAAACTTCAAAATGAAATACCTTAAACGACTTGAACAGATGCTAAACGCCATTGCAATCAGCTTTTTATCGGGAGCATCAGTTATCTTTCCGGTTCGGGCAGCAGAGACAATTTACTTTGATTACAGCGTGTTTGGGCGATCGCTCTCTGTATCGTCTTTAGAAGCATTTGCATACGATGGCACAGTGGACGCTGAACTCGCCCCCTATTTGAATGTTTTGTCGGCAGAATCCCAGCAGGCGTTTCAACAAGCCCTAAACACACCGCTATCATCGCTGAATTCAGATATTCCTGAACAAGTTAACGATCCCTTTATTCTCTCTCAGCTACTGTATTCCCCGATTGGACAGAGCGTTTTAGAGAGGTTTGGGCAACTGATTCAAACTCAGGGGCGTCAAAATGGTCAACATGCGATTCGAGCAGCTATTATCCTAGCTGCAGCAGACTCCAATGGCCTTTCGCTCATGAACATCATTCGACAATATCCAATAGATGGAGTGCGGTTGGATTTGCGTCGAGTTTTAGCCCTATACAAGGCAATTGACGCCAACATTGAGACAACCGAGGAATTAGTTCGTATCGCAACCCAACAGTCTGAGATTGCTGCATCGACTGATCCGCCCCTAGATTACAGGAATTTGCCTGTCTTAGCAGAAACAGGGCAATTCACTATTACCACACAATCGCTAACGCTAGTCGATAACCAACGCAATCGGAGCTATCCCGTGGATCTCTATCAGCCTAACAATCTTGATGAGATTGAAGGCCCTATTCCATTAATGATTCTCTCTCATGGCTACGGTGATAGCCGAACCAATTCTAGTGCCGTTGCAGCAGCTCAGAATCTAGCCGCCAATGGATTTGTTGTTGCAGCAATCGAACACATCGGGAGTAATACAGCGTATCAAGATGATTTGATTCGGGGGTTGACTCAGGAATCCTTCGATGCCGTGGAGTTCATTAATCGCCCGCTAGATATTCAGTTTCTCCTTGATACTCTAGAACAGCAAAATGAAGCCGAATTTCAAGGACGTCTTCAGCTTGAACGAGTCGGCATTATCGGTCACTCATTCGGCGGGTATACGGCTCTGGCCGCAGCAGGTGCAACCATTGACATTGATTATCTGGAAGATCAATGTAACCTTGAATCTGAAATTAGCCCTGACAACGTTAATATTGCACTTCTCCTCCAGTGCAGGGCATTAGAACTCGCCGAGTCTCCTGAGTTAATTCAGCAATTGACAAACGGTAGTCTGGCGGATGACAGAATTGGTCTTGTATTTGTTCTTGCTCCTGTCAGTAGCTTGTTTGGAGAGAGGGGCACGACACAAATACAGATTCCAGTTGTTATTACAGGAGGTGCTTCAGATATCGCCACTCCTGTTGCCCGCGAGCAGTTGGTTACATTTCAAAGACTCACAACCTCTGAAAAATATCTATATTTGGGCGAGAACCTTGCTCATACACCTGAACTAACTCAACTTGCTCTGGAGGTCACCAATCCCAGTCATGAGATTGGTGATGATGAACTTGATCAAGCGATAGAACTCTTTTCTAATCTGATTGTGTCTCTAGCGATCGCCCATGGACGGGTCTATCTGTTGGGAGATGAATCTTATCGACCTTACCTGACATCAACCTATGTCGAAGCCATCAGCGTAGAACCCTTTGATCTCCATCTGCTGAGATCTTCCCCTGATGGGTTTTAGTCTTGCAGGTCTGGTTGAAGCATGCCTACAAGACACATGGATGTTGCATAATCAGGGTATGAATTAGAGGAAATCTGCAATGCAATGTCCAGAATGCGAAGCAACTCACATCCGGAAGAATGGGAAGAAGAAAGGTAAGCAAAATCCCATCTATGTCTCTTGTGGCTGTCAGTTTATTAACCTGTACGCTCCTCAACGAGGCGACTCCGATGAATTCAAGCGTGAGTGCATCAAAATATATGTGAACCAGTCAGGATTTCGCTCAATTGAACGAGTGGAAGGAGTGCATCCTTACCACTAAGGTGTTTTCCCTATCAAACATACTCTTACATCACTCAATTTTTTTACGTCTAGGATTATTGGAGATACGATCGTCTCGAAGTGCTAGAAACTTATCAACAATCTTTTCCATATCATCATCAGAACTGACCTTATATTTCAGCTCATCTCTGAGCTGTTTGGTCTTCATATTTAACCTTCTATAGAAATTAGCTTTTTCATTGAAGTTATAAACTTCTTGAATACTCAATACAGATGCTGAGATCGCTCCTAGTATGCCTGCTAATGTTGCATCTTCCCAAAACGCCAAGATAGTCACTGTAGTACTGAGAGCAATACCTAGAAAGGTCAAAACAATATCGGATATGTTATTACGAGAATACTTCTTATAAGAATCCTTCAGAGAAGCTTCGATATGTTCTTGAAATTTTTCTTTCTTTTCATTAAATGATGGTTGGGAAGTCATGCAGGTTCAGCTTACTGAAATACGAATCTAGACAATCCTATTATCGAAGTATCAGAACTGGCTACCCAATCTTAAAACAAAGTTCATAACGATATTGAGTCCACGATATTTTCATTCTCATACAAATTCTCAGAAGATATGCACTAAATTAGGATTCATTGATGAGGAGTGCATCCAATGGCGAATAAATTTGTGGTGGTGATTCACGAAAGTTTGGATGAAATCAAGGCGCGATTGAACGCACAAAGCACGACATCGGGAAAAGAGCGGGTTCTGTTGCAAAAATGCAGATGTGGTAGATTAGGAAGCCGATTTCCTCATGTCATCTACCGTCAATTTCACGTTAATGTCCCAGCCTGCCCTGTTCAAGTGGTAGCATCTCTAGTTCGAAATCATCCTGCTCAATGTCCGCTGGTGCTACCACTACGCCTTGAGCTATCTGGGTTTTGTAGAAATGATGGCGAGGCAGGGTTTGTCGGTCGATTACGGCACCATAAATCGTAGGGTGCTACAGTATGGCCTCGAATTAGACAAGCGTTGCGGACCTCATCTGCGTCCCACAAACGACTCATAGTAATTAGCGATTATCTTAAATGTCAAGAGGATATCTTATATTAACTGGGTGAGAAGTGTGCTGTGACGCAGTCATCTCGCCACTCAGTACGATGCTTGAGCATCGCATTAAGGCAGATGAGTAGCTTTCTGGCACAAGCAATCAGGGCCACTTTCTTAGTCTTACCGCTGTTGAGCAAATGGGAGTAAAACGCCTTGATGGGTGGGTTGAACTGCACCGCCACCATCGCTGCCATATACAGGGCACTACGGGCCGCGGTTCTCCCCTCCCTGAGTAAAGCGCTTGCCTTTATAGTTGCCACTGTCGCGGTTGAACGGGGCCAATCCGGCTAAGGCAGCAATCTGTTTGCGATTGACGTTACCGAGTTCAGGGAGATGTACGAGTAAGTTGATAGAGACGACCTTGCCAATGCCCTTAACTGACATCAGCAAGTCCCGGTCAGCCTGCCATTGACTCTGTTGCTCGACTAGTTCTTCAATCGTTGCCTCGGCTGCTTTAATTTGCTCAGTGAGCCATTCGATATGAGTTTCAGCCTATGCCTTGACGCCAGCCTGTCGTTTACCTTTGAGCTGATCGAGTCGGTTCTTCTCTTCTGTGAGCGTATTCGACAGTTGCTTTCGCCGAGTCACCCATGCTTTGACCTCTTGCTCTAGGTCAGAAGCGAAGACAGTAAGTGTGGGTTTGAAGCACTCACCATAATGAGCAATCGTGCGTGCATCAATGCGGTCGGTCTTGGCTAAAGTGCCGCTGGCTTTGGCAAAGTTATGAATCTGAGTCGCATTGACAATGCTGGCTGGAATGCCCTCAGATGAGAGGCTCTCGGCTGCCAAGCGTTCCAAACCACCAGTTGATTCAAAGACCACTGCTGGTCTGGGAAACTGACTCAGCCACTGGTGCAATTCACCAATCCCTTTGCTGTCATTGCGACACCGTTTTGATTGACCGCTGTGATGTGCATAGGCATCCAAAGCGGTCTTGCTCACGTCGATGCCAATCCAATTAGGTTCTGTCGCAAAAAACCAGGATGATACACTTGAGCTTCTATTTTTCTGATGTCATCGACTGATTGCTCCGAGTCCATGTCTCATCCCGTCCTGTTTAAGTGGAAGCACTTCCAGCCCGGAATCATTCTGCTCAACGTCCGGTGGTACTGCCGCTATGCCTGAAGTTATCGGGATTTGGAGGAAATGACGGCGGAGCGAGGTCTGTCCGTTGACCACAGTACGATTCACCGATGGGTCTTACAGTATGGTCCCGAGTTGGACAACCGGTGTCGGCCTCACCTGCAACTAACCACCGACTCTTGGCGGGTGGACGAAACCTATATCAAAGTCCGCAAACAATGGAAGTATCTGTATCGCGCTGTGGATGCAAGCGGTCAAACCTTAGACTTCTTGCTGAGTGCCAGGCGCGATGCCAAAGCGACCAAACGCTTTTTCAAAAAGGTATTGAAGGAACAGCACACTCAGCCCCCACGGGTGATCAACGTCGATTAGCATGCGGCGTATCCCCCAGCTGTCGAGGCGCTGAAGAAGACAGAGCCCAAGTTAATTGACATTTAATATTCGAGAGAACGTGAGTAATTGGTCTTCTTTTCGCATGAGAAACAACGCGAAAATTGCTCCAAGTGTAGGTACTGCAGCCCAGAATAAATGATTAGGTGGGGTATAGGGATTGAGTAGTGGTTCGTAGGTCGATAGGGTGGAAACTGCGTGCATTCCCAGAATTGCCCCATAGGTCCATAACTTGAATAACCCGGCCAGGAATAGAAGTACGATCGCGGTTTGCAGAACCCCAATTGCGATTGAAGCACCGGAAGATATGGTCGAAGCGTAGAAACGAGCGAATACTTTTTGAGCAATTTCAGGTGCGATGATTTTCTCAAGTGACCAAACTAGAAAGAAAGCTGCCGTTGTGATGCGGATCGTCGCCAGACCAATTTCCATTTTGCGAGTACTCGTCATGATTTTTTCTCCGATGAATAAACGTGGATACTGCTATCGTCTATATAGCTTATTTCAGGATTCATGCAGGATTGAGCTAAAGCTATAGCTTTAGCCATTTAGGCTAGGACACCGAGTATTATCCTGTTCGTTGGCGCACAGCCAAATGGCTTGCCGTCTTGTCCTAACCGAACTGTAGACGGCTATAATTCTGCTGGGAACCGATGGGGTTCTAAATATTAGAGCCGCTCGAATCAGACTTTGAATAGTCTGGTATTACATCAGATAAAACTGATCATTTTTTACTGACTGCAAGATCCCGAGCATGAGGTTCCATAAAGTCAATTTCTGGCCCTATGGGAACAACCCCTGTCGGATTAATTGTTGTGTGACTTTGGTAATAATGCTTTTTGATATGGTTCAAATTCACAGTTTCAGCGATGCCTGGGGTCTGATATAGATCCCTCACATAGGCCCAAAGGTTGGGATAATCGACAATGCGTCGAATATTGCATTTAAAGTGGCCAACATACACTGAATCAAATCTCACTAGTGTTGTGAACAATCGCCAGTCGGCCTCTGTGACCTGATCGCCCAACAGATAGCGCCGACTTGTGAGTTGCTCTTCTAGAAAATCAAGTGTTGCAAACAGAGGGGTTAATGCCTCTTCATACGCTTCTTGGATAGTGGCGAAGCCACATTTATACACACCATTGTTAACCGTGTCATAGATACGCTCGTTAAAGGTGTCGATCTCTCCTCGAAATGCTTCAGGATAGTAGTCTCCTGGCTTAGCGCCCACATCATCAAAGGCACTGTTAAAAATGCGAATGATTTCTGAGGACTCGTTACTAACAATCGTTTGAGTTTGCTTATCCCACAAGATTGGCACTGTTACCCGTCCGGTGTAGGTGGAATCGGCACGGGTATATATCTCGTGTAGGTATTGGGCGTTGAAGATAGGGTCGGCAACCACTCCTTCGCCAGATTCAAAGGTCCAACCCTGATTGCCCATGAACCAGTGAACTACAGACACTGAGATCATCGCCTCTAACCCTTTGAGGATTCGGAAAATTAGCGTGCGATGTGCCCAGGGGCAAGCATACGACACATAGAGATGGTACCGTCCAGGTTGGGCTTTGAAACCACCATTGCCCGTTGGTCCAGGGTTGCCATCTGGAGTAATCCAGTTACGAAATTGTGAGGCTTTACGAACAAAGCGCCCTCCTGTGCTGCCAGTGTCGTACCACTGGTCTTGCCAAGTTCCATCCACTAAAAGTCCCATGGTGATGCCTCCTAAGAGTCGCGTCTTCATAGTAATCAATTGAGCTTAATCGGTCTGTAACATTGAGCTACGCCCGTGGGGAATGTGCCAGTTAAGGGCGGGACCGAGGGGAACGATGCCATAGGGATTGCGAAGGTTACTGGGAGAATAGTAGCCCTTGCGATAGACATCAAATTTGACGGTTTGGGCGATACCCGTCACTTGGTACAGATCACGGGCATAGCTCCACAAATTTGGATAATCGATTAGGCGTTTGAGATTGCACTTAAAGGCACCGTAGTAAGCAACGTCAAACCGAACTAATGTAGGAAACAACCGCCAATCAGCTTCTGTAGGTCTATCCCCTAGCAAATAACGAGTTTTAGAAAGCTGGTGCTCAATCGTGTCTAATGTCTCAAATACCTTATTGGCAGCGGTTTCGTAAGCCTCTTGGGTAGCGGCAAACCCGGCCTTATAGACACCGTTGTTGAGCGTGTCATAGATGTGTTGATTCCAATCATCAATGGCCTCTACCAGCGCTACTGGTCGATAGTCCAGCGTTGGGGGCGCAAGGGTGGCAAAGGCACTGTTAAACATACGAATGATGTCTGCCGATTCGTTGCTGACAATGGTATGCGTCGCTTTATCCCATAAAACTGGAACAGTGACGCTCCCGGTATAGTCTGGTTGGCTACGGGTATAAATTTCATGGAGTGCTTCAGAATCAAATTGGTCATCACTAAATTCACCAGTCGGCTCAAATACCCAACCTTGGTCAGTGCGACGGGGTGCGACAACAGACACACTGATTATGTCATTGAGTTGTTTGAGCTGGCGAAAGAGCAACGTACGATGTGCCCAAGGGCAATTCCAAGCAACATAAAGATGATAGCGATCGCCCTCTGCTTTGAACCCACCGTGACCACTGATACCGGGAGCTCCATCCGGTGTAATCCAGTTGCGCAGTAGGCTAGCAGAGCGTTGCCAACGACCATCCTTACCTGCCTGAATGGAGCCTGTGTGCCAAGCTCCATCAATTAAACGTCCCATACTTCTTCCCTGACTAAACTAAGGCTGCGACACTTTGCTCAATCTGCTGCCTGGCTCGGGTTAGTCTGACCTCCGCTCCAGACATCAACCGATCACTTGCAATCACCTCGACATTGCGGATACCCATAAAACCCAACACATGTTTGAGATATCCGGTAGCAAAGTCGATATCACTATCAATGGGAGTTCCACCCGAGGTAATAACCAAATAGGTCTTGCGATCGCGCAATAAACCCACTGGACCACTTTCACCAAAGCGAAATGTCATTCGAGGCCGACACACTAAATCAATGTAAGCTTTCAGTGCTCCGGGAATTGAGAAATTATAGATGGGTGTTGTGATGAGTAATATATCAGAGATTTTGAGTTCATCAATTAAAGTGTCAGAGATCTGTAGCAGTCTTACCTGGTCATCTGTTCGCTGATCGTCTGGGGTGTTGTAGGCCCCTATCATAGCTTCCGTTAATAAAGGAACACCCTTGGCTAGATCTCTGTGCTTAACAATGGTCTGGGGCGATCGATTTTGGATTTCATTAATTAAGCGATCGCCCAATTGACGACTATGGGAACAGGTGTGTCGAGCACTCGCATCAATTCGAAGAATCGTTTTCATCCTCTACACCCCTGTCCAGCCACCGTCTACGACAATTTCCTCACCGGTCATAAAGGAAGCATCATCGCTTGCTGCAAACAAAACGGCTTTAGCAATTTCGTCAGATTTCCCAAACCGCCCCATGGGAATATTTGGCAAAATGCTTTGGGCAAATCCATCTAACTGTTCTTGAGAAAGACCAATTTTACTTAGAATCGGAGTTTCAATCGGCCCTGGACTAATGGCATTGACTCGGACGCCTTTACTAATCCACTCGTTTGCAAACGTCCTCACTAATGAGCGCACAGCGGCCTTAGATGCAGCATAAACACTGGCATTGGGCATCCCCATCTCATTATTGATCGAGGTATTGAAAACCATGGCCGAACCATTGTTCATCAATGGCAAAAGCTTTTGAGCAGTAAAAAATGCCCCTTTGAAATTAACATCCATAATCTGATCAAGCAGTTCTTCAGGTGTTGCCTCTGCAGGTGCGAATTTTGCAATTCCTGCATTCACAAAGACAACGTCTAAAGTGTCGAACTTTTCAGCCACAACAGCTGCCATTTTCTCAATGTCAGCCATCGACCTAACATCTGCCTGAATTGTTGTGACATCGCCGTTTAGATCATTAACTGCTGTCTGCAACGTATCAGCATTGCGTCCGGTAATGACAATCGTCGCCCCTTCATGAAGGAATGCCTCAGCCGTAGCTAACCCAATGCCACTTGTTCCGCCCGTTACTAAGACGGTCTTGCCTGTGAAACGTGCCATCTTCATCTTCCTCCTTAATGATTTTTCATCTTTGACTTCTCATTCCATGATGGTGCTCCTAGAAGAAGCAACGCTTTCCTGGAGATATCTGCTCGTCAACCTTCTGGTCTTGAAACTATTTCTTTTCTATCCAAATATTGAACGTTAAGACAACGATAGCTTATTTTGGAACGAAAAGACAGGAATAGTATTAGATAAAAATGAGCTCCTTATTTACAGAGGCTTACAAGATGAATTATTCTAGACTTATAGGTACAGGATGGTCGACGTAAGGTGGCTGCAAAGTGGCTGGTGTAAAACAGTTTGATCAAACGGATGTCCTAGAGCGAGCGATGACTGTCTTTTGGCAGCGAGGCTATGAAGCCACGTCAATTCGTGATTTGACCGAAGCGACTGGGTTAGGGCGTGGTAGCTTGTACGGCGCGTTTGGCGATAAAGAAGGATTATTCCTCGCAGTTCTGGATCACTATGAGCAATCCATTCAAGCTCAGCTTAGTGAATGCCTGGAAAATCCTGACCCCAAGGTTGCGATCGCTTCATTGTTTGAGCAGATGGTGGCACGCATGAGTACGGGAGTTTATCCGGCGGGTTGTCTCAATACCAATACAACCCTTGAATCTCCCTCTAGGTCTGATCGCATTAATCGCACCGTTGCAGAACGGCTAGGGAAAATCGAGTCCAGTATTTATGAGGTGCTATTGCAAGCACAAACCCAAGGTTCATTGCCAGTGGGAACAGATATCCGAGCGCTTTCTCGGTTCTTCCTTGCCATTAGCCAAGGGATTGCCGTGCTGAATAGAACCTTTGC
>JBCBLF010000057.1:0-22688 GCA_038520475.1 Cyanobacteria bacterium J06627_8
CTTTCATAATATTGATTCTTTAATTTGGCTTTAGCTATTTAGCCTAGGACACCAAGTATCATTCGGTTACTTAGACAATAGCCAAATGGCTCGGCCATCTTGTCCTAATAGAATTGACGACGGCCAACCCAATGACACAAAGGACGTGGTCACCTTAAGGTGACCACGTCCTTTGTGTCATTGGGTTACGAGTAAGAGAAAAGTATATTTGTTGGTTTCAAAACACTGCTTAGGGCGTATTCTGCCCGCTTTAAGCAATACTGTGTCATGACTAAACTGGCTGTAACGATACAAACCTGCAATCAATGCAAGAGCATAGGATGAAAGAGGAATTGAAAAGTAAAAACGTAAGGAATTTAGCCATCAGCTACGTTACATTCATCATCTCTGCCAATGCGGGTTGATGCCAAAATCGTTTGAAGAATGACACAGCGTTGGGTATCTGAACCTGCTGGAGAAGCGACGGATATGGTCACAGGTAAATCCAAAGGTTGCTCATCTACATCGATTCCCCCATTTGCATCAAATCGAATTCGAAATGCATCCTCTTCAAACGGAGTACCGTTTTCAATGATGCTAAGAGACAACCCTCCCGGGTTCAGGTTCTCATTTCCGATAGTAACGGGCGGCAAGCTAGTCGGATCTGCTGGATCATCAGCTAAGTTAGGAGAATCAAAGTCGAGTTGAGGTAAGCCCCCGTCATTAACAACCAATGTTAACGTCCGATCTTGTCGAATTCGTCGAGCTTCAGCTTGAGTATCTTTGAGTGCCTGAAGAATTTGGTCTTGTGCGTTGTTGGCGCGCTGTCGATTCGCAAACGTTAACCATCCAGGAGCCGTCGTAGCCGCTAGGATACCGATAACAATTATCACTATTAGCACTTCTAAGAGCGTCAAGCCTGCTGTTGAATGACGCTTTTGAATCAACAATAATTTGACCCAAGCAGATAGATGACGATTCATGGCTAAGCTCCAAACAGTAATCAGTTAATTCAACGGCATTAGAGTTGAGGTCGCGTATCGTAGAAACGAGTGCTTGTTTAGAGCAACAAACACAGACATCAATGGTTCAAAAAGCTTTATCCAAGATTCCGCGAGTTAAAACTCGTGTTTCTAGAGTTGGTAAAAAGGCGTCTTCTCCGAAAATGCCAGAACGCCCGTTTGCGTTACCTTGAAGATAAACAATGACTTCCTGATTCTGGGATGCAGCGCTGAGCTGTGAGCCATCTGCATCTACTCCAGGCTGAGTCACGCAGGCATAAAAGCTGCGAACTGTACCATTAATGGGTTGCCCAGGGCTCACAGCATAGGTCGGTGTCTCTCCTGGTACCACTGGAGGATTTGGACAGTCTCCCGAACGAACTTGAGTTCGCCCTTCTGAGCCTGCTCCATCGTCAACAAAATCTGTTAACACGTCAATTTGATTGAACCCTGGATCACTTCCACCAGGCGGCCAGATTTCAAACGCAACACTCGCATTGCTCAGCGGCGTCACATAGTCTGGATTCGCAGTTCCATCTGCACGAAATTGAGTCATTGCTGAACGAACGATTTGTGCTCGACCTTCCCATTCGTCATTATCATTCGCCAATCCATTCAACGAGTACGTGACGAGCGTATAGGAAAAACCCCGCAGACAGGTTTGGCGAAAGTTGTCATCTCCTTCCAAGTTTGCTGGAACTGAGCAACGATTGCGAACCTGTTGGGGTAATCGTTGTTGTTTCCAGAAGGCAAGGACCGGTTCACCAAAATCTGGATTATTATCTGGGAAAAAATCAAATAAAGCATTAGTGTCAGGATTGATGACATCTGGGTAAATGTAGATGGCTTCCCTCAACTCACTGCTGATGAAATCCAGGGCGTTTTGAAGATCACGCTGCGTTTCTGTGCGGGTCGACTCTCGATTATCAGTTGTCAGCAGCTCGACTGTCATATACAGCAACCCTGAAAGAATTGCTCCTCCAATCAGCAAGACAACTAGCAATTCAATGAGCGTAAACCCTTTGGTAGAGTGATTGTTTCGCGAAGAAATCAATAGGAAAAAGACAGGGTTCAACATTCGGCTACGTTAGTAGATAAGCGACAAGATAATCAATATGGGCGACAGCGCAGGGCATCAACACGTTTGCTTTCTAATGCAAAATAAATTCCAACCTATTTAAGGGCTTGTGCATGCTGCTGCGTTGTGATAACAGAACAAAGAAACCCCACTGCCGTCCCACGTTACGTCGGTGTATAGCACCGCCATTGGAAACTGGCGTTGGTTACCTTCTCCAGTGGTAAATTGCAATGATGCCTCAGTTGTCTGAAGACCAGGACGCAATGTTCCGGCGTTTGTTGCAATATTGCTGGCGTAAACACGGACGCCAACTTCAAAATCACTCGGCTGTTGATTGACCGCAACAAGTCCACCCCGAGTACGAAACGATTGAAGGAAAAAGTCGGATTGGCAATCTCCGTCCGTATCAATTGGCAAGAGCGTCGTCGCTGGAATCGTCAGGTTGTCATAGATATTGAGGCAGGTGTTATTGACCGTGCGAATTGACGCACCAATCGTGGTTGGTGCTCCCGCCACTGTAACGTCTGGAACAACGGCAGGTAGGTTCCCGACATTGTGCTCCCCTTGTTCAACAAGAGAGCGGATTCGGTCGATTTCGCCCTGGGCAATCTGAAGGGCCTGTTCGGCTCTGCGATTTTGAATCCGAGTGGCAGCCGCTAAGAACAACGGGGGTGTGATGAGTGCTCCAGTTAGGGCAACAACGACGATCGCCACAAGGCATTCCATGAGCGTCAATCCGTCATCATGTCGAGAGCGCTGTTTGAAAGTCATAGACCTAATTGATAACCTCATCACTGTCCACCTCATCCTAAAATCGCCACATTCTTCGCATACATGCATTGAGAGTGTCTACCTATCGATGCCAGGTTCATTCAAACCTATGGTTCACAACCATTCGCTGGGCTTCCTAGAATGCCACCTACAACATTCCGAAGCGTACAAACGTAGGCATCATTTGCTTCAGGCTCTGTATAGAATTCACTTCTAAATGAACCTGGATTTGAAAAGCGTCGAGTGATGGGTGCCGCAGGCACATACTGTAGACCCACGTCATAACCCCAAGCACGAGTCGGCGGACTATAGTACCGAATTAATTCGTCGTCAGTCAGAGTTGTCGGGTTTGCAATCGGTTCCCAAACCTCTTGATCGTATGGGGCAGTTGCATAGTTGCTGAAGTCAAGCTGAATGAATGCTCCCGAAATTGCAAGCGTCGTTCTGTTATTTGGTGGCTCTCCCCACTTTTCAAGGAGTCGAGGGAAGTTGTGCAATCCACCGTATGACTGACTCGGTCGCGACGGTACGATTCCATTAAAGAGAACGGCATTGACTCGAGTTTGGGCCGCGTCACTAATCGATCGAGGATTGTCAAAGCCACGATATTCATCATTCGGATAAACTGCTAAGTCTTCCATATACCGAGGAGCACCATTACGGCTAACCTCAATCGGAGAATTCAGATCGAATGGGTTTTCTCTCATCCAAATCTCATCACCACCTGGGGTTATTGAGGGTCGGTTTTGATTGAGATAAGACGTACGATTGTCAGCCCCATTACAGCGATAGGCAGAAATATCGTAGCCACTAAACCCAGCGTGATCAGTTTCACCAGGTGTAATTTCTGCTAAGCCGCTACCACCTCCTGCGGTTAGGAAAACATCGGCTGCGCTTCCATCACAGAAATTATTGGAAAGAATCGTGATGGAGTCTGAAAGTAACTCTGTTGGCCTCCAAGAGTCGGTATCTTGGCGAGCAAACCGAACTTCTAAATCATCTCGACCGTAGAACTCATCAGGTGTAAATTCGCCATCATCAGGCAATTTTGTTTCAAACTCCTCAAGCCTGCATGCATCAGTTCCACAGCCTCCATCTTGGTGCAAGTTGAAGTCGCCCTGAATGTAGACAGGATCATCCGATATGAAAGATAGACCCCGGCCATCATCGCCAGCGCGCTCGATATTTTCGCCGTTGTGAAGGCGGAATCCGTTGGGTCGTCGGTCTGGGTCTGCATAGTAGTCAACAGCCTTAGGACTAATGCTATTTACTGCAACCAGTGGTGGATCTTGAGCCTGTGGATTAGTCGTTCCAGCAAGACTCTGAAACTCTCCAATGCCGTTCATGATGCAACCTACACCTTGAATTTCGGTGTCATTCGCACAGCTCACTGCTGCCGCAGGACGCACTACCATATCTTCGCGGGCGGCATCTTCACGGAATGCGTAAACAATACTCAGCCTTGGAATCCAGGTATCTGAGGTCGCTCCTGAAGAAATTATATTGTTTCTCAAGAGGTCCAAATCCAAATCTAAGACGCGAGTCCCCATCAAATCGCGGCCATTATATACCCCCTTATCCATGAAAGAGGTGGCAATCGCTGTTCCATTCAAGTTGATGACGTTAGGGCTATCAGCCGTTGCCGGTGCAATTGGCGTGAGCCAGGTTGCAGGCGGCGCTGCTTTTGGAAACAGGACCACGCCAGCAATTTGATGTGTTGCATCTGTCGAGTCAACGACCTGATATTCATAAGCCGCATTAATACCCGTCTCATCTCCAACAGTTAGCGGATCGCCACCATCAAACGCATAGGGGCTATCGACAATGTATGGTTCATCATCAGGCTGGTTATCAGCGGTTTGTAGGTTCCCTGAGCCATCTTGCAAATGATTTTCTACCGGGAAGAGATAGTAAAGGGATGGAAACTTCGGCCGCTGGGGACACAGTCGCTCAATTTCTGCCTGGCCCGTTAGAGCACACGTTAAGCCGCTGGCAAATCCAAGCGTTCGATCTCGCAGGATTTGTTCCTTTAGATGAATCAACTCCGCGAGTCGAGCAAGGCGCTGTTGCTCTGCCGCAGGTGTACCAGCGCCGAAGATGTCGTCTGATAAATTAGGGTTCGATAGTGCCGCAAGGATTGCGTCTGGTGGTGCATCGACATCAGGAACCTCTGACTGGACAACGGTTGCAACGGCTGAACCACCACTATCCGGATGGGTAAATTCCCATGATAGTGAGCCACCGGGCGGTGTAACGGTTCCAATCTCTCCATTGTCATCATTACCATCGGTTAACACGGTAACGGCATTACCCACAGCCGTTTGCAAACTAGTGATGTCAGCGGCATTGCTGACATCAGCGTAGCTAAATTGATTAAGGGTGTTGACGTTCGATGCCAGCATCCCCACCGTGCATGCTGCCGTATGTAAGTAGGTCTTATCTGCAACGCTCAAGTTCGCATACGTGACGCCGCTATCCAATTCATTTAGGATGCGCCTCAACATTGAGAAATCTCCCCACATCGACAGATTTGGATAAGGGTGAACGACAGAATCTAGATCTGCAATGTTGTCTTGAACAGGCGGGAACGATGGGGCTCCACCATTTGAGTCCCCTGCAAAGTGGGCAAGATTTCTAAGCGTATTGCCTAAGGGCTGTCCCGGAGCCAAAGAACCTGCAAATGCAGCTGGAGAAACAGCAGGCGCTGGATATTCCCATCCATTGGTTCCATGCCCGTCGAAAAAGCTAATGTCCCGATTGGGTACGCCCACAGGAAGCGCTCCAGGGAACGGATTGAAGGTTGTGCTGCTATCAATTGTTGATGGCATTCCGGGGTGGGCAGTTACTGCCATGCAGAGCTTAGGAAAATCACCGTCATCGTTTCCGCCAGCCGAATGATAGACGGCCATCGACTGCACTGCTGCTAAGTTATCTCGTAAGGTCCGTCGCTGCTTCGCTTCATGACATCGGTCCGTGCAAGTTGCATCATTCCACGGATAAAGTGGCTCTGGTGCATCATCATTTGTCAGATCGGCATCTGCACGGTCGATGTACAGAGCCCCCTTCCAGCCAAACGGATTTCCGAGTTCGAGCCGCTGTCCCACGATCACCCGCATGCCATCTGCTCGGGCCCGACGCTCCCAGTAGCCATCGAGCCCAACATTTCCATCGACGCCATCGTTGCGGACAAGCCGTAGCTCATTGGTCTGTGTTCCAATAGGAGCAGCAATGGGGATTTCATCATAGACCGGCTTTGGACCCAGTCGGTTATCGGCTCTAAAGAAATCATCGATGCGTGGTGCCGACTGGGTACCGGTATTGTAAACGCGACCCGTATCTGCCTTTGCAAGGTCTCGCTCTTCCCAATCTGCGTCTCGTGTCGTAGCAAAATCAATGGCACCGATACCTGCCCGAGGCACCGACCAATCTTGTGTAAAGAGGTAAACCGGATCAAGACTCAGCTCAGCTATTTCATTATTATTGACCAGAGAATCTGTATTTTCTTGAACAAGGACATCATCTCCGTCAGTATTTGGGTCTGGAACCCCATGAATATGGAAAGTCGCCCTTGGATTGGCTTCAACTCCAAACAATTGACCTGCAATTACCTGACCTTGGAATGCTGGTTGCCCCGTTTCAGCATCCCCATCTAAGTCCTCTGCAATAGTAATCTCAGATGATTGACGGTCGTATAAGCAAGAGCTTGGTGAACTAATCAGAAACGCCCGAAATCGATTATTTCGACCGACAATCAAGTTGCCTTCTGTATGCATGGCTCCGTTCCAGTTGAAGAGCGGAGCGGAGTAAATCTCTAAATCGTTACGGAACCAAGCTCCCCATTTATTCCCTTCGTCATACTGACGGTCTTGCTGAAACTCTAGGGTCGCTGTCGTTGCTGTTGGACTAGGCACAAACTGACCATTTGCAACCTGCTCTTCGACAACTGGAATTACAACCGCATCGACCTGAAAGTTTTTTCGAGAAGCTGCTAAATCTGTGAACCAGCCTGACTCAATTGGAGGAGCAGCTGCACGATTTTGACAGGCTGGATTTGCAGGGATAATGCTGCTGAGCGGAGCATTCCTAACTTGAAGATTATCTGCACGAGCAGCGATCGCTGCATCACTCGAATTTGCTAAGTCATCTAAATTAGCAGGAGTTTGAAACAAGATCGAGTAAGCAACCAGGGCATCGTCAACGCCATTGTTATCGGTATCGGCTGCGTACACCCAGGCATTATCTGGAGCACCATCTCCATTCAAATCAAGCCGCCCGTCCAACCCCACTGGAAGCCCTAGTGCATTAGCCGTGGCTCGCTCGTCTGGAAAGGTGTAGGGATCCGTTCCAGCAACACCGGAATCAGGCGTTTCAATAGATAGCTGTCGAACCTCATCAGGCAGGAGGTTAGCTGGATCAACAGGAGGTCGGTTTAGCATCATCGCAAGCAACTGTTGCTCTGAAGGAACTCCTGTTGGAAGCCGATTGTCTTGACTTGGGTCGAACAGAAACTCTACTTTTGCCTTGGCCCGATCGATGGCTGGAGTTGCAACGTTATAAATGACCTGCTGCTGGCGATCGCCAATGGCTTGTGTGGTTCGGCTGAGTGTCCGTAGCGAAATCGACCCAACCGTCAGCGTCACAATCAAAAGCAGTAGGACGGTAGAGGGCAAAACGAAGCCTGGACTGAGCCATCTAGGCGATCGGTCAACCTTTAGGAGGACTCGAAGTAGCCATCGAACTCCATTCTTGACGGTACTGTGGATGAAAGAAGAGCGCTGCATCTTCTTTTGCTGTCTACGAATACCCATAAATGCACGTCCTACCGATTTAAAAAAGATAAAAATTAAGCTTCAACAGTATTTGCACTAGCACCTGACAGTGTCATCACCATATAGACTGCGCAGAATGCAAGCTCAATTCGCAGTCAACCCATCTCCATCTCAAGAAACAGACTCAGAGTCATCCGACTCTTTGCTTTCGTCTACGAACCAATTTGTAAAAAGTGCGATCGCTTTTCAACGAATACCACTTGCCAAACTCACCAAATTAGCTGAGTCAAACAGCCAAATAAACAATTCAGATGCACACCAGCGAACTCAATCACCCAATTCATTCACATCAGTAGCACTTCGTAGAAATGTCACACAAGATCAAGGGTGGATCACCACAATGCCAGTAGGATTGCTCAAATCTATCACAAGAAAATTGAGGTCGATGATAATATCTTACCGGGAATTTACGTAAATGTGTCAGGTTTTTATTAAAAAAACACTCCTATCTTCCGGATGTCTCCGTATTCAAAATGTAAAGACTATATTTATATCTGCGAAGTTCCCCGCACGTTGAAACCAATTGATCCCATCATGGACATAGCGCGCCATTCCGGTCATACTTTAAAATCAATTTCTGTGTTCCTTCCCCAGTCAATGTCTTAGATGAAGGAGGATTATGTTGATGATCAATCGATGAGGTTGATTGGCAGCCTGCTCTAACGATTTCAAATGAGTTGACTCCGCCTAATCGTGAGCTGTTTAACAAAATGTTTCAATCTGCCAACGTGTCACTCGATACATTGCTCGTGATCTTCTAAAGGAAACAGGATTGTCAGAATTGATGCACGCCCGCTGTATTGAATTCAATCATTTAGCCACAGCAGATACAGCTCTAATTCCTTAAATATGGGTCGATTCGTTTGAATCGGATAATGATCTGCATGGTCCGCAAATATACTGCGAGAGAAAGCTGCGAGAAAAATGCATGAGTTTGAATACAGACGTCGCTGTGATGGCTAACATGTGCCAATGTGATACTAATTCTTCGAATTGGTGCATGATTTAGGTTTTGTCGTATGACTGATGGTCTAGAAGATACGCTCCAAGCTTATTCCAGAACCGATTTGAATCAGCGGAAGCGATGGTACTCTCCAGCTGCCGCTGCCTATAACGAGGCTAGACCTGATTATCCCGATCGGTTGATTCACGCTGTCGTAAACGCTGCCCGACTCTCTTCTCCATCGACCCTTCTAGAAGTTGGATGTGGTCCTGGAACTGCCACGATGCCTTTTGCAAGGTTGGGGCATACCATGCACTGTTTAGAACCAAATCTTGACTTTTACGAACTGGCACAGCATAACTGTCGCTTGTTTCAACACGTGCACTTTCAGCAGACATCTTTTGAGGAATGGCCGTTAGAGAGAAGCGCTTTTGATGTAGTGTTGGCGGCCAGCTCATTTCATTGGATTCCGTCTGAGGTTGGCTATCCTAAAGCAGCCAAAGCTCTGAAGCAAAACGGGCATTTGATTTTGCTATGGAATAAAGAATTACAGCCGTCTTACGAGGTCTATCAGTATCTTGAGCCGGTTTATAACGTCTATGTTCCTCATCTCAATCGATTTGAAACAAAGGATGCTCAACTCGCGATTATTAATCAGTTGGGTCAACACGTGCTTCGGTCGGGGTATTTTGAAGATTTAGCCGAAGGTCATGTGGACGTTGAAGTTACTTATTCAATTAGCAAGTATCTGGATCTCTTGAGCACCTATTCACCGTACTTGAAACTAGAGGAAACAATCAGAGACTCCTTATTTCGCGAACTTAAGATGATACTTGAACAACAGTGTGGTGATAAAGTCAGGCTATTTGGGGTTTCTGCATTTCACGTTGCGAGAAAGTGTCAGCGTTAGCAGATCATGCCGACGTTGGTTGCTCTACCAAGAACGCCGTGTGTATGGATGCTTTCTCAGTTAAGGTGCAGCATCTGCGCCTTTGAAGAGAATGACGGTGCAGTTACTTTTACGGGCGATCGCTTCTGGGATATTGCCTTTAATGGCCTGTTGCAGCAGCCCTTCTCGACTAGCGCCAATGAGCAATACTTCAGTCCGTTCTTTCCAAGCAAGCATCATCACCGCGTCAGCAATATGACTTCCCCATATCGGTTTTGCTGCAATCGGACACACTAATCGACGTTCTAAATTTTCAACTGAATCGCTTAACGTCGTTGATTCAGAGGCTGCATTTACTGTTGAAAAAACCTTACATACATTGACTTCTGGAGATTTGCCTAAACGAACAAGTGCAGGAATAATCTCAAAGGCTCGTTTGGCGTTTGGTCCACCGGCAACGGGCACAAGCCATCGATTGAAATGGCTTGTATCTCCACGTTTCACGACGATGACTTCGCAAGGGGCTTGGCGAATAACCGTGTCTACAACATCGCCGAATACTCGTCCTGGGGCCACGGTTTTGCCGCGCCAGCCCATAATGGCGAGGTCAATATGACGCTGCTTAATAGTCTCTAGAACTGCTTGGGCCACATCATGGGACACACGAATTTGCGTATGGACTGGAATGTTGTGCTGTCGTCCAAAGTGTTCAGCACGACGCAACGTCCGACGGGGGCGAGTTGTTTTGACAACGGCCTGATCCGGAGCCTGACTACAGGGCACGGTTATGACCTGCAAGCATTCCAATTCATAGTTCCGGTCTTGGGCGATCGCCCCTGCAACCTGCAATAAGACTTCTGCTGTTTGAGGGTTGTGCAGCAACACGAGAATTCGCCCTTGACCCGTGGCTGGAGCCTGAGTTTGATAGATCGCATACGAAGGCTCTGCACCTGGACCAAATCGGGGAGTATCACCGCTCAACTGATCAGATTCAGCTCGGATGATGTCGGCGCGAGTAATAATGCCAACAAGTTTGTGTGCATCAACGACGGGTAAGCGACTGATCTTAAATCGATTGAGCAAGTAAAGAACATGCGTCAGCGGATCATGGGCCTTTACGGTGACCGGTTGAGGCGTCATGATATCTGCGAGGATGGTGCTATCAGGGTCTTTGGAATGGCGAGACGAATCACCGAGATCGCTTTGAGTCACGATGCCGACGAGGCGTCCCTTTTCAACCACTGGGAATCCTCGATGATGCGATCGCGAAAATGCTTGAATTGCCTCCTTTAGAGACATTTGGCTAGATAATGTCTCGACCCGACGCTGCATTAGATCAGCTGCTGTGAGTTCGGTGAGCTGACCACTTCGGTTCTCTGTTCGTTCTCCAATGTGAATGCCTTTTAACCGCAAGAGTCGGTTATAAAGGGACCCTTTGAACAGCTGATCGGCAACAAGAGATGCGATGACAGACGTAATCATCAGCGGCAAAACGAGATTGAAGTCAGTCGTCATCTCGAAAACGATAATGATTGCCGTGATGGGTCCTTTGGTTACCGCACTGAAAAAAGCACCCATTCCAGCTAAGGCATAGGTTGAGCTTGAGCCAATGTCGGGTGAAATTCCAAATGGGAGGCTAACGAATGACGATAAGGTTTGAGCCAACGTTCCGATCAGATGTCCGAGAGATGCGCCTAAAATCAGAGCTGGGGCAAAAATTCCGCCTGGAGCACTGGATCCGCATGCAATGATCGTCAGTACAAATTTCACAACAAAGGCGATTAACGCCAGATGCCAAACCAGATATTCGTCTTCCAAAAATGTTGGCAGATCAGTGGTTTCCCAAAACATGCTGGGTAGCATCATCATGACGAGCCCTGTCACAAGACCTGCAACGCCAATCTTCCAAGGTAATGGCAGTTGGAGGATCTGATGATTAAATGAGACGCTCGTAAATACGCTGCGACTGAATAGTGCTCCAAAGAGACCGGCCAGCAAGCCCAGCATTGCAAGAAACGGAAGGTCCTGAAGCGACACACTGGTCAGTGAGTCTGCGATGCTGGAGTTTAGGCTAAGGCCCTGATCTCCCAACAACCGCGCAACAACCGCGCCAATAAACGATGCAAGAATTGCGGTTCCCAGTGTGAGATCGGAGAAGTCTTGAAGCAGTTCTTCAACCACAAAAAGAATCCCAGCAATGGGCGCATTGAAGCCCGCTGCCAAACCCGCTGCAGCACCTGCTGCTAGCAGTTGACGGCGATATTCAGGTGATGTTGGAATCCACTGATTAAATTGGGCGGCTAATGCAGCCCCGATATGAACAGTCGGCCCCTGGCGCCCTAGGCTCAGGCCTGAACCCATGACGATGATGACGCTGACCAGTTTGACCAGCGCAACTCTCAAATTTAAGCGCACAGGAAATGAAGCGAGTCCTGCTTTGATCTGGGGAATGCCGCTGCCTCGAGCCTCTGGTGATAGTTGCTCAACAAGAAATCCTGCGACTAATCCACCCATTAACCCAATGATGGGGAGTAACCAAAACTGACCAGGTTCACTGGCGATCGCCACCCTCCAGCCGCTTAGCCATTCTGCTCCGCGCTTCAGTAATACCGCTGCAAGTCCTGAAACTAGCCCAATGACACACGCCTCAAAAATGGCGATGTGTTTCGGGCGCAAAGACATCTGACGCAGTTGGTTATAGAGTGACGAAACTCGCATGGAAATGCATGACAGTCGAAGAAGATGAAGAGCACATCCTCATTTAAGATACCCAACGACAGAAGGGTCAAGGGAGCAGTGAAATTTTTGAGAATGGTTGAGGCTCTACACGTTTATCATGCGCGGATTGATGGCAGTCATCCGACTATTTCTCAAAATGGATGTGCTTCGTCATTCAATACTGACACCCTTTCGCTCTATTCTGTTCAGTGCACGATTGGACACGTCGTAGGCAGTGTTGAGAAATGAGACACTCCAAGCAACTTGGGCATACCGTTAACAACCTGGACCGGTCTAAAAAGAAGATCCGGGTTGTTTTAGAAAATCAAGCTCTTCAGCGGTGCTCTCTCGCCCGAGAATCGTGTTGCGGTGGGGAAATCGTCCGAACTGCTCAATCACATCTTTGTGACGAACCGCATAGTCGTAGGTGTCTGCTAAGTCTGGACATGCGTCAAAAAGCTTGCGAGAAAGATAAACGGATTGCTCTTGATCGGATAAATCTTCGCTATGTTCAAGCGGCAGGTAGAAAAAGAATCGTTGAAGTGGCGGCACGTTCTGATCAAAACCCTGATCGATGGCTTTTTGGGCGACATCCTGGGCTTGGGCGTCAGATGCAAATGCCTGTGGGGTATCTCGAAACATATTTCGTGGAAATTGATCGAGTACAAGGGTCAACGCCAATGATCCTTTTGGGGTGACTTGCCAGTCATCACGTTGATGGGCGATCGCGTGCTCATAGACAGTAAGGAAGCGGTCACGAATCATTTGGTCAGTCTCAGGATTTTTGCGAAACCATAATTTTCGACGTGCCTGATAGGTTGCATCGTCTGAACCAGGGACCCCAAACCAGAATTCTAAGATGTCGTCAATAGTCATCACACGATGTTGATTGGCTTTTATCCGGCAATCTAGTGAATCGTTTTCTGCTAGATGCAAATACGTTACGTCGATTTTACTGAATTCGCGTATCGTCGAAAACCAAAAACAGCACGGCAACCCCATTCAGAGTACGTCATGCTGTTTGTTGGAATCAGCAGACCTAAACATCTACGAATCGTTCGCAGACGTTTGAGTTGACTTATTTAGAACAGCGAATCGACCCTTATTCAGCTAAGTCAATCTCAAGGTCAGTTTCTTGCGCCTCAATGCGCTGCATTTGTAGCTCACGAAAGCTCTCTGCCTCAGTTTGAATGTCTTCGCTCCGGCGTTCATTGAAATCAGAAAAATTCGCATCGTTGCTCAATTGCAAGCTATGAATCAAGCCGAATACGCTAGAAGAAGAGGCCCCATCAGAACCAAACAGATCTGAACCATCATCATCTGTCTGAAAATCTGCTAATGGATCAACGTCTGATGCAGTTTGAGCTGATGCAGGAATGTGGCTACCGAGGACGAGCGCCCCAGCTCCGAAGGCAACAGCAGCGAGGATTGTTTTGGAAAATCTTAACCAGTTCATAGTGAATGATAAGAATGAGGGGATGATCTGAGAAACGAAATATCAAATCGATGTGTATGGGTTGTCCTAACACAGTACTCGATCTGATTAAGTCAGTCACTTTCAAATAGACAATCTTGGAAAAGTCTATCGCACTCGCTTAAGAATCGACATCATGATTAGCTGTCGATGGACGAGCTAGGCAAATGAACGCTTGAGCAATGACCGAACAATCAGGAGGGCGATCGCATCAAAGCCGATGAGAACGGCCAGCGCTGCCCACAGCGTAACGTCACCAAACGGAGCAGCCATCACGGTGCTAAAGGCTGACCAATCTGAATGCGTATAAACGTAGCGAATCGGTTCAATTGCATAGCTGAGGGGATTGAGAGACGCAATCCACTGTAGCCAAGTTGGCATAAACGATAGGGGAGCGAGGGCCGTACTTGCAAACAACAGTGGAAGGTTGGTGACAAAAATAACGGCAATCAGCTCAACGTGTCCAGGTAGGCTAAACGCGAGTGCAAGGCTCAGTCCTGTGACACCGAGCACCAGCAGCAGCACAATCGAGGTTAGCAGGACGAGTCCACCAACCCCTGGCAGCCCCGCTCCCAGTGCAGCACTGGCTGCGACAATCGCCGCTGTCTGAATCATACTCAGCGTTGCGATGAAAATCGACGACGCCAAGACAATTGAGAATCGGGACGCAAGAGGAGCAACTAAGAGTCGATTGAGGAATCCAAATTCTCTATCGAACATGACGGGTAGCCCAGCATTCAAGGCTCCACCAAACGCTGTGAAAACGATGATGCCCGCACCGAGGAAGCGCCCATAATTAACTGATTCGCCAAACAACCCATCAGGCACATTTTGAAATAATGCCCCAAACAAGATCAGCCACATGAGCGGTTGAATGACACCAGCAATTAACGTCGTTGGGCGGCGCTGGAGCTGAATAAACAGTCTCCGCGTCAGTGCCAATGTCTCTTGAACAAATTCTCCTGACAGTAACCCTGGCGTGTTGAGGGCGATCGCCCCTAACCCTTCAGAATTTTGTGGCGGTGTGATGGTTTGACTCATAGTGTTCCCAAAGCATCCAATTCAATAACTGACAACTCCAACATCAATGACTCAATCGATATCGAAGTTGTTTGTTCATAACCCACTGCTCTAAGCCTAGCGTATACAGAAGGATTCATTCAGGCAGATTAAGGTGTTGAGACACGGTTCTTTCATGTGACATAGCAATCAACAGATGCTTGTACTTGGGGCGCGTAGCCCTATTCCATGGATATGTGTCTTTGCTGAGACAACCGTAAGCATGTCCGTAATAGCAGATACATGCTGTCAGTGTTTGGGAATATTGTTTGAGAACATTGAATAGACATTATGGCTCGACAAAATTCAGCAAGGAATAACAGTTTTGCGTCAGGCCTGATAAAGATAAATCGACGAACGATCCGGCGATGCAATAAGATCGTTGGGTCTGGCTGACGTATATGTGTCGCAGCGGTGTTCCTGCCGATACATATCTGTTGGTCTTGGCGGTGCAATTACTGGTGAGTCAACGAATCCTGGATGGGTAACTGTGGTTTTTAAGATTGGTTTATTAGGGCTAGGGACGGTTGGGTCAGGCACAGCAGATATTTTGCAAAATCCCTATCAGCGGCATCCCCTGGTGAAGGAGCTAGAAATTTCTGCCGTTGGTGTGCGATCGCTCGACAAGTCACGCTCAATTGATTTGCCCAGTTCATGCCTCACCGCTGATTTAGAAGCCATTGTGTCTGATCCAGAGATTGATATTGTGGTCGAGGTTATTGGAGGTATTGAGCCAGCGCGATCGCTGGTTCTGAAAGCCATTCAGCATGGAAAACATGTGGTAACTGCCAACAAGGCCCTGATTGCCCGACACAGTGATGAAATTTTCACGGCTGCTGAGGAAGCAGGGGTTTATGTCCTGCTGGAAGCGGCCGTGGGTGGAGGTATTCCCGTCATTGAACCCTTAAAACAATCTCTATGCGCGAATCGCATCAATCGCATTACGGGCATTCTCAATGGCACTACAAACTACATCCTCACGCGGATGCAAACCGAAGGCGGAGATTTTGCACCAATTTTGGCTGATGCTCAGGCTCTTGGGTATGCCGAAGCAGACCCAACTGCAGATGTTGATGGCCTCGATGCAGCTGACAAAATCGCCATTGTGGCATCTCTAGCATTTGGAGGACGCATCAACTTAGACAATGTGTATTGCGAAGGCATTCGTAACGTGACGGCTGCTGACATTGCCTATGCAAAGCGATTGAATTTTGTCATTAAGCTACTTGCGACAGCCCAGCGCGAATACGTGACCGATAAGCCTGAACAGCTTCAAGTCCGCGTTCATCCAGCTCTTGTTCCAATTGATCATCCCCTTGCCAATGTGAATGGAGTGTTCAACGCGATTCTGGTGGAGGGTGATCCCATCGGTCAGGTTATGTTCTATGGTCCCGGTGCGGGCTCGGGGCCAACGGCAAGTGCCGTAGTCTCCGATATTTTAAATATTGCAGCCCTGCTCAAGGTCGAAAGAAGCAATGGAATGAAGCCAGACGGCACGCCAATGCTCGACCCGCTGCTTGCGCCGTCTCATCAGCAATACTGTGCGATTCAACCCATTAATGAATTAGTCACGCGATTCTACGTGCGATTGCTGGCAAAGGATGAGAGCGGTGTCATGGGAATTTTGGGGACTTGTTTTGGTCGCAACAGCGTGAGCTTGGAATCCATTGTTCAAATTGGAATGAAAGACAAGCGAGCTGAAATTGTCGTGGTCACTCACAAAGTTAGAGAAGGGGATATGCATCGGGCTCTTGATGAGATTCGCCAATCAGATACGGTAGACAGTATTCCAAGCGTACTGAGAGTGCTATCTTAAACTGATCGCGCTCTGTATGGCGCGTGCGGCAAAGCTCGAACGTCCAGATTTGGGGCTACAACCAGGTGCGTCGTCATTGAATCAGTCGTCGAATTCTATCGGTCTTTATTCCGTATTGCTTGGGGCATTGTGCCTAGCCTCGCAAAATATTATTTTGCGAGTCATTTTTGTTCCTAGTCAGCTGTTTGGCACGATTGATTTGGGTGGATGGCTTGAGCCATCCCTGGGCAGCGCAATTTTTTTACTTTGGTTTCGAACACTGTTGATGGCAGTCTTACTGTTGGCGATCGCCTACCGGCTGTATCACGCTGTCTTTTCAGAACTTTTTCAGCTTCGACATCATCGGGTATTAGCCGGATGGGTGATTTTGAGTGGTCTTTTGCTTGCTGTCTCGCTGTCGTTGCTCAATCTTTCCATCAGCAAAATGGAAGCGGGAATTGCCATCGGTGTCTTTTTCACACATTCGGCTTGGACGGCCATCTTGACGTGGTTGGTATGGGGCGATCGCCCAACTCGTCTAACCTTCTTCATCATGGGCATGATTATCATTGGAGTGTTGTTAACGACGATATCGCCATCACCATCAACTGTTACCGTTTCATTCATCGGTAGCCTTGCAGCCATCAGCGCAGCCTGGATTTATGCAGCCTATAACGTGATGGCACAGCTTTGCCTGCGTCCTCAGTCTGTTCAGTCGAAACAACAGCGGATTCACCCCATTACATTCTCACTTGTTAGCTTTTGGATTGTGGTCATCACAACAAGCCCAAGTCTGCACTACCATCCGATGGGCACACTATCCCCATCAGCAATAGAGTTGTTTTTAACGGCGGGATTTGCGACGGCTTTCATTTCATTACTTGCGTACGTGCTGCTCAATGTCGGCGTCTCTCGAATTGGTGCAGCTCTGACGAGCCTGATCAGCTCGCTGACGCCTGTCCTCACGGCCTTGTTTGCCTGGATTACGCTGAATGAAACGCTGCATAAACAACAGTTTCTTGGCATCACTCTTGTCGCCGTTGGGATTGCGGCGTTGTCCGTGTCTATGCGTCGAGCCCCATAATCGCAGTTTTGCCAACCTGATGAGCCTGAAATAATCGACGTTTCAGCACAAACAGCAACACCGTTGTCACAATGGCACTGAGTGCTAGCCCCAGCCAAATGTATGAGCCTGTTGCTGTGTGACCTAATGCCCAACCCCCGATGGCAGGACCGATTAAAAAACCAATCGCCCAGCACTCCGAATCAAGTGAGAAATAAAAACCTCGCAGCTCAACCGGAGCAATATCGCTAACGATCGCCGTGGAGGCTGGAGCATAGAGAACCTCGGCGATCGCAATGATAGTAAAGGATAGTATTGCAACAATGACAGCATGGGTCGAAATCGCACCCGTTATCCACACGCATACAAAGCCAGCGGCCCAAAAGAGCAACGCACTGAGTAGTACCGTTACATGATTGATGGCTTGTATCCAGTGGACGAGCGGGAGTTGAAGAACAATTTTGAGGGCGGCATGCCAAACAAAGAAGTAACTGATCCACTGTTCAGAAAATCCAGTATCGGTATTGCCCTCAGGCACAAAGTTAGCGAGATATAGCGGGAGGGTGCTGCTGAGTTGCGCCACATAGGTGGTGAAGAAAAGATTGGCTAAGAGATAAGGCAGAAAGGTGCGATCGCTCAAGGCTGATTTCCATTTCAACCAAAGTGTATGACGGTTAGCTGGATGATCAGGGTCGATGTTCTGAGTGTCTGTTGATGGACGGTCATTAGGTGATAGCGTTTCAGCAATTGTTAGTGCAATGATCAGGCCAAATAGCAGATAAGCAACGCCCTTACAGACAAACAGCAGACGAAAATTGCCTGACATCGCAATATATTGTCCAGCTAAAAATGCCCCCACTCCTAGACCCAGATTGTCAGCCAATCGCGTCAGCGCAAACGCCTCTGTTCGCTGATGAATAGAGGTGAGGTCAGTGGTGAGCGTTAGCGTTGCAGGCCAATAGAAGCTGATTCCGATACCTAGCAAAACATTCCCGAGAATGAGTAACGGCAAGGTTGCCGATATCGACAGAACAAAGCAAGCGATCGCCGAGACGACCGATGATGCAATCAGCGTGCCGCGTCGTCCGATTCCAGGCGTTTCCACTAGGGTTCCAGCAAAGAAGCGACCAATCGTGCCGGAAATCCCGCTACATCCTAGAGCGAACCCAACTTGAGCTGGTGAAAATCCAAGCTGGTTGACGAAATAAATCGATGCATAGACGAGGGTAAAGCCCTGTCCAATGAATAGAAAAAGCTGCCCTAGGGATAAAATCCAGACTTCAGCAACTAGATCGGGGAACCACGCCAGGGATGGAGGAGTGGGCTTAAAGTTTGGTTGAGACTGAGGATGATTTCTCATCAAACAAACCAATGCTTAATCTGAGTATGTGACTAACTTCACCATCTCTGATGTTTCAAAGCAAGCACTAATTGATAACATACTGAGAATCAAGGTTGTCTCCCGATTCTATTTGAACGGTACTGCACGAGTTTTGGTTCCATGAGGCTGATGTCACGATCCAGTAGTTACTGATAGATAGCTGTTATCGGGTGGATTGTGACGGAACAACACCCATGTGAAGTTCAATAAACTGGATAATGTCGTCTAGTCCCTGCTGTGTCTTGAGATTACTAAACACAAACGGGCGATCGCCTCTCATTTTCTTTGCATCTCGATCCATCACGGTCAAATCAGCTCCAACAAATGGTGCTAAATCGATTTTATTAATCACCAACAGATCAGATCGAGTGATGCCAGGTCCGCCTTTCCGGGGAATCTTATCTCCAGCAGCCACGTCGATCACGTAAATTGTTAAATCAACTAACTCAGGGCTAAACGTTGCTGCGAGGTTGTCTCCACCACTCTCAACCAAAACGAGATCTAAGGAGTCGAATGCTGCTTCCAACTCTTCAATCGCGACCAAGTTGATTGAAGCATCCTCACGAATAGCTGTGTGAGGGCATCCTCCAGTCTCAACTCCACGGATACGGTCATGGGACAGTGCATCATGACGAACAAGAAATTGTGCATCCTCTTGGGTGTAAATGTCGTTTGTCACGACTACAATGCTGAGTCGGTCGCGTAGTGCTTTGCACAGTGCTTCGACTAATGCCGTTTTCCCAGAACCTACCGGACCTGCAACCCCAACTCGGAAAGTCTGCATAATTCGCTCCTCTCGCTCACTCAACATTTATCGGATTCTGTGCCTGTTGTCGGTTAGGGATACAGCCCGTCGTCACCCACACATGCACACGATTAGAACTAAGGTCAGTCCTAATGCATATTGCTCGATTTCCGAGATCTTACCGACTCTCTTCAGAAAAAACTCGGGGCATTCACAATCCTAAAACACTTGATGATGTGTAATTTCCCAATTGAATATGAGCTTGAAAATAAGTGATGCTGAGGCATAGAGCGAACAAGTTAGCCCTAGAGCATAGGCATAGTTAACAATGAACACAAATTATTCTGCAATGTATTCAGCTCAACTGACGTCTGAAGCGATCGCATATGATGCAGCCTGCGGACAGGTGAGCAACCACCATAATCAAGACAGCATCCGTTGGACAAGCAAAATTCAGTGGCGATCGCTCATCAACCAACTGCTGTGCTATTCCATCATCGTGGGTACTCTGCTTGCTGCTCTATCGATGCCATTTCCAGCTTGGCTCGTTACAGGCATTGGACTCTTCGTCATCGCGACCCCGGATGTTAACAAAGCGATCGCCGATATGATGCTGACAACGTTTGCGGTGATCGCCGTTGGTGTTTTATGGCATGGCTTCGCAGTTGTATCAGGCTTGCCGCTCGTTTCAGCCATTCTCGCTTACGGGGCGATCGCCATTGGTATAGCCATCACAGGAATTGTGCTGTTACTAATTTTGAGTTCTGCTCTGATGGCAACAAATAATCGTGCCAAATTTCTCGACACTGATTATTTTGAGCACTATCAAACGCAATTTATTCTGGCGAGCACATCTATTTCAGGGTTAACGATTGGATATTGGCTGGTTCTGCTCCTCACAAACGGGTAACGCACTAGCTTCCAGACATTAGGTACACAAGGCTATGTAAACAAGTGGACGGGATTCTAACCTTTAGAATCTCGTCCACTTGTTTACATAGCCGTCGCCGGTTCCGTTAGGACAAGACGGTATGCCATTTGGCTGCGCGCCAAGGATCGGATAATACTTGGTGTTCTGGCCTACATGGCTAAAGCGATAGATTGAAGAAGTGATGCGACCTGATACCCATCATCTGCAAACATTCACGGAACCTAGCAAATTTGTATCAGTTCTGATCTACAACACTGACGAGTGAGAATGTGAACGATGAAGTAGGCTTCGGCCTGCTTCATCTTTTTTACTGAGGATAGCTGTAGTCACGCATCGATGAGACGAATTTTTGGAAGAGATAATCCGCATCATGCGGTCCGGGACTTGCTTCTGGGTGATACTGAACGGAGAAAATAGGAAGAGATTTGTGCCTCATTCCAGCGACAGTCTGATCATTGAGGTTGAAATGAGTAATTTCGATTTCGCTACTATCGATCGATTCTGCAGTGATGGCAAACCCATGATTTTGGCTGGTGATTTCGACGTTTTGATTCAGACCAGCAGGCTGGTTAAGTCCCCGATGTCCAAACTTCAGCTTGAAGGTTTCAGCCCCCAATGATAGACCTAAAAGCTGATGTCCAAGACAAATCCCGAACATGGGTTTTTGAGATTCTAGAAGTGCTTTAGCTGTGGCAATTCCCTCTGTGACAGCTGCTGGGTCGCCAGGACCATTAGATAAGAAGATGCCATCTGGCTCGTATTTCAGAATGTCGTCAGCGCTTGTATTCGCTGGAACAACGATAACCCGACAGCCATACCGTGTGAGTCGTCGTAGGATATTGCGTTTGATGCCAAAATCAATGGCAACGACTGTTAAAAGAGCTGTTCCTTCAGGTATCTGCTCTGGTGAAAATTCCCACACTTCAGTAGTGGCATTAGACCATTCATAGGTAGATGCTGTGGTAACTTCTTGCGCCAAGTTCAGACCTTCCATGCTGGGCGCATCTTGAACAACGAGCAATAACTCTGCCGGATCGAGTATTTCAGTGGAGATGGCCCCATTCATTGCGCCGACAGAACGAATCTTTCGGGTCAGGGCGCGTGTATCGATGCCGTAAATACCAGGGATGTTGTGCTGTCTGAGGTAGTCAGGCAATGACTGGGTTGAACGCCAATTGCTAGGGGTCTGGGTCATGTTGCGGGCGATCGCCCCTTTAACGTGGGGTTTGGCCGATTCTTCATCTTCAGGATTCACGCCTGTATTGCCCAGTTCAGGGTAGGTGAAGGTGACGATTTGGCCACAGTAACTGGGGTCCGTCAGCACTTCCTGATACCCCGTCATCCCTGTGTTGAACACAACTTCTCCAGTGACCGTGCCGCTGGCTCCAAATGAGTAGCCACGATAGACAGAGCCATCAGCTAAAACCAGTAGCGCAGGTTGTAACTCTGACACAGACATAGACGCTCCTCTCAGATGCCACGACGAAGATTTTCATCCCGGTTTGTATTCTAAAGGAACACCGCCGGTTGTATAGTGCCGAATGTGATGGAATGTAGTAACTTTTGCTGGTCTAGAGAGTTTATGGGTACTGATTTTTGAAAATAGCGTTGAAAAGTTCTCGCCATCTATTCAGCGTGGGTCGTATTCGAAAAGGTTCTTAGGTTTTTGCAGCCGCAAAACTTTACTGCTCTAAGGCTAGCCATATAATAAACGCCAGTAAGGCCGTCTATCCGTTGAGGTGGGGCACGCTCAGTGGTCTGTTTCAGATCGGTAGGGGGCTTCTTTCAAAAGGTGGCTGACCAAAAGCTTGAGCATTAAGAAAGGCAGGAACCATTCTAGCCCTAAAGTCGGAGATAAAAGATAGCGATCGCCCAGTAAAGCTACCCCGTAGAGTCCTAAGGCTATGGGACGCTGTAGGTAAAGCGGAGAGAACAGAATCACGATCGATGCGATTATTAAATAGCCCGATACGATGGCTAAAAATATCCAATCACTTTTGCGAAACAGCAGTGCAACGAGCGAGATCTGGAC
>JBCBLF010000058.1:0-12508 GCA_038520475.1 Cyanobacteria bacterium J06627_8
CAATCCGTACTGCATGGCGCGCTCAAGATGATCACTAGACCGCTCAAGAGATGGGGTAGAACTTGAATGGACTAACATCTTGTCGAACGAGGCTGACTCTAATTGAGCAATCGGAATAACGTCGAATAGAAAGCGCTGGAGTTCAGAAGATAGAGGAGAGTCGTCGTCCAGGTCATTCGAAAGGAAGCCTTCAGCGACGATCGCATTCAACGGATTCTGAATCACATCGGCAAACTTAACCGCATGAGCTTCCAATAAATAAGACACCATACGTGTCTGCACATCAGCAACCTGACCGAGTACGGCATGATACAGAGATTTGGCGATCGCCGCTCTCCAGTCAGCATTAATGTACTGCTTGAATAGGGGGACCTCACTTGAAATCGACTGACTCGCGCTGTGTTGAAAATACCTTGCGAGCTCCTGATGGATCTCGATTGCGAGTTCTGAATTGGTCTGCCAGAGGTAACGATGTAGGTCATCTCGTACTATTTTTTTGATTCGCCAATCCTGTCGAATTGGTTCTATCCAGTGTTGTCTCACGAGCCATCCAAAGCAGTTCAGCCCATCATCCACGGCTGTCCCAAAATCCAGTCCTTGGTAGGCGGCTAGATGTTGAATCAGCGGACGATCAAACCAATGACAACAAGCAACTAAATATAGAAGCTGGCGTTGGTTTCGAGTCAGGGGTGCCAGTACGATAGGAATCGTCTCAGTCTCACCACTGAGGAGTGTTGCGATTGCTTCTGACCCATATTGCTCGACGAGCCAACTGAGCCGAATAGGTGAGCCTTGCGTAACGGTGTAAATGGCCTGAATCGTGTCATGGCCTAATTTTGCGAGTTCTGCCTGTTCTAGATAGCGCTGAACCTGATCAATTGTGAAAGATTGGAGATGATGAACAGACCAATCACATCTGTTTAAGTAAGAGTTGGATGCATGGACTGAAACCGTTTTTCCGGAATCTGGTGTGTCTAGGCTATCCATATCGATTGGATATCGCCCTGCAATTACCCATCGAATCGGAGACTCTGCCCACTGAAACTGTTTCAGCACATACTGCAGCCATTGCGAGACTGTAGGGGAGATGTGTTCATACTCGTCGAGTACTAGGACGAGCGGGCGATGGTGCGATCGCAGCTTTAACCCGTCTACAAATGCGGTTGTCAATTGCGCCAGCGGATCAAATATGAGCTGTTGTGGGACCTTACTCAAGTGACGCAGCGAATCTACGCTGAACACGGTCGAGATATCAATGGTTAGCTGATGACTCGGTTTAGTAATGTTCAGGACTGGAGTAAAGCTGCGGTCAGGGACATCATTATTCAATTGTGTCTCAGAAGGTGAGTGCCCCCAATGGTCTACATCATCACTGATATGAGTTTGGGTATAACAGGTGTAGTGCAGAAGTTCAGCTACTTTTTCTTTGATTTCCGCTGATTGCTCTGGATCCTCTGCAATGGTGTCGAGCTGCTGTAGGACTGTCTTGTAGAGATGATACTGTGTCCAGAAAACGTCATTGCTGGCGTCACGGGCGATCGCCTGTTCATAGAGCGTAGCCATGAGCCCAATAGGAGACTCAGAAAATTCCATCTGTGCTACGTCGACTCGCGCAACATCCACACTGGCCTGGCAATCTGATTGAAATGTATTGACGAGTGTGGTTTTACCAACTCCCGCATCTCCCCAAAGATGAAAGATCGCTGGACTTGTTCGATAGTGTTCGATTGCGTGAACAATAGCGGTTAAAAAGTCAGTAGCTTCTGGGCGCAAGATGTGGGGGTGTTGCGTTGACATGATGTGAGATAGTCGCTCCCTTGAAAGATAGCTTTAGCCATTGAGGCAAGGACACCAAGTATCATTCAGTTCCTAGGCACACAGCCAAATAGCTTGCTGCCTTGGCCGTATCGCTTGATTGTTTAATAAATACGGGGAACGTCATCATCGATCCGGTGAATTGAATGTCACCGCCGACAGACGGCAACCATCGCTTGATAGCGCCTCATTCTGCTTCTTTGAAACCAGCGGTGTTAGTAGCATGCAACTGCATTAAATACAGAAACGGTGGTGTAGGGCGCAGCGCGCCCTACACCACCGTGCTCAATCACTTCGCACAGTTCTGGACATGAGTCGAACTTCTCAAATTGAAGCCGGGGGAGTCTCCCTATTCGTTGCGTTATGCGGCCGCACTGCCTTGCTTAATCTCTTCAACCTTGACCATGATGTGTTGAATTTGATTCAGCAGGTCGTTAAGCTCTGGCGACTGTGCACCGGGCTGCTGGTTCGCAGGTGTAGGCACAGACTGCCCCCCTGCAGATCTTACAGAACTGTTCGTTCGAATGCGAGCCGGCGCTCCGGATGCTTTAGCGTGCTGTCCCTGACGCATTGGTGGTGCCGGTGGTTGAGGTGCAGAGCGATGTGCAGCAGTAGACTGTGCTCGGCGTTGACCATTTCCTTGCTGAGATGCTGTGGAAGCTACAGCAGAGGACGTCATCCGTTGTGCCTGGTGCGGATTCGCATGACTATGAGCAGCTCTCTGTCGAGGCTGAACGTCAGGGCGATCGCCATTTCCAATGGAATGGACTACCTGATAATTCATTCCATGAGGAGTCGCCTGAACTGAAGCAGATCCAACAGGACTTACCTGATGCTGGGGTAACTGCCGACGCATACTTGAACTAGATTGAAGGTCATCGTCTTCGATGAATGCACCTAGCCCTGCTGCTTCGAGTCTTGCATCAGAGAACTTGAGTTGTTCAATCATGGAGTCTCGATCTCGCAAATCTTTGCGCAACTGTGCAATTTCATCTTCTGATCTAGAAATCTTACTCGATGACTGACTCCAGCCTAATACGCTGAGCGTCATTACTCCCATTCCAAGGCTAGCTGCAGTTGCAAGGCCAAGATAGGGAGCTGCCAGCTCTCGGAGCTGCCCGACAAACACTGGTTCACCATCGGACATCACCTCAATTGGCTGAGAATCGAGAGTAGCCATGGGAATCGTAGCGGCACAGAATACCGCCCCTGAGATCATTGAAGAAGAGAGTAGATAACGTGGAATACTCATAGCTCACTCCGTTTAGTGGACAAATGGACAGTTGTCGCAGAACTAAATGGAAGAGGCACCCGGAATACGTAGTCAATAAAAATTCAACTCAAAAATCAATCCTAGAAAAGCTCAGCAAGGAATCTTCATCCCTAGGAATCAGTCATTCATCTCTAGAAATGTAAGAACACACATCGGACTAATTAGCTGAACTCGTGGAGCTTCTAAAAGTAATGAATACTTTTCCCCTGTAAGTCGCCGAGTCAAGAGATTTACGTAAATTGTTACTAATCTAAGGTTAGCCCTCGTCTAGGTATCATGCTGTATTGCTTCTGTAAAGACTACGCAATATTAGTAAAGCCTTTAAAAATTTCAAGAATGTATTTTCGACTTCCGTGTATACATTGAAGGAGCTACCAGTGGTTTGACCTATAAGCCGATGGCGGGATTTGAACCCGCGACCGCTCGATTACGAATCGAGTGCTCTACCACTGAGCCACATCGGCGCTAAATATTCGGCTTACTATTCTATCAGCACTTTTGAGAATCACGCAGCTCTGTAACGTGTGTTGGGTTGCGATCGCCAGAGTCTACAACTATGCCCCAGAAACGGGAGTCGTGACACCTAACCGAGCATCATGGGTGAAAACATTCGATTGTGCAACCTAGGGCGGTTAACTAGCCGTGGCTCTCACGTTAAGAGATTGCTGATGGCTGACGGCGATGGCGGAGGAAGAGGGCGGCTGCTCCTCCGATGACCGCGATCGCGCTCAAAATGTGGACAACGTTAAAGGGTGTTCCTGGAAAGAACCAGGAGTCGGTGCGGAGGAATTCGATAAAAAATCGCCCAAGCGGATACCAAATGAGATAAAGCAGGGTTATATCTCCAGGCTTGAGGACTTTTTCGAAACGGCGAGAAACCCAGAAAATCACCGCAAAGCCCAGAAAGTTCCAAAGTGATTCATATAAGAAAAGGGGATGAAACCGAGTACTGTCTGGATAGACATTTAGATCCCGATATTCTTTGATTCGGTGAACATCATCAATGCGTAGTCCCCATGGCAGTGTGGTTGGAGGACCATAAAGTTCCTGGTTGATGAAGTTTCCCCAGCGTCCGATGGCTTGGGCAAGGGGCAGTCCTAGGGCGATCGCATCTAGAAATGTCAGGGTCGGTAAATTTCGAATGCGAGTAAATAGCCAAAGGGCAAGGCTGCCAAAAATGAATGCCCCAAAAATGTGGATGCCGCCGCTCCAAACTTTGAAGATCTCTCCAGGATTCGATAAATAGTACCCAATGCCGCCTTCATCACGTGGCGATTGAATGAAGACATAATAGAGTCGCGCGCCAATAAATCCTGGAATGAGGACCCAAATTAACATGTCCCAAAAATCATCGGGATTGTTGCCTTTGCGCGCAACGTAACGACTAGCGAGGGTCGACCCAATGAGAATCGCGGAGACCATCAACAGTCCGTACCATCGCAGTGCAAGCGGACCAATCTCAAAAATGATGGGATCAACAGGAGGATACATAAGCGCAAGGTCCAGCAAGAATGACGATACGATTAATCTGTGATCGCAATATCAGAACAGCAAACATCGATTGCTGTTCTGATATTGCGAATCGCATGTCTCGACTAGAGTACCAGACCCTATCCTAATTGTCAGGATTTACCGTTTGCCCGTGTGACTTGCATCTTGCACTTGCCTGATTACCTAGACACATCGGTGTTACAGACGTACGCCTGCAGTACCGATGAGCAAGTTATGAGTATTAACCGCCCTCTTCAGTACTCGTAATTGTCAACACAGCAGGCGACTCTCGAACTTGCTCCTCTAATGGCGTCACTTTTTCAATAAGCTGAATAAATTGACTATAGTCTGGAAGTGTTGCTGTTGGGAGATATCCTGCATCAGCAATGATGTTCGACGGGGCTGCTTTCATCGCTTCTTCAATTTGGCGCTGTTGGTTACGCTCGACAGTTGGTCCAACCAATACAACCCCTTGAGGGATCGGGCGACTTGTGTGTAACACCCGAAATGATGAGGTAAATTCATTCCGGTATTCTTGGTACTCCTCTTCTGATAGTGCGCCTGCGGTGACGGTACCGTCACTAATCCATTCCAAGAGGGTTCGTGGTGTTGGAGCGAAGACAACTTCTGATAGTGTCAACCCATATAAGTCATACAGCGGTAAATAGTATCCGGTGGCGGAACCCGGCTCTCCAAGTGCAATCGATTGTCCAGCCAGATCGCCAAGTTCTTCTACTGGGCTATCGTCTAGCACGAGTAATACGGAACGCGCATTGGCAGAACCCTGGAGGGTAAAAATTGGAGAATAGCGTTCTTGCTCAATTGCAATCGCAGCGAGGCCTGGTGGCGCAAAGACTAACGACCAGACGTTTTGACGTTGGATTTGTTGAAGGGCTTGCAGTTCATTAAATGCAGGCTCTAGCTCTACAACAGCCTGAGTTTGCTGAGAAAGGTAATCACGAAATGACTGATATTGGTCGACTGACTGGGCCGCAGAGTCATAGCTCACAATACCGATGGTGAGTTTGCCCACAGGCTCAACAGAGCTTGACCCACAGCCCCATAGCAACGTTATCGCTGCATAGACGGCTGTTTGAATGAAAAAGCGACGTTTTACCAAGGTCATTAAATCTTTTCCCGCAACGATGGTCTGATTAGGTTTCGCTCAAGCATACGCGTTTACCCACCGGTTATTGAGTCAGTTCAGCTTCTAGCAATGTTGGCGTTTCACCTAATGCTGTGCGATTACTATTGGTTGAGTCTTTTGATGGGTGCGTCTGGGCGATCGCCGCTTCCAATAGTCCGTGAAACAGAGGATGAGGCTTGCTAGGACGCGACAAAAATTCAGGATGAAACTGAGTTGCGATAAAGAATGGATGATCTGTATGTTCAATAATTTCCACGAGTCGATTGTCAGGAGAAGCCCCACTAATGGCAAACCCTGTTTCTGAAAAGAGCGTGCGATAGGCGTTATTGAACTCATATCGGTGCCGGTGTCGTTCATAAACAACTTCTTTCCCGTAGAGTCTTGAGGCAAGGCTACCGGGTTCGAGGCGGCAGGCATAGAGCCCGAGGCGCATCGTTCCGCCTAAATCGACGACATCCTCTTGTTCAGGCAGAAGATTGATGACAGGATTCGGGGTTTCTTCGTCAAACTCAGCACTGTTTGCGCGCTCAAGCTTAGAGATATTCCGCGCCCATTCAATGACTGAACATTGCATGCCTAAGCATAGCCCCAGGAATGGAATGTTGTTTGTACGGGCGTATGTGATGGCCTGGATCTTGCCTTCAATGCCCCGAGTTCCAAAACCACCCGGTACAACAATGCCGTTGACGCCAGATAACAATGCTTCGGCACCGCGCTCTTCAACATTTTCTGAATTGACCCAGCGAATTCTCAGGTCGCATTCAAGCGCAATGGAGGCATGTTTAAGTGCTTCAGTGACGGATAAATAGGCATCGGTAAGACGCACATATTTGCCCACGATCGCAATTTCCATCGATTTCCCTGGATGATAGAGACGATCGACCAGGGTCTGCCAGTGGGAAAGATCCGGCTGGCGTTGTTCAAGTTGAAGAATGTTGAGAACCTGGTGAGCGAGACCCTCTCGTTCAAGATTGAGGGGCACTTCATAGATGCTGCCAGCGTCTTGAGAGGTTACAACGCATTCTTCGGGAACATCACAAAACTGAGACATCTTTTCTCTTAACCCAGGCTTTAGGGGGCGATCGCACCGACAGACAAGAATATCCGGCTGAATTCCGATTGAGCGCAGTTCCTTGACGGAGTGTTGGGTTGGTTTTGTCTTCATTTCGCCAGCAGATGGAATCCATGGCACCAATGTGACATGCATATACAGAACGTTTTGGCGTCCTGCATCTTTTCGAAATTGTCGAATTGCTTCTATAAAGGGGAGAGACTCGATGTCACCAACTGTTCCGCCGATTTCAGTAATCACGACATCTGGATTGGTATTTCGCGCAACTCGAAGAATTCGCTCTTGAATTTCGTTCGTAATGTGAGGAATGACCTGAACGGTTCGACCTTCATAATCTCCTCGGCGCTCCTTATTTAATACAGCCTGATAAATCGAGCCCGTTGTCACGCTATTAAGCCGCGACATTGGAGTATCTGTGAAACGTTCGTAGTGTCCAAGATCGAGATCGGTTTCAGCCCCATCGTCTGTTACAAAGACTTCGCCATGCTGAAACGGACTCATGGTTCCTGGGTCAACATTGATATAAGGGTCAAGCTTAAGAATAGACACAGAATAATTGCGTGACTTTAGAAGCCGCCCTAGGCTTGCTGCAACAATTCCTTTCCCAATACTTGAAACCACGCCACCGGTTACAAATACAAACTTTGTCATAGTGTTCTGTGCCTCTGCTTTGAATCCTGCCGAGCGGATAACGCACTCATTTTGCCACAGGACCGATTGATCTCTTGAGAAGGATCAACTTTTTCACAGAGGTATGTTAAGCAGGTGACTTGACAAATTTCTCAAATTCGCAACAAAGGCATGAGAGTTGCAGGTGGGCAACGTGTACAGACGGCTTTCATACCGTTGTAGTCCTAAGCATATGACACCGCAGCTAACCGCTATCTGTGTAGAAGCACTCTACTAAATTGGAACGGATCAAACATTGAACTTCATCTGAACCGTCTCTAAGGATTGCTCCCATAACCATTCTGGCTGCCAGGTGTCTGGATCAAATGTCGATTGGACGCCTCGTTGATAGGCTGCCCACAGGCGATCGCGGATAATACTTTTAGTCAATGTGCGATTGCTTGAGTTCACCTGAATTCGTATTACTGGCAGCAACGCGAGCCCCAATAGGATCTGAGCAACATGGAATTTTGCACCCAAGAGGAAGGCTTGAACCTCTGCTTCACCGAGAGGGTCGGTGCTGTACCCTGTGAGAACATGAATGCCATCGTGGAGTTGTTTGCGGCGAGGGCCAGTTGATAGCGCCGTCAGTCCCTGCTCGTCTAGACTGTCGGCCCATGCTCGTCCAAAACTGCCTACGGAGAGCGATCGCAACTGCTCGATATCAACAATCGCAGGTACGCTACGCCCAGTATGCTCTGCAAGCCAATCGGTGACTGCAAAGAATCGCTTGCCACTCAATTGAGGGCATGGGTTTTGCTGATGAGGTTGTGTGGCGCCGGCGGTGTGGAGATCGGTTGAAGTCATCATGATATTGAGAAGAAAGATGAAAGGGTATTGGTTTCTTCTTCAACGGTATCCACTAGCACGTGAGCAACGCTTGAACAAAAGGTCCCAATATCTCTAGGACATTGGGACCAAATACTAATACTAGAGGATGGACTGCCACTCAATGAGGCATAGACGAATCAATTGCTTTTGGCTTAAAGGTAGCAATGACTCCAACGCAAATGATTTACCAGCCCAGAGTCGAATACAACCCACGAGAACCGGTAGCTTCTTCAAGTTGAGGTGCATTGAGGTCAGGGGCAGCAACACTTTCTTCCCCTTCAGCAATTCTCGATTCAGCACAGAACGATGCGGTGTTAAATCCGCCGAAGCGCTTCACTGTGCTCGACCGAAAACGTAAATCTGGCGTGACAAACCAAAAGCGTTCGATGGAACTCATCGTTTCATATTCGGTGATGAGGGTCAGACTGTCGTCATCTCCTGTCTCGTATCGACCGACAACAGGAGTAATTTCAGCATATCCGCGTTCGCGAATCAATCGCCCAGTGCTTGAATTGTCAGCGTCAGGCACAAGCGCGAATACGGTATTGCCTGCGTGATTTTCACCTTCGCGGTCCCATGCCATAGAGCCTTCCCATGTGACATAGGCGCCACCAACCGCTAGCGATGGATCGATGTCGTGCATCTCACAAATTTCAACAATTTTTGGATGATCAGACGGTAAGCTTTCGACAAAAATGTCAGAGTCACCATTTTCAGAGCGTCGAAACGGGAGATGATGTGTTGTGCGTTGCGATCGCCAATGGCCTGCACTGCGCTGAAAAAACTCCATCGCATTCATAGGTTAGAAGCCCTTACCTTATTAAGTCTTAATAGATTACATTTTTATCCTAGCAAAAATGAATCCAGCAACCGTTTGCGGTCTGGGCTCTCTACCCCTCGTTAACTTCTAAACTCATCTACCGTCCTTAACGCCTCGCAGGCCAACTATTTCGATACGACTTTATTTTTTGTTAAGGGTGAGCATTATTACTCATCTTGAGCATTTACACTCATAGTGGGACATGCAGTTCATTGATTAAAAAATTGCTCTCCGTGCATATTTTGTCAACGTTTCACCCATCCAACTGGCACGATTGGGGCAATCTGTCGTTAACTCTAGCGGTTTTAATATAGAGATTATGGATATTCAAACCATTGTGCTGGTCGTGCTGGTTATTTCGGTACCTGCTATGTGTGTCTCTCTCTACAATAGGGTCACCCTGGGCTAGATCGAGTGGGTGAATTGTAAGGCTAGATTCAGCTTTCAGTTTATTGCGTTGGCTATAGTGCGCTCCTGATTTAGGATTCATCAATATTAAGTGGTCTGTTCTAAGCTGTCTTGAGACTATACGATAGCTTGCTTGGATGTTGGACACTATCTGGATGCTTGACGCTATATGATGACGGTTGAACCGGTGACCAGTGAGCATTTTCGTGAGTTCAATATCATCTTCGGACCAGCCAGTCTTCAATCATTCAATATCTGATGCTGTTCGATATTTGCGATCGCCCCGTGCCATTCGAGAGAGATGTGGGCAGATTTTCGAGCTTGCTCTGACTGATGACCTCCAGCATTTTAGCTGTCACCTTGATGCGTTAGATGATGCAGCTGCTTACGTGATTGACGTGATGCAAGAGGCCTATCCAGATGCACAAATCCCGTTTCATAGTCGCTGGCGTCATTTCGAAGTTGGAACGTTCGATCGAATGGCAACCTTTCAGGATGCCATTCAGCAGTATCCAAAGCACGAACAGGCACGCATCAAAATTGACTTAGCGATTGTCAGCGTGTTGCTAGATGCAGGGGCCGGAAAAGACTGGAGCTATGTTGAACCCGGAGACAACCAACGGTTGAGTCGTTCAGAGGGATTGGCGATCGCCAGTTTTCACATGTTTTGTGATGGAGCGTTTTCAAGCGATCCAAAGTATCCGCATCAGGTTGATTCAGACGGTTTACAAGCACTGACGATTAGCGATCTCAATGCTGGTTTTCAAATCAGCACGTCTAATCCGCTGGTTGGACTGGAGGGGCGTCTTCACCTCCTCCACCATCTTGCTGATGCTCTTGTGCAGTCTCCTCACCTCTTTGGCAAACGAAACATTGACGAGGCATCACAGCCGTCAACGGCCCGTCCTGGATATCTGCTGGACTATCTCATTGCGAACCACCCGACACAACACATTTCGGCTGAGATTGTCTTAATTGCCGTGTTAGAAGGACTCAGTTCAATTTGGCCGGGGCGGGTCATCATTGATGGCATGAACTTAGGAGATGTGTGGCCGCATCCAGCTCTGCCTAAAACATCGTCAAGTAGTAACCTTGTCCCGTTTCATAAACTCTCTCAATGGCTGACCTATTCGCTGTTAGAACCACTGGCGGAGGGTGGGTTGACGATTGTGGATCTAGATAGTTTGACGGGATTGCCGGAGTATCGCAACGGTGGCTTGTTTATTGATCTAGGCGTGTTGCAGCCCAAGCATCGTGATGTGATTCAACAGGCTCACGCCCCAGGAACGAGCATTATTGTGGAGTGGCGATCGCTGACCGTTATGTTGCTGGATTGTCTTGCTGAGCGAATCCGGCAACGACTCAATCTCACAGCGGAGCAGCTTCCCTTAGCGTGTGTGCTACAAGGTGGAAGCTGGAGTGCTGGACGCCGAATTGCGCGCGATCGCCGTCCTGGGGGAGTTCCTCCTATTCAGATCGACAGCGATGGCACAGTATTTTAAATGATTGAATCGGCTTCAGCTAAGGTGCTGGGCCGCGCCTCGTGCGCGCCAACACCTGATGCCTTCGTCACCGTTGTCAGGTTGTGAGCATACTCAGTGTCATAGCTTAGATGGCTAGAGTTATATTTTTGCCAACCTTACGGGTTTCAGTCTAATCACCTGAATAGAGAAAGAGAGACAATTTTTTGCTAAACAACGACTTTGGATATCTCGCGTCGTTCAGCATTGATGCAACTGCCTCAACACGAGTTCAGGGATTAAGATGCCAACACAAATCAATGAGCCACCATCTCAGCAGGGAGCCTATCCACCCGTCCCGTATTCACCTGTGCCTAATGCACCATGGCTACAGCAGGACGATGATGATTTAGATCTAACGCAACTCATCCGAATCGTCCGGCGGCGAGGATGGATCATTGCAGGCATTGCCATCACTGTGGCATCAGCGTTTTGGGGATGGACCCTGACCCGAACTCCGATCTATCGGGGTGAATTTCGTGTGCTCATTGAATCTGTGGATGAGGCAAATCCCTCTCAAGAACTGTTGTTAGACGAACGAAGCTCATTCGGATCAACGGTTGATTACGATACTCAGATTGAGGTGCTACAGAGTTCGGCATTGCTTCAACCCATTACCAACGAGCTACAGGAACGCTATCCTAGTGTGTCTGTTCGTGAGATTGCTGATAACTTGTCGATTAATCGACTACGGGAAACAAAAGTCTTACAGATCAGCTATCGGGGCACAGAAACACAGAGGATTCAAGACATTCTTGAAGAAATTGCTCAGCAATATCTGGAATACAGTTTTGAGCAACGTCAGGCCAGCCTCAGTCAAGGAATTGAATTTGTAGACGATCAGCTTCCAGAATTACGCGATCGCGTCAACAACCTACAGGTTCAGGTTGAGCGTTTTCGGCAACAATACAGTCTGCTCGATCCAAACAGTCGAGGCGACGATTTGTCAGAGTTGATTAGTCGCGTCGAAGACGAACGCCAGCAGCTTCAGACTGAGTTATCACAAGCTCGATCGCTTTTTCAGAATTTGCAAGACCAGCTCAATGTCTCCCCAGAAGAGGCATTGGCAGCAGCAACGTTGAGTGAATCACCCCGCTATCAATCATTACTGAATCAAGTTCAAGAACTAGAAGCTCAACTCGCTATCGATTCTGCCAAGTATCAGCCCAATAGCCCACAAATTGCGGCGTTGCGAGAACGACGAGACAATTTACTTCCCATTCTAGAAGCGGAGGCCGTTGATATTTTGGGGCAGCGCTTTGCTGTGGGCGCAAGTGATAACGTTGACGGTAACCTAACGCCAACCTCAATTAATCTCGGACGGCAGCTGATTGATGCAGCAAACGATGTTCAAATGTTGCAGGCTCGGAGTGAAACGCTTGCTCAAGTGGAGCAAGGTCTAAAGCAAGAATTTGCTCTGGTTCCTGGACTGGCTCGTCAATACACCGATATGCAACGGGAA
>JBCBLF010000058.1:12607-22343 GCA_038520475.1 Cyanobacteria bacterium J06627_8
TTGTCTATCGCAACCGAGAGCCTCAATCGATTTCTCACAACGCGAGAAACGCTACAAATTGATGCGGCTCAAAAGTCAGTTCCGTGGCAGCTTATTGCCGAACCTCAAACATCACCTGTTCCAATTTCACCGAACATTCCCCGTAATTTGCTTTTAGGGATTCTCTCTGGCTTAGCTTTGGGCGGTGCTGCTGCCCTGCTGGTCGAAAAGCTCGATCAGGTCTATCACTCACCAGAAGAACTCAAAAGCGCAACTCAATTGCCATTGCTGGGTATTATTCCGTTTCATCCCACTCTAGAGGAGTCGTTTGAACCACACCCAACGAAGAGTCTTAACGGTACATCAGATGCCACAACTCCAGTAGCAGTGGGTGAGAAAGGCGATCGCACCACCTTTCGGACTTCGATGTTCCATGAAGCGTTTCGCTCTCTTTACACAAATATTCGATTTTTGGGGACGGATGCTCAGATTCAAGCCATCGTCATTAGCTCAGCTGTTCCAAGTGAGGGTAAATCAACATTAGCGTTGTATCTCGCGAGAGCTGCATCCGTGATGGGACAGCGTGTCTTGCTCGTCGATGCAGACTTGCGATCGCCCCAACATCACATTCGACTTGGACTTCCCAATATTCGTGGACTGAGCAACCTCGTTTCTGAATCGTTCCATATTCGTGACGTCATTCAATCCGCGGCTTTAGACGAAAACATGGATGTGATCACGGCTGGTCCAGTGCCGCCTGATCCGGTCAAGCTGCTGTCGTCTCAACGAATGCAGCGCCTCATGGAAGAGTTCCAAGAGCACTATGACTTAGTCATCTATGACATGCCGCCCATTATTGGCTTCTCAGACAGTAGCCTGGTTGCAGCCAATACGGATGGCATTGTCATGGTCGCGGGATTAGGCAAAACAGAACGCTCAGCAATTAGTCGTGCGCTAGACGAGATCAAACTTTCTCCAGCAAGCGTATTGGGGGTTGTTGCAAATGGCATCAAAGCCCATACCACTCGTGTCTATGGCTATTACAATTACCACCGCTATTACCAGCGTCGTGGGCAAGACAATAATCCTGAGTCAAGGGCGATCGCCTCATCGAGCATGGCGAAGCGGGCAGCGACATCGCCAGAGGCATATTCAACAGAGGCATATTCAACAAATACGCCATCGTCATCAAGTAGCAGTGGATGGCAATATGAGGCACCTGCTTCGAACGATGGCGTTAATGACACAACGCCTCAAAACGGCTCTACATCACCGCAGCGATGGGGAAGCGGCGATACAAACGGCCAATCATCATCGTCATCAACTGGGTCGTCTATGTCATGGTTTGGTCGTGCGTCACGATCATCGTCTCAGGCGAAAGTTGCTACGGTTGCATCCGGCTCCCCACTCTCTCAACTATCGGCGCTGCAAAAGAGCCTGATGGCTGTTGCCGTTGCAGCGGTGTTTGGAGGCGTCGGTTGGGTGCTTTACACGCGCACTCAGCAGCCCTCTGCTCCACCCTCGGAAATCGCGACGAATGATTCTAATGATTCTTCAGCTTCATCGGACGGCGAATTGCTGCCTGATGAGACAACGGCTGAGGAGACGGATCGTGATTCACAAGCTGAAGTCACAGAGACGCCTGAACCAGATGAAGCTCCCCGCCCTGATGCGGAGTCGAGCCCTATCATCGATAGTACGGAAGCAACAACGGATGAGTTGACCGAGGACGCTGATCCCGAATCATCGGCACGTCTTGATTCGAGATTTAATCGAAATGATTCATCCACCAGTGCGCCTGAGCTCTCTCCGGAAATTCAAGATCCCTTTACTGAAGCGGTACGACTTGCAGAGGAAGCGGTTGTCTCTGGAGAATCGGCCAATACTCCTGAAGAGTGGTCTCAAATTGCTGAACAATGGCAGCGTGCATCTGCATTGATGGCAATTGTGCCTCAATCTGACGAGCGATTTTCCGTCGCACGCGATCGCACTGTCTTGTATCGAACAAACGGCGAGTTTGCCCGCCAGAAGGTCCTAGAACTCATCAGTGTGAAGGATTTTAGTGACGAAAACTGACAAGACTAACGCAAGTTCACATTTGTATGAATCGTGATGCGCATAGTGCAATGCTATAGGACTTTTCTAGTTCACGGATGTCGCATGAATTAACTCTGTGATTTAGCGCTGGTTTCTCTCGGGCGATGTTAGCCTTTGAGCAATAGTACACGTAGACATATCGTGGTATGCGATCGCCCAACACTCCTACCCAGCGATGGCACATTGCTCCATCCAACCGACAAGCCGCTGCTGATCTGGCGATTAGCACTGAACTTTCTCCGCTCCTGGCTCAGGTGTTGATTAATCGAGAAATTTGCACAGTAGAGGCTGCTGAAATCTTTCTTCACCCTGATCAACAAACGCTTCCCTCACCCTTCGATGCATTTTCTGATTTGAAGCCTGCGGTTGAAATCTTGTCCAAGGCGATCGCCCAGCACGTCAAGATTGCTGTGTGTGGAGACTATGATGCTGACGGCATGACCAGCACGGCGCTCTTGATTCGTGCGATGCGACAGCTTGGCGCGACCCTCACATATGACATTCCCAGCCGGATGAGTGAGGGATATGGCATTAACGAGCGTATTGTCGAAGACTTTCACCAGGCAGGCGTTGGCGTACTCCTCACGGTAGACAATGGGATTGCCGCCTATGCTCCAATCGCGCGAGCACGAGAATTGGGCTTGTCGGTGATCGTTACCGATCACCACGATATTCCCCCAACGCTGCCTCCGGCTAATGCCATTCTCAATCCAAAATTGACGAGTCCCGATTCTCTCTACCGAGGGCTAGCTGGGGTGGGGGTTGCCTATCTGCTGGCCCTGTCTTTGGCTGAATTCATGGGCCATGAGGAAAATCTAGCTCCAACGTTGCTAGAGCTATTTACGCTGGGAACGATTGCCGATCTTGCGCCCCTGACAGGCGTTAATCGGGGGTGGGTTCAACAGGGACTTGCGTTACTGCCTCAGTCAACCATTGAAGGCGTGAAGGCGCTGATGCAGGTGTCTGGACTATCCGATGAGACAACTGCCCTGAAGCCTGAGGCGATTGGCTTTCGGTTGGGACCTCGGATTAATGCGGTCGGGCGAATTGGTGATCCGTCGGTGGTGATTGAGCTGCTGACGACCGACGATCCGGGACATGCGTTAGACATGGCGATGAAATGCGAGCAAATCAACCAGCGTCGTCGAGATTTATGTACGCAAATTGAGCAAGAGGCGATCGCCTGCATTGAAGCGCGCCAACCTGATGTGTTGACCGAACGGGTGCTCGTTGTCGTACAACCCGGATGGCATCACGGCGTGATCGGCATCGTCGCGTCGCGATTGGTTGAGCGCTATGGCGTTCCGGTCTTTATTGGCACCTATGAAGATGAGGAACAGCAGACCATTCGTGGTTCAGCGCGCAGTATTCCTGAGTTTCATATCTTCCATGCACTCCAATTTTGTGGCGATGTATTGGAGAGGTTTGGCGGTCATCGTGCAGCAGGCGGGTTTTCGCTTCAAACATCGGAGCTGTCAGCGTTTGAACTCAGGCTCCAAGTGTTTGCCAACATGTATTTGCTGCCAGAGCATTTGAAGCCTCTGGTGACTGTTGATGTACAGGCATCGTTGTCAGACCTCACGATGGAACTTTATCGCCAGATTGATCAGCTCCATCCCTGCGGTGTCGATAATCCTGATCCAGTGTTTTGGACGCCAAATGTGCGCATCTTAGAGCAGGGGACGGTTGGCCGCGATCGCACTCACCTGAAGCTGTGGATCATTCAAGATGCCAATACTTCAGAACGCTTAAATCACACGCCATCATTGGATTCTTCGAGTCCTTCATCGGTTCCGGACTCCAACTCAAGCCGTGTTCAGTTGCCCTCTGCGACTAAGCTCAAGGCGATCGCCTGGCGAATGGGTGAGTATTGTCCTCTGCCGAATCGTGTTGATTTGGCCTATCGATTGCGATTGAATGAATGGAACGGACACCAATCCATTGAACTTGAAGTTGTGGGTATTCGTCCGGCAAGTGACGCGTGTGAGTCATCCGATGGTGAATCAGGCGTCGTGAAAGGAACGATGCTGAATGATCATGCTCACTGGACGATGCAACCTGTTGCATTTCAATATGGCGATCGCCACTATTGGTCGAGTCTATGTTGTCACGGTGACGAAAAAGAACTGCGGATTCGTAATTCTGAAGGAAACGTACTGGCGATTCAGCCGAGTCAAAAGAAAGGACTGATGGGAGGGAGTCGAGAATCTGCAAAGGACGTCGATTTTTTTCAGCCCTATTTCTTTAACCTGATCCGTGCGGCAATGGAGGCCCTGCGATCGCATCAGGCATCGGCTTCTTAACGGCGTTCAGGTATGGAACATTGATGAACGTGTGGCCCTGAGCTGATAGTCAGTATTTGAATCTGGCATGATCATCACCTGTTCGGCTTGAAACTCAAGACTCTATACTTGAATCTTGAGCAACTGCCGGCTTGCTATCTGGGTTCAACGGATAGAACCGATACAGTTGGTCGATGCGGCGGGTGCCGTTCACGATCACCAATCCAAATACGCTAGAGATAGCGAATGTTGGTTAGTCCTGAGCGGAGTCGCCTGATGCAAGCGATAAGAGATGAGTGATGCAAACGACGCAACGATTTAGCCTTCCAAAGGCGCTAAAGCTAGAACTCAGCCAAGGCGTGATGATTGCAGCGCTGACGTTTTGGGCGATCGCTCTCATCATTTTGCTTCATCGTCACTTCAGCATGTATCCGTCTTATGCATCGTTTGACCAAGGCATCTTTAATCAAGTGTTTTGGAATGGTGCCCATGGCCGCATCTTTCAGAGTTCTCTCTCATCGACGCTATCCACCCCCGTCGTCCATGATGGAGAATTGCCCGAAGTGTTTTATCACCGGCTTGGGCAACACTTCACGCCAGCATTACTGCTTTGGTTGCCGATCTATGCGCTCATTCCGGCACCTGCGACGCTGCTCGTTTTACAAATCACCATCGTCACTGCCGCTGGAATTATTCTGTATCAGCTGGCTCGGCATTACCTTTCTCAAAGGCTTTCAACGTTCATCACAATCGGCTATTACTGCGCCAATGCCGTGATTGGTCCGTCACTCGCTAACTTTCACGATCTGTGTCAGGTTCCTCTTTTCATTTTTAGTCTTCTGCTGTGCCTAGAGCGCCGTTGGTGGGCTGGCTTCGCGATATTCTCCATTTTTCTGCTGGCAGTTCGAGAAGATGCAGGCGTTATCTTATTCAGCATTGGATTTTACTTAATCGTGAGTCGGCGATTCCCAACCATCGGCCTCGCCACCTGCGCCCTGAGCTTAGGCTACATGCTCTTGCTGACGAATGTCATCATGCCGCTATTTTCAGAAGACATTAGCCGACGATTTGTGATTGAGCAGTTTGCGCCCTATGTTGATGGTGACGAAGCAACGACCCTTGATGTGATTAGAGGAGTCCTCACGCGTCCAGGACAGCTCATTCGTGATTTAGTATTACCTGTTGACCGAACGCTGAAGTATCTATTGGCCCAGTGGTTACCCCTTGCCTTTATTCCAGCAATTTCTCCTGCGGCATGGGCATTGAATGCGTTTCCGTTTCTAAAGTTATTTATCCGTGATGACAGCACCGCATTGGCGATCAACTTGCGCTATGCCATGACCGTGGTGCCTGGTGTCTTCTACGGAACCATTCTATGGTGGTCCGCTCACCCCAATGCGTTTCAAAAGTCGTTTCGTCGATTTTGGATTGCATGTCTAACCCTCGCTGTTTTATTCACCATCACGTCAAATCCAAATCGTGCTCTTTCGTTTCTGGTTCCAGATTCGATCGACCCCCGAGTGTATATTTCGCCTGTGCGTCAGTGGGAACATGTGGCAGCTGCGCGATCGCTCATGACGCAGATTCCAAATGATGCGAGCGTTTCAGCGACGACTCACATCGTGCCGCATTTATCGAGCCGACGTGAAATCATTCGATATCCTGCCCTCAGGCTTCGCACGGATGAACGACAAGAGGTTGCCGTGGATTACGTTATCGTTGATTTGTGGCAGCTTCAGCAGTATAGCGTGGCGTTTCAAGACGATCGAAATCGCCTGACGCGAATGGTGCCACGGTTGGAAAAACTTGTCGAGGGCGATCGCTACGGATTAATTGATATCGAAGATGGGGTGCTGCTACTCCAGCGTGGAAATCCTTCAGATGAAGCAGCCTTGAGCATCTGGAATGACTATCGTCAGACCCTGGAAACTGTTGACAGTTGAATTATGGCTGTCGCTAGTTCGTTTAGGACAAGACAGCGAGCCATTTGGCTATTGGCTAGGTAACCGACTAATACTTGGCGTCCTAGCCTAAATGGCTAAAGCTATAACTTTACTTGTTCGTGATCGTGATTGATACCCTTGATCCGTAGGGCCATACCAACTTCAAGGCTGACTGGCTGGTATTTCGATAAAAAAGGTCGTTCCTTGTCCAAGAATGGAATGACATCGGAGCTTTCCACCATGGAGTTCGGTGATAATTTGATAGCAAATCGCTAACCCAAGGCCCGTACCTTTTCCAACAGGTTTACTCGTATAGAACGGATCAAAAATCTTAGATTGGACATTCTCAGGCATTCCGCCAGCATTGTCGGAAATGTGAATGAGAACGCAGTTATCGGATGTTATTGCAGTATGGATAGAAATTCGCCATTTTGAATCTGCGGTGATTGAGTTGACTTCTTTTTCCTCAAATGCATCTAATGCATTCGCTAACAAATTCATAAAAACTTGATTGAGCTGACTGGGAAAACATTCAATAGGTGGCAGCGCTCCATAATCTTTGATGAGCTGAATCTCAGGACGATTACCATTGGCTTTAAATCGATGCTGCAAAATCAAGATTGTGCTGTCAAGCCCTTCATGCACATCAACTCTCTTACAGGAGGATTGGTCTAAGTGAGAAAAGGTGCGTAGAGACTTGACGATTTCGGCAATTCGTTCTGCACCGATGCGCATCGAAAATAGCACCTGAATAATGTCTCGTTTGATAAACGATAGATCAATTGTTTGATGCCGTTGCCTAATTTCACCTGGCGGGTTTGGATACTTTTCTTGATAAAGCTCTATTAATGCCAGTAGATCACTGACGTACTCTTGGGCAGGTTCAACGTTTCCCTGAACAAAAGTAACTGGATTATTAATTTCGTGGGCAATGCCTGCAATCATTTGCCCCAGGCTAGCCATCTTTTCCTGCTGAATCAGTTGTTCTTGAGTTTGTTTAAGTTCCTCTAGAACAGCCTCCAACTCATTTGCCCTATGCTGAGCCATCTGTTGGCTTTTTTCTAACTCTTCTGTTTTTAACTGCAAGGTTTCAAAAAAAAGACTCAATTGCTGACTCATCTGATTAAAAGCGTGGCCCAGTGTCGTCAACTCGTCATTTGTTTTCAGAGAAATGGTTTGCTTCCAATGGCCCGAAGATAAATGTTCCGTAGCGGTTGTAAGAGCTTTTAGAGGTTTTATAATTGAACGGCTTAACAGGCGTGCGAGCACAACACTACAGACGATTGCAATGAGTGAAACCCATAGGTTTTCGCGCAGGGTTTCACGAAGGTTTGCTTGCATTAGTTCTGTTGAAAGCCCAAGGCTAATCGCGCCAACAACTTCATCACCTACCTGAATGGGTTTTCCCACCAGGACTTGCTCAGGTTGCCAATCTGTCATCAGTTGGCCATTGAGCAAAATCTCTGTCCCAAGCGGGTCAGGTTCGAGACTAAGGTTGAACTTATCCCTTGCAAAAGCATCTGCGAGCAATCGGCCATCCGTTTGATACAGCCGTACGCTACGCAATAGATTGTCTGTCTGAAAGCCAACATTCAGACCATTGATAATGTCCCCGGCTTCGTCAAAATGGTTAAAGTACAGAGCGTTTCCAGTCGCAGCAGAAAGTGTATCCAAAATAAGCGTTGCTTGGTTCTCGAGGTCTTGGTGCAAATGAATGCGCTCACGTTGGAACCCTACCCAGCTCACCGTCAGCACTGCGCCCATGGCTAAGCAACTCATGACAACCGTTAACTTATTGGCAAGACTGCCCCGTTGTTGATGAGGGATTGTTCTTTTATGCCGTATTTCAGTGACATAAAGCGATGCCTGACTCGGAACATTCATTCTTCTAAAGGTAAGTAATGACTAACTTTTCTGAAAATTTTCAAAGAGTTTGGTTATAGAGTTCCTCCAAGCGTTCAATAGAGGCGTCAACAGGAAATTCGTCAAACTTAGCTGTGTTTTCAAAACTTTCAAGTACAGTCTGTCCGTCAACGGATTCATGCATCTGAAGGAGTAAATTCCTGGTTGCCTCAGTCTGATCAACAGGCATTTCTGTGCTTGCCAAGACAATATGTCGAGCAACCGATTCAGTTTCTAGAACAATGGTTAGTGAAGAGCGAACCGACTCGGGAAGTGCCGAAAATGTACCACTGTCAACAGCGCCGGCATCTACTTTCCCACTGAGAACCAGCTCAATCGTGTTATCTTCACCTGAACTGAAGAGAAAGCCAATGTCATTGGATTGAAGAACAGTTGCCTCTGAGGGTTGCTTGACTAGGTTGAACCCTGCATTTTGCAAGTATGCAAACGGCAACATGTACCCAGAGGTGGAAAAATCCGTTTCGAGTGCGATTCGTGCATTTCGTAGATCTGTAACGGATTGAATGTCACGATTCTTCAAGGCAAAAATAATACTGTGATACTCACCAATCCCTTCCTTCCACCGCCGTAGAATGGGTTCGGCTCCTGTATTGTTACTGATCACCATCACTGGATAAGGGCTGTCAAAATAAAGATCCACCTCACCGGAGTCGACCCAGGTTTGCATCGTTTCCAGATCTGGAGCGATTTTGACGACTGTTCGCTCAATACCGACATCTGTTAAATGGCGTTGGAGATAGGCTGCAAGGGGTTGGTACTGCTCAATTTTTCTAGTTGGGTTACTAGATATGTCTCCTAAAACAAGAACTTGGTCAGGAGTGAGTTGTTTGGATTGCTCTGTTTCATCAACGCTTGAAATGGCAGGTGCATTCGCTGTTGCTTCAGGCAGAGGAACGCTACAACCAGTTGATAGAACTATGACACTCAACCAGATGGAAGGTATGACGAATTTGAAAACCATTATCCTCTTCCAAAAAATTGTCATGTTACTCTTCATTGTCACTCTTAACCTCTGCACGTAAATAATTTCAGAGGAGACTCATTGTATAAAAGTTTGCATACTCCCTTTTTCGTTTTAGATTTAGCTAAGTGAAGCCAATGCTATTGAAAATCTTTGGATTGAGTATAGAGTTCCCCTGATGTAGGTTTAAGAGCACGTGCTATTCGATAGCGTTCACTTGTCCATCTATGGCACATGAGAGAAAATTGGGTAATCGACCTTTGGCCAAAAAAATGTGTGGCACTGATTGTGACAGAGTGAAGAGCAATCTCATTTGGTTCTTATGTCACGAATTATCTGTGGCGCGAACTATCTAACAGGTGCTCATCTAAAATATGTTTCCCTGGATCATCGACCTTGGCGGCGTTTACGTATGCACGTGTCTGCTCAACAATCTTCGACTGGCTGTGCTCGACAATTGGCCCTTTCTACCTTGTTGCGTATCGAGAAGGGGGGATTTGCCGATGAGGCTCTACATCAAGGGTTGGCTAGAGCTGGGTTATCTTCTGCGG
>JBCBLF010000059.1:0-22325 GCA_038520475.1 Cyanobacteria bacterium J06627_8
TCCCCTGGATTCTTTCATGTTTACAATGCGCTAACAGCAATTACGATTGCAAAGCTCCTCAAGGTTAACGATGACGAGATTACTCGTGGGTTTCAGGCGTTTGATCCAGCTTTCGGGCGAGGAGAGGTGCTGGCCAAACAACAGGGCCAAAAACGAGTCAACTATCAAGTGTTGCTGGTGAAAAATCCGGCCAGCTTTACCCTAAGTCTTGATTTGGTGAAGGCGATCGCATCTCTTAAGCTGATTTTCGCCATCAACGACAACACGGCCGACAGCAAGGATGTGTCGTGGCTATGGGATAGTCAACTCGAGCGGCTGAATCTCGCTGATATCGACTGGATGATCTGTACCGGGATTCGTGCCAAAGACATGCGAGTGCGCTTGAAATATGCATTTGATGATCCCACACAGATCAACCGCATCACCGTAGATGAAGGGATTCGCAACGCCATTGAAGAGTCGTTTGAGCGATCGCACGATGGTGACACCGTCTACGTTTTACCCACCTACACCGCGATGCTAGAGTTTCGCAAACGAATGGGTAAGTCTCTAGATCAGCTCTGACCGGTGCCCCTCTGGAGAATTCTGGGCAATGGCTAGATACATACGGCCATGTATAGCTACTTCTGCACTGGACGCAGCAGTACACCACGATGATTCAAGCAACCTGATCATCAGATTGATACTCAATATCCCACAACCGAAGAAGTTCACCACAGCTGTCTTCAAACTCATCTTGGAAATCAATAACCTGAAAGCTGGGTAGAACCCAAGAAAGACGCTCGAAATTACACGCTTGATACAAAATCGGCACAATTTTATTCTCGAAGCGTTTTTGTTGCAGCGCAAAGATTAACTCACGCTTGACCCACATAGAATCTACTGAGCTTGGAGAGAGGATGACCAAAAACCAGTCACATCGTCTCAACGCACTGCCAATCTCATCATGCCACTGTTGAGCCCCAAGAATGCTCGTTTTGCTATACCACAGCGGGACGTTATGACGGCTCAACATGTCTGCAAGCTGAGAGACAAAGTCTTGATCGGTGCTTGCATGAGACAGAAAAATCTCGTTTGGTATCATGTCGTTAAAACTGAGGCATCCGTTCAAGCCACTGATTGAAGGGCTTGGGCAATGGTCTTTAAGCTTTCTTCGTTGTCTTCGAGATTAGCCGCATGGATAACTCTGAACTGCTCAAGATTAAAGACCCACGGAATATCTCCTGACTCAAATTGCTCGACAGGTGCCGCAATCACAGGAATCAGACGCCCCTTATATTCCTGTCTACCCAGGGCATATCCAACTTCGTAGGAAATATTTGAAGAGCTAACTGCATTTGGAGTTAGCAGCACGACCATTGCATCTGATTCTTCCAACGCTCTGCTCAGTTCTTCAGCCCAATTTTCTCCGGGTAAGACTTGAGTATCATCCCAAACATGGAACCCAGCTTTTCTGAGCGCTTGAGCGACTCGTTTAGCTAGTTCTGTATCGGTAAAAGCGTGGCTGATGAATACCTTCATTGATTCCTTTCTCAATCTTTTACCCTAGAGACGCGGGGGCTACCGCCCTACGATCCTAGCCTATATCCTGAAACGTAGTCTAACTGCTAATTTATCATCTAGCCCTTCACTCGCAACTCTAATGCCTCTTAGCCTAACCCTGACGCATCTCTATCCAAAACACCTCAATCTGTATGGCGACACAGGAAATGTGTTTGTTCTAAAGCGTCGCTGTGAATGGCTGGGTATCGACCTAACAGTGACATCTCTAACGATTGGGGACAAGGCGATCGCCCAGCACACAGATTTCTATTTTATGGGAGGCGGACAGGACACTGACCAGATTGCGGTCGTCGAAGACTTTCACACCCTTAAGGCTGAAGCGATTAAGACGGACACCGAAGCAGGCGTCGTGTTTCTGGGGGTCTGTGGCGGCTATCAGCTGATGGGCAACACGTTTCTGATGGGCAATGGGCAAGAAACAAAAGGACTAGGCATCATTAATGTGACAACCAAAGCCCCAGGCACAGAGGTGAAAGAACGCTGTATCGGGAACCTAGCTGTAAGAATCGCTCCGTCAATCGTAGAGGAAATGACATCCATCTACTCCGAGCCTAAACAGATCCCTGAAACCCTCGTAGGCTTTGAAAATCACTCTGGACAGACCTATCTTGGAAGCAACGTTGATCCCCTTGGGTTTCCCACAAGCGGTTTTGGCAATAATTACAGTGCAAAAGATGAAGGAGCTCGCTACAAGAATGTTTTTGGCAGTTACATGCACGGCTCTCTTCTACCGAAGAATCCGCATTTTGCGGACTATCTCATTTGGCTGGCCCTAGCAAGGAAATATAGCGATCGCACGATTCGTTTAACCGCTCTTCCTGACGCAGAAGAATTCGCAGCGCATCATTATATTCTGGAGTGCTATGCCTGATGGCGATCGCCATCTAGACAAAACAAACATGGTAGCGAATGGATTCAAATGTACTATCATTAGTGCACTGGTCTTGTTCCCATCATCCAGGACTATTATCGGTTTCGTTACGATATCGACAGTTTTAGGAACACTCTACAGACTTCCGTCAATCATTCATTGGAGCAGTAGCCTTATTGTTGGGTCAAACTGATTTGCCTAATTGTTCTACCAAACGGTTCTGCCAAACGGTTCTGCCTAATTATTCTGACAACCTATTTATTCACTGAGTCTGTGTCTTTAATCCACAAAATCTTCTCTAAACTGAAACAACATCGCGGAGATATTGTCGTAGGGCTAGCGGTTCCTTCTATGGTGATCGCGGCGTCATCCCAATTATTCGCAGGTAGCTCGCTTCAGAAGCCCTACGTCGTCGGAATGTCGTCTCACGCCGCTGCTCATCACAGCGAACATCCTCAGCGATCGCCAGAGTTAGCATCAGAGAAGAGTGCACCCGATCGCGTTCATTGTGCCGCAAGGCTCACAGCTCAACATCCTTCATCCGTCATTAATGTTCGGTCACGTCCGTCCATCGCTGGAGAGCAATTACAACGCGGTCGAGTGGGCGATCGCGTGGCGATCGTTGGTCAAACGGTTGCAGACGATAACTACGCCTGGTACAACGTCAGGTTTCAAACACCTCCTAACGCTGAAGGTTGGATTCGCGGCGACTTTATTGCACTGAATCAGGCAGATTGCACAATTGATGCATCTGCTGGAAGGCGTTCAGTGAATACGACCACCGGAAATCTTGAACCCACAGAACAGAATCCGGTAGAGCCTGAAACAACGAACTCTCATCCGTCAGAAACCCCACTCTTAGAAGAAACCCCAGTAAATCTGATATTTAGCCCATCAGAAATTGCCTATTTCTTAGACGTTGCCTTTGGCAGCGAGCATGGTGATAACACTGCACGCGTCCGACGATGGGAGCAAGATGTTTGTATCCATCTAAATTTTCCAGACGAAGAAAATATTGCTCCAGCCTCTGAAGCAGCGGTGCGTACAGATGTTAGTCATGTTGTTGACGATATCCAAGACACGTTCAATCACCTCATGACAGTCGTTGCCGCTTCCATGACGCATGGTAGAGACAACCCGGTTCATTTTAATTTGAGTCATGGCGACTCTTGGATGCCCATCAACATCGGGATTCTAGGTATTGATTCACACTGCAAAGAGGCCAATATTGAATTCTTCTATGTGCAATCTGAGAACTTTCGCCAATATGACCCAAATCCAAGGCCTGGACAGGTTGGACATGTGTGGGCATGGTGGCGCAATGAGGAAATTTACCAAGCTCGAATTTTGGTGTCTTCAAATGGACTAACGGATGATGAACGAGTCCATGTCATTCGCGAGGAAATGACACAAGCTCTCGGAATTCTGAAAGACTCTTGGAACTACCCCAGTAGCATTTTTTACCAAGGATGGACATCGACAACTGACTATGACCCAATTGACGAAGCTGTCATTTCGATGCTCTATCATCCATCGATTCAACCCGGCATGTCTCGCGATGAAGCCGAAGCCATCCTAAATCAGTTAGAAATTAGCCATTGAGCAAGTTTGGTTCAAAAACCAGAACAATGTGCACTTCTAGAAAAGATGCTACAAGGTGCTGTAGAGCAAGCCTTACAGCACCTTGTAGCATCTTTTCACAATCATCTTTAAGCAGGCTACAGCTAAATTTAGCGAACAAAATCCTGTGCAACCCATCCACCTGATTGCTCACCGCTTGCTAGCTGAACCCATACCAGACCATCAACTAGTCGAAGACCTTCGGTCTGATAAACAATTTCGCGTCCATTCGCGACGCTTCCTTGAATCGATGCACTTAGACCAGCTTCGCTACGAACGGTTAGGGGATCTCCGTCAGTCGTAACAACTCCTGTTGTCGTATTCGTGGTGTCTCCATCACCCTCGCTGACGGTATCTCCGTCATCCGCATCTCCGTCATCCGCATCATCGTCATCGACAACGACACCCGTCAAGAAGTCTTCCGCAATCCATTTGCCTTCAAACGCTCCATCAGAAACTTGAACCCATTCCAGACCATCGCTATCTGTACGAGATTCTGCAATATATCGAACGCTAGTTCCACTGGTGAAGCTACCTGCTGGTGCGAATCGAAGTCCGGCACCATCGCGAATCGTCAAATTTGGGCTAGCTGCAACATTTCCAGACGCAATTGTAGTGGCATCGTCATCCGTTGGATTATCTGATGTATCCGTTGGCGTTGGCTCAGCCAGAAAACTCTCAGCAACCCAGCGACCTTGGAAGGGGCCACTTGAAATTTGTACCCAGTCTAAACCATCACTCGATGCCCGGGTCGAAGGAGCGTAAGTAACAGATGAGCCAGAGGTTAGGCTACCCACAGAGCTAAATCTTAATCCTGACCCTGTACGCACAATGAGCCCCGAGTCTGCGGTGACAACCCTTGTGATCGGAGAATCAGTAGCCGCTGGAGTCTCTGTAGGAGAAGTGTCAGCACTGCTGCCCCCGCCAACATCACATCCATTCCCAGGTAAGAAAGGATTTTGAGAGTCTTCAACGTCTCCAAGTCCTAATGCATCAGCTGTTGCAGGGCCGACAATTCCGTCAGCAACAAGCGATCGCGATGTTTGAAATTGCTGAACAGCGTCAAATGTTCGAGCGCCAAAAACGTCATCAGCAGAGCCAACACTAAAGCCTTGTTCGTTCAGAGCCCGCTGCACATCACCAACCGCTCCACAAAAGTCTCCACGACGGATCACAGCTTGAGCATCTGGAGCCAGGCTAAAGATAGTCGTTGCGGCAGCAAGTCCGGCAGCACCAAGAATTGAAGATTTCGGAAGCTCAAGATTGATTGGAGCAAATGGTCGCAGGGTGACTTCTGGACTAGGGTCTTCATATCCCACTGCGATTTCGAGAAAAGCGAATGTTTCCATGGTTGGCTTACCTGAACAACTTTATGTAAACAATGATTCGTGTTGAAGCTTGTTAAGGATTAAAAGTCGATTGGAACATGCTCAATCAGAACCCTAGTGCAGAGATCGGTGTGTGTGACCTTTGCAGATTGTTTGTTCTAAAGAATAGGCCAACTTATACAAAATCGACAACTTTTTAAAACTTTGAAAAGCATATTGCAAGCTATCTTATTGTTCATTTCTCTTCAATGAGAATGCCAGTTCACACAACTTGGCATTCTTCTCAAACCCTTATTTCTTCACACATTTTGCCAAGTTGTGAGTTCAATCAGAATATGGACGATGAAGCGCTCACGATACACTGAAAGAGTCGTCTGAGGACAGGAATGTCGTATGCAATCATCAGCGAAGACAGCATTACTAGAGGCGATCGCCGGACAAAATCGGGGCATTCTCTCTTCGCCCGATGACCAAACGGCCATTCTAGAGATGGTCAGTCGGCTTGAAGCTGACAATCCTGTTTCAGACCCGTTGAATCACCCGGAAATGCTCGATGGAGATTGGCGATTGCTCTACACCACAAGCAATGAGTTGTTGGGCATTAATCGATTTCCGCTTTATGCACTAGGTCAAGTTTATCAATGTGTTCGTACGCGAGATGCCCGAATCTACAACCTTGCAGAAGTCAATGGCTTACCGCTTTTGAATGGGTTGGTGAGCGTCACCGCTCAATATGAAGCAACGTCTGATCGCCGAGTCAATGTTTCTTTCAACCGCGCTATTTTTGGACTTCAATCACTCGTGAGCTATCATACTCCAGCCTCATTTATCAATCAGATTGAAGCGGGTGAATCATTCCGAGCAATTGATTTCAAAATTACCAATCGTGAGCAGCGTGGCTGGCTTGAAATCACCTATTTAGATGAGGACTGTCGTGTGGGGCGCGGGAACCAAGGAAGCGTTTTTGTGCTGACCAAGCCAACCACAACATCGGGCATTTCTTCATGAGTAGCAGTACATATCCTTACCGCTTAAAGACTATTTCTTAACAAATAGCAGAAGGATTCAAGATGCGACTCTCTCAAGCTCATTTGACATCGCTAGAGACCTGTCTCCGGAAGTTCCAACAGAGCTATTTGGAGCAAATTGTCGCACCCACTTCACCTGACGACCAATCTCGACGAGAGTGGGGAACTCAATTTCACTTGATGATGCAGCAATACGAATTGGGTGTGTCATCAAGCACGTATTCGACGACATCAACAGAGACATCTCCACTTCATAAGACGTTTTTAGCGTCGGTCACTGCACTCGCTGCCCAACTATCTAATGTGTTTGACCGAGATCAGTCATCAAATCGCCTGAGCGAACATCGACGAGTTCTTGAGATATCTGCTGACCATGGGCAACCCTATTTACTATCAGCCGTCTACGATTTAGTGTTCTTTGAAGCGCACCAGGCAACCATTTTTGACTGGAAAACCTATCGACGGCCGAAGCATCCACAATGGCTTTCCACTCACTGGCAAACCAGACTTTATCCATTCATCTTGGCTGAAACGTCTGAATATGAAGCAAGTCAGATCGCAATGACCTATTGGTTTGTTCGCGCTCACGATGGAAAAGCGATCGCCCCTCAATCGATTACATTTCCATACGATCAGGCTCAACACGATGCGACACGACAGACCATACAGACCCTGCTCAACACCCTCTCGACACACCTGTCAGCTTACGAACAAGGGACTCAAATGCCCAAGATTGATGAGGCAAAGGGGGTATGCGGAGAATGTCCTTTTGCGCTGCGCTGTGGGCGATCGCCGCACACGGCTCCTTCATCGTTCATCGAGAGTGCCGCTCTGCTCGATATTGAACACATGGCTGAAGTGCTCATCGGGGATGAGCAACACTGAGTACGTTAAAGAATTGCGGGTACGCGTGGAGCACTCACAACACTGGTCTCCTCCAGAACTTTATCCAGTGGAACCGTGACCTTCATCAGATTCTGGGCATATTAGGGGTAATACCTGCCGACCGTCACCTATTTCAGCACTCCTGATGATGCAACCTCACGACCCAATTATCCCTTTCGTGGATTTAGATGCTCAGCACCGTCCAATCGAAAACACTCTCAAACAGTCGATGTGGAAAACCATTCACGATGGGGATTTTATTTTAGGTAAAGCTGTATGGGAGTTTGAGCAATCATTTGCTAGTGCCTGTAACACAAAGTATGGCGTGGGCGTCGGCAGCGGAACGGATGCGATCGCCATTGGACTCCAGGCCGCTGGAATTGGCCGTGATGATGAAGTCATCTTGCCGGCCAACACTTTCATTGCAACCTTACTCGGTGTCTTGCGATCAGGAGCAACACCCATTCTTGTCGACTGTGACCCAACAACAGCGCTGATGGACTTGGTTGCAGTTGAGAAAGCCATTACCAGCCACACCCGAGCCATTATTCCAGTGCATTTATACGGGCAAATGGTCTCACCTCATGGCTTGCTCGATTTGGCGAGTCGATACGACTTGATCATTTTTGAGGATGCAGCCCAAGCACATCTTGCTGAACGGGATGGCTTTCGAGCCGGCTCCATTGGCATTGCCTCAGCGTTCAGCTTTTACCCCAGTAAAAACTTGGGAGGCTTCGGAGACGGGGGAATGTTGGTGAGTCGCGATGAGATTCTGGCTCAAACCGCTCGCGCACTGCGAAATTACGGAGCGCCTCGCAAGTACTATCACACGAAAATCGGCACAAATAGTCGACTTGACACCCTTCAAGCAGCCATTCTCAAAGCAAAACTACCCCATTTACAAGGGTGGAATGATAGCCGATATCTCCTTGCCCAACGCTACGACCAGCAGCTAAAAGAGCTATCGAACTATGGCATTGCGCCTTTAGTAAACCACTGTGGAAAAGGACATGTCTATCATCTCTACGTCATCCGAGTAGAGGCATCCTGTCGATTAACTCGTGATCAGCTCCAGGCTAAATTGGGAGAACAGAACATTCAAACCGGAATTCATTACCCAATTCCATGTCATCTTCAACCCGCATTCAATTATTTAGGTTATCAAGAAGGAGCGTTTCCTCATTCCGAGGAACTTGCGCAACAGGTGTTGTCTCTTCCAATGTATCCAGGACTTTCTGAGGACCACGTCGATCGCGTCGTCGATGTCCTAGGCAGCTGTATCAAAACCCAAACGCCAGTTCTCGCTGTTAATAGTTCTCGCTGTTAATTCGAACAGGTTGGATTGAATGATTGAAACCCCTCAAAAACCGTTTTCAATTCATAGATTTGCACAGCATCATGCGACTGAGGTGGCGATCGCCGCACTCGCCGTTATCCTCTATGGCCCCTTGCTGATTCACTGGTGTGACGGGTGGCTAACTAAATCCATCAGCATTGAACATGAATATTTCAGTCACGGTCTGATTGGGTTACCCTTTGCGGGCTATCTTGCGTGGATAAAGCGAAACAAATGGCAAGCCCTACCCAGCCATGGCCATCTTGTGGGAGGAGTTCTGCTCATCACTGGGATGCTGCTCTATCTCAGCCCGATGGTTGACTTGATTAATCTATCGCTACCGATTACGTTAACAGGCTTGTGTCTGTGGCTGAAAGGCCTGAAAGGAGTCAGGCTGATGGTATTTCCACTGCTCCTTGTGTTTCTTGCCACACCCAACGAAATTCCCTATTTAATTGCTCCGTACACCCTTCCGCTTCAAAAATTTATCGCTGGAGTTGCTGGTTTTTTACTGTGGCAAATGGGAATGGATGTCACGGTTGAGCAAATTTATATCTACGTCAACGATCGAATTGTCGAGGTCGCCCCTTATTGTGCTGGCCTGAAAATGCTGTTTACCAGCCTGTATGCAGGCATGATGTTGACCTATTGGACGGAACTGTGGAAACAGCGTGAGAAGGTCGTCGCATTTTTTGTGGGTATCATCGCTTTGAGTGTCATCGCCAACATTATGCGAAACACCGTACTCACGTTTTTTCATGGAACGGGGCGTGATGCAGCGTTTGCCTGGTTTCATGAAGGTTGGGGTGGTGATGTTTATTCTGCGTTGCTGCTCGGTTCCCTCATCATTCTCGTTCACCAACTGGATAGACCACCGTCGCCGCAACAGGATAGCGCGCCATGAACAAGCTTCTAGCTGAATCACCGTGGGCACGGAGATCCCGATTGCTAGCAACAATCGTTGTGTTGACGATCGCTACGGTCATCTCTGTATCTAATTACGTCACTGGAAACTGGGTTTGGGCAACACCTCCAACCGTCCCTCATCAAACTCAGCTCAATGGGGTTAAAGAGACAGGGATTACGTTGAGTCACTGGCAAACGATTGAGCATTATGCCGGTGAAATCAGCGGCTACGATTGGAGTGTTCAAGCTCTCGTTCCAAATGATGCAGATGATGTGGACAGTGAATGGGGCATTCAGCCTGAAAACCCCGCTGTATTGCTGCTACGCCCTCAGTCTTGGTATCGAGATATGCCTCAAGTTGAGTGGATGGATATCCAAGGGGTTCAGCAGTGGACCATTGATCAAAAAAAACAGGTCGCTTTGACGGTGCATCCTCTCTCTAGCCAAGAAAATGTCATTGACCGGGATGACGCGATATCAGGTGCAGGCGATCGCTCAATTCGGGTTCAAACGCGGTTCTTTCGAGGCTGGAATCGCCAACAGACCTATGCAGTGATGCAATGGTATGCCTGGCAAACGGGTGGAAGCCCATCCGCTAGTCGATGGTTTTGGGTCGATCAGCGGACTCAATTGCGCGATCGCCATCGAATGCCTTGGGTCGCCGTTAGCATCATGGTTCCAATTACCCCCCTGGGTGATAGTCAAACAGCTCAGGCAATAGCAGAGACCCTTGGGCAAGAGGTGCAGGCTACCCTGATTCGAGATATTTTTTCAGGAAATGGGTGATGTGGTGAGGTGCTCTCACTATCACTGTCGCGACGTAAAAATGATCGCTATGAGTCAAGTCCCCAATCATTATCAACAGTCATCTCAATGTCGGGAGCCTGCAACTACCTCGCAGACAAGGCAGCAATTTTGTATCGCATCAACTATTCAAACCCCCATGTTTAAGAGATTACAGGCGATCGCCGCTGCTATTGCCGGAGGTACGGGGCTCATCATCCTACAGAGCACAATCCCGCAATCCGTTGATGCAAGTGAGAACCGGACATCAAGCATCAGCCTGCGTCCGTCACTGACGGTATTCACTCCAAATCTAGGGAGCGAGAGCAACACAATCCATTCGCGATCGCCTCACGTCTCTTCTCAGTTAAAGCAGCACAACCATAATGTTGATATTTTGGCCGAAAACAGCCTCATCCAAGCTCCAACAACGACACCCACTGATGAATTCCTGTTTTCACAAGAATCAGAAGGCTCCCAACAGCCGGTGCTCCCATCTTCCTCTCTCCAAAATGAATCCTCGCAGCAGCTTGACCCAGAATTTAATCTCTATCGGTTAGGCCCTGGAGATTCCATTTTCGTAAATGTACAGCGTTTCCCCGAAGCAAATTTTCAAGGCACGCTTGACCTGCAAGGCAATGTCATTGTGCCACTTGTCGGCATTATGGCTCTCCAGGGGCTAACTCTCGAACAAGCACGAATTGAAATTCAAACTCAGCTCAGTCGGTTTTATGTAGACCCCGTGACAGATCTCACTCTTGTTGTACAACGCCCAGTTCAAGTAACAGTCTTAGGTGAAGTCGTTCGACCGGGGCTGTATCCATTAGCAACACCACAGCTATCGTTAGCGCTCCTCTCTGCTGGTGGTAGTACGCGGCTGGCCAATCTCAAATCCATCCAAGTTCGTCGAACCCTACGAGATTCCACAGGGGCAACCGTCGATTACATCGAGCAAAACATTGATCTGTTTACGGCTCTGGCAGAAGGCCAGGAGTTACCCGATATTCGGTTGTCGGATGGAGATGTCGTCATTGTTCCAACCCTGACAACGGAAGAAGCAGCGGAGTATGACCGTGAGCTGATTGCCCGTTCTAACCTTGCTCAACCAACCATCAATATACGTGTTCTGAGTCGTCCTCAACAAATTGGGAATGTGGTCTTACCGGGTGGTAGCCGTTTTTTGGATGCCATCGCAGCTATCAGCCCAGATCAAGCCGTGTCGAATTTGAGAGAAGTCGCGTTAATTCGCTATGTTCCTGAAACGGACAATGTAGAACGCTTCGAATTCAGCGTTCGCCAAGCCTTTCGCGGTGACCCATCGCAAAATCCAATCTTGGAAGATAACGACATCATTGTAGTTGGACGCAACCTCATCGGACGAATCACAAACGCTCTGACTACATTTACGCAACCGTTTAGAGATATCCTCGGCTTTTTGCTATTCTTTGACACGCTTTCAGATAGCGCCGAAACGCTATTCCGTCCTTCCAATAACGATTAGGTCACTCTAATAAGCAGTCGTTCACATTAGTGGAGAAAATGGCGGACGCCTGTGAATACCATCGTAATGCCGAGTTCATTCGCTGCTTTGATGGAGTCTTCGTCACGGATGCTGCCCCCTGGCTGAACGATCGCCGTCACCCCTGCTGCTGCTGCTGTTCGAACGGAATCATCGAAGGGGAAAAAGGCATCACTAGCAAGCACAGCTCCTTTGGCCTTCTCTCCTGCCTGTCCTAAGGCAATATTGACCGCTCCAACACGATTCATTTGTCCCGCACCGATGCCAACGGTAGTGCGATCGCGCGTCAACACGATTGCATTAGACTTCACATGTTTAACGACACTCCAAGCAAACACGAGTTCGTCGAGCTGGTCTGCATCCGGCTTTTTCTCCGTCACCATTTTCCATTCCGTGGGATCAATGGGATGTCGATCGCTCTCTTGTAGCAAGAATCCCCCGGCGATCGCCCTGATGGTTTGAGCAGGCCCCGTTTCTAGTTCAGGCAACACAATCACCCGCACATTTTTCTTTTGCGTAAAGACAGCTTTTGCATCGACATCACAACCCGGAGCGACCACACATTCGAGGAAGGTGGTGGTCATTGCTTCGGCGGTTTCTGCATCAATGGAACGGTTGAGCGCCACAATGCCCCCAAAGGCCGACACAGAATCGGCATCAAATGCCTGCCGATAGGCATCGACAAGGGTGCCGGCCACAGCAACTCCACAAGGATTCGTATGCTTAAGAATGGCGACTGTCGGTTGGTCTCCCATGAAGTCTGAAATAATGCTACGGGCAGCCTCCAGGTCAACAAGATTGTTGTAACTCAGATCTTTGCCTTGAAGTTTTTCTGATGCGGCCCACCCACTAGCGGATGCTCCAGATTGATACCACGCTGCTGCTTGATGAGGGTTTTCGCCATACCTCAAGCGCTGAAGCTGGCACCCAGACAGGGAAAAGGTTTCTGGAATGGGGTCTTCTGTTTCAGTCTCCGCGGTCATATCAGGACTGGGATGTTGACTAGCGAGATAAATGGCGATCGCCTGATCGTATGCCGCCGTGTGACGAAAAGCCTGTAACGAACAGGTTTGACGAAACTCTAAGCTCGTTTCACCCTGATGCTGACGGAGTTCTTGCAGATAGACCTCATACTGAGAAGGATTACAGAGCACGGTCAAATGAGCAAAATTCTTGGCAGATGCCCGCAGTAAGGTTGGCCCTCCGATATCAATCTGCTCGATTGCCTCGGGCAATGTCACCTCATGGTTAGCAACTGTTTGCTCAAAGGGATAGAGATTAACAACAACTAAATCAATTGGAAAAATATGATTTGCCGCTAATTCATCGAGATCCTGTGGAACATCTCGACGAGCTAAGATGCCTCCGTGAATTCGAGGATGGAGGGTTTTGACTCGCCCTCCAAGAATCTCAGGTGAACCGGTATAGTCTGAAACTTTTGTGACTGAGATACCTGCCGACTGGAGCGCATTGGCAGTCCCTCCGCTACTGATGATGTCAAATCCAAAATCATTGACTAAATGTTGAGCCAATTCAACAATCCCAGTCTTATCAGATACACTCAACAGCGCACGCTTCGTCATTGGAGTTCCCTAATCGTTCGTGGTTGACCCTAACCAGAATAAACCAACTCCTTCATTCAGGTGCGCGTTTGAGCGATCGCTCAAAAATTAAACCTACACCAGTAAAAATAACCGCAATATAACCAAAGCTCTGCAATCAAAAAAGAAGCAAATACCGCTGCTAGAGACAGGTTAAAGAACATCAAGCATTTGAAAAACACTCGTTTGCTTGATAACTTCAAATAAATTCCAAGTGGAGCAATAATCAATAGTTGAACAGTCGAATTGATCATTGCTGTAATGAGCATGCTGTCCACATAAGCATCATTAGGTCTTATTGGATTCCCAGGAGTGTCATAGCTAGCAAACATGTAGAGACTACATATTCCCAGTATGAGATGAAGGATTATAGTAAGGGCGAGCATGATTGCGAAAATCGTTGTCCCTTTGAAAGATGAGTCATTGATGCAATCGGTTGAGTTCGATTACTCTACTAGTTTTGGCAGAGTAAGGCGAAACCTAATACCATCCAGGGAGCTACACTTGACACTTCATTCGATCGCTATTCCAAATCAAGAACCGGGCCAACCACCAGTTGGGCTCTACATTGCGCTACACGGCTGGGGGGCAAACTGCCAAGATTTATTCGGTCTAGCTCCCTATCTAAAGCGACCTGATTTCTACATGGCATTTCCAGATGCTCCATTTCCTCATCCTTACAATCCACAAGGTCGGATGTGGTATGGCCTTTCCAACGACTTCACGGCAACAGGTATCAATGTTGGCTTAGGCGACAATGTCGAAGCTGAACTTGCCGAAAGTCGGCAGCTTCTAATGGGTTGGATTCAGGACATCTCATTTAAGACCAACATCCCGTTGACGCGCACAATCCTGGGGGGCTTTTCTCAAGGAGCGGCGATGGCGTTGGATTTGGGGTGTCGCCTACCATTTGCCGCGCTCATGGTGTTGAGTGGTTATGCTCACGCTCCATTTCCATCAGACCCAACACAGATGCCAGTTACGCTTCCCCCTATTCTGATGGCCCATGGGCAGCACGATCCGGTCGTACCTATCCATCTCGCACAAGACGTACGCGACTCATTGCTGCAGCTCAACGCCCCATTGCAGTATCACGAGCTAGAGATGGGGCATGAAATTTCGTTAGATTTGTTGACCCTAATGCAAACTTTTGTAGGAGAAGTTGCTGAAAATCTTCGCCAGCAGACAGAAGACACTTAGGATGAAGAGAGAGTTCTTCTGATCGATTTTCTTATTTCTTTAGAATGTGCGTCTTTTCACCGACCAGACGGGTATGGTTAAGAAAGGTTCCACAATAAATTGTGGCCGTCAAGTTCGTAAGAAATGAGTTTTCTTAGGGATTATCGGTTGTCAGCGTGAATGAGGGAATAGCGAGTCTCATAAGTGGGATACGTTGATCCCAAGATTGCGCGAACGGTATGATCTAGCTCTTGAAGATGGGGTAAAGTCATGAAAACGATGAGCTACGCAAATAATGATATCGAGCGCATTACAGAGTCAGATGTGGCAACATTAGCCCAGCGTCTCGAAACTGACGAATACAGAAACCCGTTTGACGGTCTCAAAGATTGGCATCTGCTTCGGGCGATCGCCTTTCAACGACCTGAAATGGCTCAGCCTTATCTTTATCTGTTGGATATGGAAGCGTACGACGAGTCATGAGCTCAGAGGCTTGCCGCTAAACTTATCTGTGGCATAGCGTGACGTGGTTCCTTTGACCTCGCTCTCTCTAATTCCATTCTAGACTTGGGATTTGCTCCTCGCAGGGGTAAGTAGGGTAGTTATTTGAGTACAATGCCATATCTTTATAGCTTTAGTCATCTAGGCCAGGACACCGATTATCATTCGATTCCTTCGCATACCAAATGGCTCGCCGTCTTATCCTAACGGAACTAGCGACGGCTATGTGACTGAAAAATTTATCAAACGATAAAGGACAACGACTAACATACAAGTCGTTGTCCTTTATCGTTTTGGAAGGATTTGGAAGGTTTGTTTGAAGAACGAACGTAGCGACATGAGTCGTACGCCGTTATTGCTGAATGGCGCTCCGCCCTTGTTTGCCCAAGCGAACGAACACAAAGTAGGCCAAACACAGCAGATAAATGACAAGCGTTGGGAGTCCAAGCGCAAAGCCCAAAAATTCAGGTCTGAGGTTTGCGTGGAAGTATTCTCGGTATAACAGAGGTGCTTGCACCCAAGTCTGACAAACGCCAGTACCAAACTCTCCAGCTGAAAATGCACATCTAAGGAATGGGATGAGAGCGATCGCCCCGAGAATGTTGTAAACGCTCACGGCCCACCGCCATGACGTAAAGCTGATTTTCAGAGGAGTACGCGTCATGTCTTCTAGCTCTTCGTTCAAATCAGCCCAGAACCACAGACTAATGGGAATAAGAATTCGTGCTAGAAGTGCGGTGACGAAACTAAATGGAAAGCCTCCAATCATCAAATAAACCGTGATGGCCAAAAGGCTCGACACTCGCCAGTAAATTGCACAGAGGCGTTGAATCGCGTCGACGCGTTGAACAAAGCACCAAATTGATAGCACCAACGGAATGAACACCGTAAACAGCACGGCTAAGCGATAGTCAGTCCAAACCAGAGATGTCAAGAGCGCTTGAGACATAAATCCAAATCGGAGAAAAAATTATCAATCGAGGCCGTAGAAGCCAATCCTCTAATGGCCGCTACTAAGCCTAACATCGCTTTGAGAACGTGTCAGGTTTTGCAGCAGTATTACTGAAATTCAACACGATTAATTAATGCCGTCGAAACCATCGCATCAATACTCCAGCCAATCGTTCTGAATTGTGACGGACCCGTCCGGTTTCTGAGTCCTCTTTCAAGATATTGGCAATGACCGTCCGACGGCCAAGCTGAAGCACACTCTCTCGATCAAATAGCACCGGATGACAGCCCTCTTGAGCATATCGAATCAGCGCTTTTGCAGAGGGTGATTTTCGATGAATCAGCACGGCATCAAAGATGGGTTGACCACAGGCATTATCAATGGCCTTGATATGGTCAGAGACCGTATACCCTTCGGTCTCTCCCATCTCTGTCATGATGTTACATACGTAAATTCGAGGAACAGGATGATTAGCGATCGCCTCTACAATGTCTGGAACGAGTAAGTTAGGAATAATGCTGGTGTATAAGCTACCGGGACCAAGAATAATGAAATCGGCTTCTTGAATCGCTTGAATCGCTCGCGGAAGTGCAGGCGGATGACTAGGCTCACAACCAATTTGGATGATTTGTCCTTTAGCTTCAGTAATTTGTGATTCTCCTTCGATGCGTCGGCCATCGGCCAGTTCCGCCCACAACTTGACATCACTGAGCGTAGCAGGTACCACTTGTCCACGAACGGCTAACACTTTCGAAATAGCGGCGATCGCCTGTTCAACGTCTCCAGTGACTTCTCCCATTGCTGTTAGAAACAAATTGCCAAAACTATGCCCCACAAGGCCATTACCAGCTTGAAATCGATATTGAAAGAGTTCAGTAATCAGTTTTTCTTCATCGGCAAGCGCCGCTAGGCAATTTCGAATATCTCCCGGTGGCAACACCCCGATTTCTCGTCTAAGTCGTCCTGATGACCCGCCATCATCAGCAACCGTGACAATGGCCGTAATGTTGGCACTGTAGGCCTTCAAACCCCGAAGCAATGTCGAAAGCCCCGTACCGCCACCTAGCACAACAACCTTAGGGCCTCGATTGAGTCGTCGATAGTTGACTAACTGATCAATTAAATCGTCATCTCCATCCTGCATTAACACCTCAGTAATGGAGTTGAGCGTACGATTTTGCCCCCAAATCAACAGGATGATTCCAATCAATAAGACCGCTGGGCCACTAACATAGCTGGGTACGATGCTTGTTATCCACGACAAGACACTACTGATCAATCGACCTAAATAAAATACAGGCGTGCGGTTCGCCCAAATTGCGACCCCTAAAGCAGTGAGCACTGTGCCAGCCAAACTGATAAACATCCAGCGCTTTACAAACAACCCCGGAGCCATCCACATGATCCAGCGATTGAGCTTTTTGGGAGAACGGCTGACCGCACTCTGACTGAGTTTATTAAAAGACCTCTGAAGCATCATCTTGGTCTTCTTAGACTTTTTGGGTTTCAGCATAGTAGTGTCAATTTCGGATTCATGTGTCCAGCGCCCGCAGGGTTCTGAGCACATCAATCATTGGTAGTATTCCAAAAGTTAAGAAAAATTGGGCATGCAGGCAACGCTCGTACCCCCAATTATCCTGCCCGATTACCATTACCAGATTATTCAAACGGTCGTAGAAATCGCTCAAGCAATGCACAACCCTAACGCTTTGAGGCCAATAAATTCTAAAACACTTGATAATTGGTCGTCTAATTCCAGAATCCTACTCTATGAGTCTGGCAACCTGAAACCAGAATATAACGGTTTAAGATCTTCCCTCCATAAGCCATAAACAGCTTTCAGCGAATTCATCACGTCGTCAGCACATTCTGCCCACCGTCGTCTTTTCTGGTTCTCGGACTCTACCGTCACCCATAGCAGTCTGCAACTGCGTTAAACACAGAAACGGCAATGTAGTTGCTGCGAATACCTGCCAGTACGTTACACTCCAAACAGCAGAAGAACATGGCACGATTTCTATGAGTGAGCTAGAGCCAATTATTGAACTCAAAGGTGTTACAAAGCGTTTCGGGTCCAACACGGTTATTGACAATCTTGATCTGACGGTTTACCGAGGGCAGGGCTTAGCGATTATTGGCCCATCTGGAACCGGGAAGTCAACCATTCTGCGTATCATGGCTGGGCTACTGGTCCCAGATGAAGGTGAAGTCTACATTGAGGGTAAGCGTCGAGAAGGGCTGATTGAAGATAGCCCCGATCCAATCGGTGTCGGAATGGTGTTTCAGCAAGCGGCCTTGTTCGACTCGCTTACAGTTGAAGAAAATGTAGGTTTTTTACTGTACGAGCATTCAAACCTTCCATCCAACCGAATTCAGCAGGTTGTGAGTCGGAGCTTAGAAATGGTGGGCCTATCTGGCATTGGCGATCGCTTCCCAGCAGAACTTTCTGGGGGAATGAGAAAACGAGTCAGCTTTGCCCGTGCGATTATTTCGAATCCTGAGACGAGCGATACCCCGGAGGTATTGCTCTATGATGAGCCGACTGCCGGACTCGACCCTATTGCATCCACAGTGATTGAAGATTTGATCCGAAGCATTCAGTGTCATGACGCCAGTTGCAGCACCTATGCCATCGTGACTCACCAAGACAGCACGATTCGGCGGACAGCAGACCGGGTCGTATTCATGCACAAAGGTAGAGTGCATTGGGACAATTCCATCAATGACATTGACACCACAGACAATCCGCTGATGCGTCAGTTCTTTAGCGGCAGTATTGAAGGTCCAATTCAAGTGATTAATTAAGATACATTTTGCACGGTGCTTCGGAATCGGTCAGTTCTGATCACGCTGCACAATTTTGTAAAGAGTCATGACTTTTTCTTCCATTTCAACGTTTGACTGGATATCGCTGATCTACAGCGTTCTAAGCCTGGATACCCTGCGTCGTCTGGTCAACCATTGGAGCAGTTTTTGGGATGCTCAGGTTACAAGCCTCGATCGATTTCTCATTCAGCGAGTTGCTGTATTTTTGCTGATACCCATTGGGGTATTGCTGCACGAAGTGGGCCATGCGATCGCCACTTGGCAGGTGGGCGGAACGGTGATTGAGTTCCAGTGGCGAGTGTTTTGGGGATATGTCATTCCATACGGTTCCTTCACCGCTACTGAGTACTGGTGGATTGCTCTGAGTGGCAATGTTGTCTCAATTGCTCTAGGGGTGGTCGCTCTACCGGCGATCGCCCTCGTCAAAAAACAGGTGATTAAAGAACTGCTCTATAGTTTTGCCATTGTAGAACTGGGCTACTCGCTGCTGTTCTATCCGCTATTTTCGTTCACTGGATTTGAAGGTGACTGGGTAAAAATCTATGACTTTTCGGTCAGCCCCTACGCGCAGCTCACACTGATTGTTCATGTCGTTCTAACAGCAGGATTGTGGTACATCATTAATCGAAAGCATCTAGATCCCACCCGAAAGCAGGCTGAAGCCCCATCACCAACAGTGCCAACAGCAGACTTACATGAGCCTGAATGAAACTGATTTGTTTCGTCAGCGTCAAGGGTACAAACAAATCAGCAACGTCAACACCACAGCCGCAAATAATGCTGTTCATATGGCAAGATAGCCGTAAATCAACTGTCATTGACATCAATGGTAGATCGTGGCTGTGGCTGATACCATTTCTCGAAATGGATATACTCAATATCTTTGTTAGACTCGCTCAGCAAGCAGCCTTAACAAAGAACTAAATCATGCTCCAATTCTTCGAATTGGGATGACAGGTTTTGATCGGACAACCATCACAGCCTCGGCAATTGAAGCAGTTGAGAACAACACGGATGTGAGGATAATTTATGCGACCGCGAACTTTTCGAGAAGGATCGGTAGGGCTATTGATCCTTCTAGGGCTAGCTATTTTTGGTGGCGTTATCTTGTGGATTCGAGGACTCAACTTAGGAGCTCGTAGCTATCAAATCAGAGTTGATTTTGATAACGTTGCTGGAATGCTGCCAGGAGCACCCGTGCGGTACCGAGGAGTCAATGTTGGTCGAATTTTGTCTGTGGATACATCGGCAAATGCAGCACGAGTTATGCTCGAAATTAATTCAGCAGAGCTTCTTATTCCAAATGATTCAATCGTAGAAGCCAACCAAATTGGTTTGGTCGGGGAAACGTCAATCGATATCATGCCGCAACGGACGCTTTCACAAGAAGCACTTGAGCTAAATCCGTTATCTCGCAACTGCGATCCACTATTGATTGTTTGCCACAGAGATACCCTCCAGGGAACCGTTGGAGTAAGCTACGACACGCTCATTCGAACAACTGCACAGCTGGCCCAGCGATTTGATGACCCTGAAATCGTTGAAGAAATTCGCTCTCTGGTCAGCAATTCGGCAGATGCGGCCGCTGAAGTGGCTGTACTCAGTCGTGAAGTGGCTGAGCTAGCCGATTTATTAGAAGAAGATTTAGGTTTGCTTTCTGACTCTGCCGTGGCTACAGTTGACGCCGTGACAGAAGCTGCAAGTCAGTTTGGATTAACCGCCGCTCAACTCAACACCATCCTTGATGGAAACCGGGACACGATTGCAAGCACACTAGATAACCTAAACCAAGTCAGCTCCGACGTGCAGCGCCTAATTGGTGCATTTGGGCCATCAATTGAAAGTGGCGAGTTGACGAACAATTTGGCAATCTTGGCTGAAAATGCAGCGCGTGCATCTGAAAATATTCGTGCAATTTCTGATGTAGCGGGACAAGGCGACTCCCTACTGCGAATTCAAGAGACCTTAGATTCCGCTTACGAAACGTTCGATAATTTGCGAAAAATCACGGCCGATTTGGATGAATTGACTGGCGATCCTCAGTTTCGACGCAATGTTCGAGATTTAGTCAACGGACTCAGTAATCTCGTTTCGACGACCCAACAGCTAGAAAACCAGGCAACGATCGCCTTGAATTTCCATCGTGCGATCGCATCGGCATCGGTTCCCCCCAGCTCACAACCTATACCCGTCGAGCATGCTGATGTGTCGGATCAGCCAGACGCTGTCCTTTCACCTGAACAACGCAATTCAGAAGAGGCTATTCCTGAGGCTGAAGAAATTGAAAGCCAACCTTCTCTATGAGTTTCAACAGCACTCTGTGAATTGATGATGCACGATGTTGTGAGGCATAACACGTCCCACAACACCGTTTCAGGACTGACCACACGGCATACCGCTATAAATGGTGCTGTGCCGTGCTGATTAAGTACAAAAACAGTTGTGAGAGGTCCGACCAGACCTCCCACAACTCATCTAGAATTGCTCCATCAGTAGCTAATATGAAGCGTCACAGAGGCTCTAACCCGTTGCTCTCCTCCGACAACGGGAGTGCTGACGTCTTGAGCGGTTCTCGTCACAGCCGCTTCAGGAACAGGAGGGCGAAAGACGGGCGGTGCTGATGCATTATTTACTTCAACTGCAACAACATCCTGAGCAGACAACCCTAATTCCGACAGAACTGCATCGGCTTGAGTTCGAGCATCGCGTGTGGCTAGCCGTAAAGCTTCCATTCGTGCAGTGGCGATCGCATCTTCTTCTGCCACAAACTGGATGCCCGTAATCTGAGTTGCTCCAGCTTGAATTGCATCATCCATCAGCATTCCAGCTCGGTCAATTTCGACACGAAATTTCACTGTGTTCGTTGCGGTATATCCTGTGATTCGCTCTGTAGCCAGATCGTAATTGTAGATTGGGCGTAAATTTATGCCCGTGGTTTCAAGGCTATCGACATTTTGGGATTGCAGCTGATTAACAACACTATCAGTCTGTTGAGCTGCAGCTTGCTGCGCTTCACTCGCGGTTCTAGCTTCAACCACAACTCCTAGTGTGATGTCAGCTAATGTCGTTTCAATCATCTCCACCCCTTCTCCTGAAACTGAAAGGGTACGCAGTTGTCGTTCCTGTGCATAGCCATCAGCAATGTTAACGATGGGGGATGTCAATGTGATTGCGATCGGCAACGCATATTTCCACATTAGAGACGATGCGATGTCTCGATAGGTCAGATGTTTTTTCATTATCGTTTCCTTCTAATCCTTAACCGGAGGCTCCAAAAATTGGATACTGGCATATCTAAAATATTTACGCAAAAACTTTTAGACGTACAAGCTTCGTTCAAATATCTTAGATGTGCCATGTCCCATTTTTGGGAACCTCTGGTTAAGGATTAGAAGGAAACGATAATGAAAAAACATCTGACCTATCG
>JBCBLF010000005.1:0-54542 GCA_038520475.1 Cyanobacteria bacterium J06627_8
CAGCTCCAGTCGCCTATTCATCCGTTCAATCACCATCAGTGACTGTACTCGCTACATCCCGAGGGCCTGCACTGGTGGTTCGCGATCGCAACACGACGGGTCTGATCTTTAGCGGCACTGATGCAGAGGCAACCTATACGGTGTTGCCGTTTCTTCGTTCTCAGGGCATCGGACGACTCAATTGGGCGATCGCCCCTACCCTATCGGGAAACGATACCGGATGGCCTCGAATTGTGGAAACGCTCTCGGTTCAACGCCTGTATCATCAAGCTGCTAACTCGATTTTTGCTGAAGAATCCACCACTCAGCAGAGTGCAGCACGTTCAGTTTCAACAACTAGCAGCTCCACAACAGCGGAAGCATCCTCTGGAGAACCGGACTGGCTATCTCAGTCTGTCACCCATCTTGCCATTGAGCCTGGGCAACAGATTCATGGAGGCCGTATCCCCATTCAGTTTTTGGCAGACTATCCCATGATTTTGCGATTTCAAATGGGTGAGTTTCGCTGGATGATATGCGATCGCCAACAGACAACCGCACCGGCTCCATCTTACGCACCCGAGACGGCAGATATCGTTTGGTGGTCAGGTGATGAGATTGATGCCCCGTGGATTGAGGCTCTGTTACCCAAAGTGGCGATCGCCCCAACCCTCAATGGTGATATCAGAACCCACGGTACTGCACCGAACACAGCAACACCCCTGATTAGCGCTTATCAAACAAACGAATCAGGGGCGCTTCAATGGACAGCTGACAACGGCTTCATTCAATTTACAGTTAACCAGGAGCCCTATTAACGCACTTCATGTTAGCGTTCGGACTTAGCGGTCTTCTCACGATCAATCTTCAGCACCAGCACACTTAGTGGTGGTAAGCACAGATCGATGGAATATGGACGATTGTGAAATGCCCATTCATCTGACCATTTACCGCCGAGATTCCCCATATTGCTGCCGCCGTATTCTCTGGAATCGCTATTGAACAGCTCCGTGTAAAAGCCATGCTCAGGTGTTCCAACTCGGTAATGGGCATGGGGTTGCGGCGTGAAGTTACAGACCATGATCAAGTACTCATCCGGATCATCTTTTGCTCGACGAATGAAGGACACCACACTATGGCGATTGTCATTACAATCAACCCACTCAAAGCCCTCTTGAGTAAAGTCTTGGGTGTAGAGTGCGATCTCACTGCGATACAGCTCATTCACACGACTGAAGAAATGCTTGAGCTCTTGGTGTGGCTTATATTGAAGCAAATGCCACTCCAAATCACTCCATACGTTCCACTCACTCCATTGACCAAACTCCATACCCATGAAGAGCGTCTTCTTTCCGGGATGGGTAAACATGTAAGTAAATAGACATCGGAGACTTGCAAACTTCTGCCACTCATCTCCGTGCATCTTGCCGATCATTGGGCTCTTGCCGTGGACGACCTCGTCATGGGAGAGCGCCAGCATGAAGTTCTCGCTGAAGGCATACCAAATACTGAAGGTTACGTTGTTTTGGTGGAACTGACGGAACCACGGGTCCATATTGAAATAATCGAGCATGTCATGCATCCAGCCCATGTTCCACTTGAGATTGAAGCCGAGTCCGCCAACATAGGTCGGCCATGACACCATTGGCCAAGATGTGGACTCTTCTGCAATGCTCAGCGTTCCGGGATAGTAGCTGAAGATCAAATGATTCATCTGACGAAGGAAGTCAGCAGCTTCCACATGCTCGCGTCCGCCATATTGATTAGGAAGCCACTCCCCATCTTTCCGGAAATAGTCGAGGTAGAGCATCGAGGCAACGGCGTCGACCCGAATGCCATCAATATGATATTTATCAAACCAAAAGAGTGCATTCGCGATTAGGAAATTGCGGATTTCGTTTCGGTTGTAATTGAAAACCAGCGTTCCCCACTCTTTGTGTTCGCCTTTCCGAGGATCAGCATGTTCATAGAGATGTGTTCCATCAAAGAAGGCTAGTCCATGACCGTCTTTCGGAAAGTGTCCAGGAACCCAATCGACTAGAACACCAATGTTGTTGGCGTGGCACTGGTCCACGAAATACATGAAATCTTCAGGGGTTCCATAACGAGATGTCGCCGCGTAGTAGCCGGTGACTTGATAGCCCCATGAGCCATCAAAGGGATGCTCAGCAATCGGCAATAACTCAATGTAATTGAAGCCGAGTTCTTTGACGTAGGGGATAAGCTTGTCTGCGAGTTCTCGATAGGTTAAGAATCGTCCACCGATGTCATATTCTGATGGATGAATGACTGGAACAGGGTTCCCAGCTGCATCTACAGCTGACTCACTCGATGCCCCATGCAGCCAAGATCCTAAATGAACCTCATAGACAGAAATAGGCTGTGTTAATGGGTCGGTGTGGCGACGCTGCTCCATCCAAGCATCATCGTTCCAATGGTAGGAATCTAAGTCAGTGACGATAGACGCTGTTTTCGGTCGCACCTCTTGCTGAAATCCGTAGGGATCAGACTTTTCGTAGATGTGTCCCTCAATATTTTTAACTTCGTATTTGTAGTGTTCGCCGTTTCCAACATCTGGAATGAACAAATCCCAGACCCCATTTCCCATTCGGCGCATCTGGTGTTGACGACCATCCCAGTTGTTGAAGTCACCGAGTATGGAGACGTTGCGAGCATTGGGTGCCCACACGGCGAAGTAGACCCCGCTGACGCCGTTGATCGTCGTCGCGTGGGCACCCAATTTTTCGTAAATGCGGTGATGGTTGCCTTCGGAAAACAGATGAATGTCAAATTCAGTCAGCTTAGGCGATCGAAAGGCATACGGATCATAGGTTACGCGTTCATGTTCGCCTTCTTTAACACGGAGCTGATAATTCGATAACTCTGGTGCGTCCGTGTCAGATGCGTTGAGCTTGCACTCAAAAAAGTTGGGATGATGCACAGCCTGCATCGAATATTCTGTGCGATCTTCCGGAAACACAACCCACGCAGCTTCGGCACTCGGAAGATAGGCTCTAACGACCCATGTCGCGGTTCCATTATCTTGAACTTTATGAGGCCCTAACACCTCAAACGGATCCTGATGTTGGTTCCAGACAATCCGATCAATCTGCTCTGGAGCAACGGTCATGGTCATATATAAGTACCTATCTAAACTGTGCGTCTACGTTTCGTTTATTAACTGCGCAGGACTTACGCATTTCATACAAGGTCCTGGGCTCTAGGAATGGTTTTTCACGGGCGCAGCCCATGAGAAACCGTTTAACTACGTAAGTCCTACTGATGTTGTTTTAGTAGTTACGCAAATTATGAAGAAATTTTGCCCAGATGTAAATTGATGGGCATCTCAAGTTATGAGATTCACCCATTTTGCATAGGCAAATATTCACACTACGACAGCTGTAGCCAACTTAGTGATGACACCAGTATCTAAGAGAGTGTGCAGCTCCTGAGAATATCCTGAGCCCAGTGGTTGTTGGACTACGCAATTCTACTGTATCTCGTGCTTGTCCGTGGATAACAGATTGCTCCTACTATTCGAAACCATGCGCCAAGCCCAATTGATCGCAGAGTTGCAGATTCGGAGAGGAGTCTGCAACTCTGCGATCAGTTAGAGTGTAGACACTAGCGCTATTCAGTCAAACCAGCAATCATGCTGCGATAGAGCTGAGTCAAGATGTCTTCGTTAAGAGCCTGCTCAGTTGAATTCCATGTTGCTGATACGCAATAGGTGTTGCCTTCCTCATTCACCAATCGTGTTGTCATGTTGAGCACACCAGGCTCTGATCCACCTTTGAAGGCGATGTTTTTCCAGTTGATTGGATTCGCTACCCCAGGATTAATCTGCATGGCCGGAAGGTTAGCGACGGAGTCCATCAACGTGCACAGTTCGCGTGGAGAGAAGAACCACTCTACGTCGAGTGCGATGGGCGAACCTGTAAATGTGTTGACACTCGGTAGTGGGCGATCGCCCAAATCTTCCAGTAGTTTGCGCCGAGCCTCGCGATCGCCGTCGCGGTATTGGCGAAGCAACCGAGCATTTTCAGGGTTCTTCAGCGTGAATAACTCTCTGGTTGTCAAAAGAGGTTGATTTCGTTCAGCCATGGCTTCAACCGCTTCACGACCAACGCTCTGAATCAATACGTCAGTGGCGGTGTTGTCGCTCAAGGCAATCATCAATTTTGCTAGCGTATCCACAGTGACGAAGGAGCCGTCAGGCCAATCTTGCATGAGGCCACTCGGTAGACTCTTCAAATCGGGTTGAAGTTCAACAACGGTATCCCACGTCAATAGACCGGACTCGATTTGCTGGTTGAGTGCGGCTAAAACTGAAAGCTTAAATGCTGAACCAACAGCAAGCGCTTGATCCGCATTTAAATCCACCAGAGTTTCATCATCCTGTGTGACGAGCACGCTGGTTTCATACGGGGACGACTCGATAACGGCGATCGCCTCATCGAGATCAATTGGAATGGATGCAGGCTCAAAAAAGAGACCAGCAATGCGCCCATCTTCCTCTAATCGAATTTGAGCAGGAACCGTTCCCCGTGAAAATCGAATAGCCAACCCATCTGCCGTTTCTTGAACATTCTGGAAAGCCCCGAGTTGAGTCGAGATATCTGTTAGAACATCTTGAATTTGGGCGACCGGAATCTGTTCTAAAAAGGAAGGAATAAACCAATCGGCACTAACTTCAGATGTCGTAAACAGTCGCTCCAGAACGCGCTGTTGTGATGACGAGGCGGTTTCTGTCATTTCTACAGAAGGAGATGTCTGCCCGATCACATTCGGTAGAAGCGCATTGTTGCCTACCCAAGATGCCGGAACAACGAACAATAATAGACAAGAAATCAGGGCAATCATTGAATACTCCTTCAATCGCCATCACAGACTGCTTCACCATAGCTCATATCCCATCAGACTAATAATGCTGATGCCGTTTGCGCATCTTATCGCTGTAGCTGTAGTCAGCTTAGTTATGAAACGGCATTGTTTGGGGCGCACGGAACGCGCCCCAAACAATGTCCTAAAACCAATGACTATGGCTATAACAGGCTACATATGCCAGAATGCACAACGCTGCATGCAGATCTGCATGCTCCATGGATATTTGATATGGCTTAATTTAGTCTGCCCTGAACACTCACTCAGTACGCTTAGTCGACTCTTACAATCTCCCCGATATCTAGCAGAATGTCTCCCTTATTTCAGGAGTTAGATCGTTCAGGAGTCAGATTGAGTCCGCTCTGATGGCTCTAACTGCCCAGGTGGATGTTGTGGCGAAGGCTTTGTTTGAAAAAATAAAGCCCCGAGGAAGACCAACACTGCACCTGCGAGAAATGCTCCAAGGATTTTATTGCCATTCAACGGATGATAGTGGACGTGATACTGGATTGACTGTTGGTCGCTTTTAGGGGGCTTGATCTGATCTGACGATAAAGGTGGCTCAATTGCTTCAGCTTCTGTTGATGACACGGACGAGGGGAATTCAGATTTTTTAGCCCCGCTAATGTCATCCCACATAATCAAGCAATCTGGGAACACATTGAAGAGATCTGACGTCTCTGATGGTGTTACGTGATTTGGCGATCGCCTTCTACTGGGATCTGGATTGGAAGAAGCAGTATCAGAGTAGGTGTCGGCCATGAACTTGGTTCGTACGGAAAATAAGGTCGGCATAATTGGCACAATTCGTAAGGCTTCGGTTTCACGAAATGAATGGTTGCGACTCATCTGAATCGCTGTAAGTAATGGTCAATAGCCGAGTTAGCTGCATCAGTGAACACAGTGACGATGCTGTGCAGCAAAAGATGATAGATGGATGTGTCCTGACAGCACTCTCTCAATCGTTACCGATCACCCAAGTCTGAACACTCGCCTGGGGCTCTGGGTGATCAAGGGTCGGTAAATTCGATGACTCAGTATCGCTCGATTTCGGACAGTCATCAGTGATAATTCGACGGTACTGCGGTGATGACCGCAGAGCATTTGCGTGATAATCCACACCGAGTTTTATGATTTAAGTCCGTCATTTCAGTGATTTCACAGCTTTCAATAACATTTAGACATACAAGCGATGCTGAATGGAGGAACCTGTTACGCTGAAAAACAATGGTCAACTCTGCTGCACTAATGTTCAATGCCATTGGTTGAATGATGAGTGAACGGTAGCGGTGAGCCATAGCCTAAAGCAGCGCTGATGACTAAATACCAGAGGCTTTCTTTATGGTCATTGGGTGGCAGCAGTGCAGTCTGTTTGGCATCGGTTACGTTGAAATTAAAAATCTTTTTTCCCTTTAGAACATCGTTCTGAATATTTAGTACTCATGCCTAGAACTCAGCGAAACGATAACTTTATCGATAAATCCTTCACGGTAATGGCTGACTTGATTCTCAAGCTTTTGCCAACTCAGCAGCAATCGAAAGAAGCGTTTGCTTACTACCGTGATGGCATGTCTGCTCAAGCAGACGGAGAATATGCTGAAGCCATGGACAACTATAAAGAAGCCCTAGGGCTAGAAGATGATCCGTATGATCGGAGCTATATTCTCTACAACATGGGGCTGATTCACGCGAGTAATGGAGAGCACGATGAGGCTCTTGCTAAATATAATGAAGCTGTCGACTTGAATCCTCGCATGCCTCAAGCACTGAACAATATTGCGGTGATTCACCATTTCTTAGGTGAGCGCGCAAAAGATGCTGGCAAAACAGAAGAGTCTGATGCTCATCTGGATCAAGCAGCTGAATATTGGGAACGCGCGATTCGTCTGGCTCCCAACAACTACATTGAGGCGCAGAACTGGCTTAAGACCACTGGACGTTCAAAAATGGATGTATTCTTTTAGAAGCAATTGGCTATGGGCCGCTGGTCACCGTCCAGTTGCAGGCTCAGTTTAAGACAGCGTCTTAGGCTGACGGATTGAATAGGCTTCACATACAGATTCAGAATTAGACGTTATGCTCGATCGCGAACAAGTTCATAAGGTTGCTACATTGGCTCGCCTAGCGCTCACTTCCGAAGAAGAAGAGCGATTGACTACCCAATTGGGAAGCATCCTTGACTATTTTGAGCAACTCAATGAACTAAATACTGAAAACGTTCAGCCGACAGCTAGAGCGATTGATGTGAGCAATGTGACGCGTCAAGATGCGCTCGACACCTGGGAAGAGCGAGAAGCTATTTTAGGCTGCGCCCCCGACCGAGACGGTGACTTTTTCAAGGTTCCCAAGATTATTAATGGTTAATGTGCTGAAGTGCGGATTTGACAGGGACTTCTAACGGTTTAAGTCGTGTCATTGTGCGGGTTTAATGCTTTTGAACGCATTTCCCATCGTTCTATGCCAATTGATTCAGCAATACAACTTGGCAATCTTCTCAAATTCATTACGAAGAGATAGAGGGTTTGGGCGCGTGGGCGCGTCCAAACCCTCTATCTCTTCGTGAACTTAACCCGGTCTCCTGTTAGCCAGATGTTGTGAGACGCGCCGCGCCAAAATATCTCTGCTGGACTTAATGTAGTTGCGCGCTGCTACGCACCGAGAGCAGACCTATCTTCACTTTGGAAATAGCCAACCCATTGTGCTTCTAACCATTTTTCGTAAGACCCATCCAAAGATAAATTGCACGGGTTGATGGCTGGGTTGCACCGGCGATCGCTCAAGCACTCGGGTGTGATTTTCTTTCGCAGAGCGATCAGGATAACGTTGGAGCGGCCACCCGCACCCTGAACCTGATTTGCTGACAATCGGCATCCCATACCCAACTTGAGAATAGGCAGGTAATTGATTGAAATGATGCCCATATTGATTGGCTTTCGCTAGCTGACGAGCCAAGTGTTGAGAATGGCGATCGCCTGAGAACTGGCGAGCCTGGGGCACACTGAATGGCGATCGCGTATGGTGGCTTGCTCTATGGTGCTGAGCCCCGTCTTTGGAATCTATCTCTGACACAGATTCAGTTTGATCGATCGAGGGTCTTAGAACGTGGAGCTGCATGGTTTTGTCTCTAAACGAAGCGAGACGACTCGCCCTTAACAGAGAAAGCGATCGCCCACCTGATGCGTATTTTAACTGGGCGATCGCCGTTCTTTCATTAGCCTTTTCGCTAGTATTTGCGCTACGACTTAGACGATTACGTTGAGAGAGTTGCGATGCTACTCGGTCAAAACAATCAGAATCTGTTGAACTCGCTCTCCAGATTGAACGATCTTATCTATTTTCTCAAGACTGTCAGGTTTATGGTCTGTTCGGTTCTAGGTTTGATTGTTTTTAAGGATATAACGTGGCCCATCTTCTCATGCATCGATTGGGTTGCCGTCAATGACTTCTGATTCGGTCAAATAAGCTTCAATAGTCCCAAGGCCTTGCCCTTCTCTATATTTCTAGGTTACCTTATCGCCTTCTTCAAACTTCTTACTCATCTTTTTTGTCGTGTGAAAAGCAGCGCCATATCCACGAAAGGGCCTTGGGAACTAGTCTTATCTGTTTTTACAGTAGAGAGTGATCGTTAATCCTGAGTGTAAGAAGATAAGTAAGATTAGATGTCTATATTTTGGCGCATGTTATTTTGGCATCTCTCAATCTCTTGATCGTTCTCTTGATCGTTAGAGACCAAAGATTCTGAACAGGCTAAAGATTGAGACGGCAGGAGACAATGCCCGAGAGATGCTGTCCGTTACGCGAGTAAAGGTGGAGCGATCGACGACGACCGTATCATTGGGGCGGAGAATGGGATTGTTCTCATTGTTGGGGCTTGCTGACAGATCGACGTCAATTTCTCGATTGGTGATAGTTCCATTTGGGTTTAGCTGCACCAGATCAACTCGTCTTCGACGGGCACGACTTGTGAAGCCCCCAGCTCTGAGAATCGCTTCATTGAGGGAGGTGTTGGGGGGCACTTCAATTACACCAGGGTTTCCGACTTCTCCAACAACAGTGACAGGGATGCTCTCAGGGGAGATGTTTGCGTCCGCAAGTTCGGCAGACTCATCCAAAAACAGGACAGGTGCTTCGGGAACGATGACGCGATCGCCATCTTGAAGGGCAATATCTTGTCGTAGATCTGACTCTTGTAAGAGTCGCCACAAATTGACTGAAATGACTGTCTCAGGTTGATTTGGATTACCTGCAAATCGCTGAACTTGAATGGAGCGAACGTCAGCGACCTGTGTGATACCACCTGCGATTTGAATCGCTTGAGTCACGGTGGGCAATCCATCTGTGTCTTCCAGGGAGACTCGATATGAACCCGGACGTGTCACTTCACCCGTTACCGCAAGTGTGATTGGTCGGGCTTCAAACAGTCGAATAGAGACTAAGGGACGCCTCAAAATCGCGGCATATTCTCGTGAAATGCGAGCTGATGCTTGCTCAATCGTTAGCCCTCTGACGTTAACTCGGTTGATGAATGGCATACGTAGTGTGCCATCTGCCAGCACCTCAAATTCGCCACTATATTCTGGTGACTCGAATACCTCAATTTGAAGGCGATCGCCAGCTCCGAGGATATAGTCTTCAATCACAACCGTTGAGGCGTCAATGGCATCGACGGTGTCAATAACATCCACGGTATCCACAGCATCGATGGTATCGACGGTATCAACCGTATCTACGGTATCAACTGTATCGACAGGATTAATCGTTGATGTTGGCGGCGATGGCAAAGTGGGTCCAGGTTGTGTCGAGTCTAATTCATCCGCATGAACCGGTAGCGCTACGCTTGTGCAGAATGCAAGGAATCCAAAGCCTAAGATTCCAGTGAGCAGCGTGTGTCCCTTCACCCGTTGCCTGGCCTTGCGTAGAAGCGTTATGGTCGGCCTGACCAGAAAATTATCACCGGATCGGATGTATTGAGGTTGACGCATGATGTCTTGATGGCTATGGCAGTCTAATTCGCGACAGGTATGGAGCTAACGAAAGTCACACCTTCATCACTACTTTTGCAAGGCAACTGATGGTAGTCAGGATAATCCGTGTAACCTGATCAGTTGCAGATGTCACATTTGTTGATCTCGCGACGGTTCTGAGCTCAAAAAGTGCGGCGCCAAGGCTAGCGATCGCTACATCTTTATCCCCTTCGTGATGTTTTTATCAGTTTTGTAGAGTTAATCAAGTTTTCCTGATTCATAGGGTCTGCGTATGATCAAGAAAGCAAGGGAGCCCTGAAGATAAATCGGTTACATAACAGGGACATCGATACGCAGCATGTTGAATCTACTGTTCTTTTGGTTTAGACGAAAGCACCCCAAGCGTTCTAGTCGTCACCAGCAATCGTTCCCAGTTCACTGGGTTATTCCATATCGACTTGCTGTTGGCCGATTACCAAGAAAAGCAGATATGGATGAGCTCGCGCGCTCAAACATTCAGGCCGTATTAGCACTGTGCTCGGAATCAGAAGGGCAGTGGCCGATTAATCTTGAACAACGGTTTCAATGTCACCGGATTGTAATTCCGGATAGTCACTACGCGACGCCACTCAAGCCTCACCAAATTGAAACAGCTGTTGATTACTTGCATGAATGTATTCAGCGTCAATTGCCGGTATTTGTTCATTGTCTTGCCGGAATCGAGCGATCGCCTACGATTTGTATTGCGTATCTCTGTCGCTATCACAACTACACGCTGTGGGAGTCTCTTGACTGGGTAAGGCGTGTGCACCCTGACAGCTTACCGACTGATCAACAGATCCAGAGCATTCGAGGTTATCTGACTAGTCGTGCTCATCGAATTGCCTAACAGTTGGGTGTGTGCTGATTCGTTGACCGCTGAAATTGTTTAGTCATACAGTGTGTCTAGCTGGATTAGCGTGTGCAGCAACACATTGGCACCTTGGGTGCATTGCTCAGGCGGCGTAAATTCATGTTCTGAATGACTCACCCCTCCACGACTGGGCACAAAAATCATCCCCATATCCGTCACTCGTCCAATTTCCTGGGCGTCGTGTCCTGCTCGGCTGGGTAGTGTTATGTGGCTAAATTCTTGCGCATTGCAGGATTGAGCAATGGCATCCATGATCTTAGAGGATGAAAGTGTTGGTTCAGCATTGAGCGTCTGCTCCAGCTCAATTTTTGTGCCGGTTTGTTGGGCGATCGCATCAATCTGTTCAACCAAGCGTTTGACGAGCGCTTCGACGTTCTCTGCATAGAGATCACGAATATCGAGGCTCAAATCAACTCGACCTGGAACAATATTCGTTGCATTGGGCCATACGTTCATCATGCCAACAGTGGCTACTTGGTCTCCGGGAAGATAATTCGCCAGTTGATTGACCGTCAATACAATCTGAGAGGCAGCCACAAGCGCATCTTGCCGCATGTCCATCGGAGTTGTCCCTGCATGGTTGGGGATGCCTGTCACTGATAGGGTATAGCGGTTCATGCTAACAACCCCTTCCACAACGCCAATTTCTGCCTGTTTAGATTCCAGAACTCCTCCCTGTTCGACATGGAGTTCAACAAAGGCAGCCATATCGTCTCGATTGCGACGTGCAGTGGCGATCGCCTCCCAGTCACCTCCCACACGCTTCAGCCTTTCTTGAATTGTCAGTCCATCTTTTTGTTGGTAATAGGCAGGATCAGAGTGATGGGTTCCTGCGATGGCCTTTCCTCCAATCATCGTATTTTCCTCGTCGGTGAATACGATGACTTCAACGGGATGGTTGAGGGTGATGTGATTAAACTTCAGTGCACGAACGACTTCGATGCCTGCTAGAACTCCCAATGTGCCGTCGTAGCGTCCGGCAGAGGGAACCGTGTCGATATGAGAACCCGTGGCTAGTGATGGCAGGTTTTGATGGCCTGGATATCGCCCAATTAAATTGCCGGCTGCATCAATACAGGTCGTCATTCCGGCTTCTTCCATCCAATTTTTAACGAGCTGTCGCGCAAGCTGGTCTTCTTGGCTGAATGAAATTCGGCGTACCCCCCCTTGAGGAAGTTTGCCAATTTCGGCCAAGGTATCCAAATTGTGGTTCAGGCGATCGCCATGAATGAAGGGAATCGAAACAACAGACATTGGCACCTCCTGAATCGAAAAAGCTAATGATAAAAGCTGGTCACAGCTCCGTGCTGGTGAACGAGCGATGCGATCGTCAGCTTTAAGACTGTGACCTCGTTAAGAGTCTACAATCTCACAGCACAATTCCACTGATATCACCAGATGGTCAATTGTTCAGTAACAAGAATAGCGAGTGATGCTTAAGCCGTTTGAAACGAAAGGGATGGAAGCCTTTAGAGACAGGGGATTTTGCTAGTTTGGATTTCAACGGCGATCGTCACTAGAGGGAACATAGAGTATGGTCCTCGCGTCTTTTTAGAAAACTGTAGCTTATGAAACAAAACCCATTGCGGTGCTACAGAATTGCATGACTGGCAACACTCTCGTTTCACTGGCCCTTCCAAGATGCTGAAATCAATTCCACATTCAAAACACCTTGCTTAGCTCAACTTAATAGAGCGTTTTGAATTGTGAGAATTACTAGGGTCTACCACTCCTTACGCAACTCAACAACTTTTTTAGAATTGATGAATTTAACACGAGCGTTATGAGTCTCAGCACTCATTCCGCTCCAATTCAATGTGCCAATGCGTAGGGTTTATCCGCTCATAAATTCGCTCATTGATGAAAAACAGGAAGAAGTTATGCAAAATAATGCATTTGAACAAGAAGTTCTCAAGCTGACGAATGAGTTTCGACAGAAAAATGGATTAAAGCCTCTTGTTATCGACCAAGACCTGGATGAAGCCGCTGATATTCACAGCAAAAATATGGCCGATCAGGACTTTTTTAGTCATACCGGCAAAGACGGATCTCGTCCGTGGGATCGTGCAGAGCGAGCGGGATATGAGTCTAGAACTGTTGGAGAAAACATTGCTGCAGGTTATCGCACGCCTGAAGCCGTTGTACAAGGATGGATTGACAGTCCTGGCCACCGAGCTAATATGCTGAATCCGAACTACAACGAGATTGGCTTGGGATATTACTATTTGCAAGATGATAGAGGGAGCGTCAATTACAACAGCTATTGGACACAGTTGTTTGGTAGAGGAACGATTGAATCTCCGGCTCCTGACCCATCTCCAGCTCCCAATCCTCAGCCTGCCCCAACACCCGCGCCTGCCCCAACACCGACGCCCGCTCCAACACCGGCACCAACACCTGGTAACAACGGTTCCTTCCGATATGAAGCTGAAGCACTGAACTTAAATGGATATCAGGTCGAGACCGTGAGAGGCTCAGGTGCTTCAGGTGGGAAGCACATCAAGGGAAGCCGAACTCGCACGGGTACTGCTTCAGGTGTGTTTGATGGCAAAGCTGGAACCTATCAAGTGAAGGTTGGCTATTTTGATGAAAGTGATGGACGATCCGCTGTAGCGGTTACGGTCAATGGCGATCGCCAAAGTTTCGTGTTTGATAAGCGCTCATCCAGTAATGCAGCAACACAGAAATCGTTGACGACGACGATCACCCATGACGCCATTCGTCTCGAACCAGGCGATCGCTTTGAATTGTCAGGAAAGGGCGATCGCGGTGAATTTGCTCGATTTGACTACATTGAGTTCATTCCCACGAATGGAGGTGGACAACCCGCACCAGCGCCTGCCCCCTCAGGTAATCGAAAGGCTCTTAATTTAGGGAACCTGGAGTCCTACGGCGGAAGTCAAGACAAAGCGAATGCCACGCTGAGTGGTAACCAGCAGCGCGTCAAGATGACCGGCAATGGCTGGAAGAGGATCGCGATTGACTACAACATTACGCCCGAGACGATGCTGGAAGTACGATTTCGCAGCAATAAAGAGGGCGAGATTCAAGGCATTGGCTTTGACAACAACAACAACGTTGGTGGCGCCGATAAGTCTCGCCTGTTCCAATTTTCAGGAACTCAGAAATTTGGCCGAAATGCTTTCAATGATTACGTTACCGGGTCTGGTTGGAAAACTTATCAAATTCCTGTGGGCGAATATTTCACCGGCAATATGAAATATCTCACCCTGGCTAACGACCATGACGTCAAGAATCCGACGGCTGTCAGTGAATTTCAGTCCATCAAACTGTATGAATTGGGCATGAAATCGGCTGGTCCGTCTACGGAGATGCCATTTGATCAAGCCGATCTAATGGGTGCAGGAGTGCCGCAATCCCCGACGTTTGACATGGAGCGAACCCAATCGTCTCCGTTGGGTTAACGCTAGATGTCGTTCTATTAGGTTTCTAGACTTCACAGCAAGTGAGGCGCAGTTACGCTGGCACGACTGCGCTTCACTTGCTGTGGGGTCGTGACACGCCTTGGCAAACGTTTCAAAGCCTGACAAGGTTTAGGAAGAAGTCAGGCTTTGCTTTGAACGTCAGAACCGCAATTAAACGGATTAACACTCTTACTAAGGTATTAATTCCGTTAGAAATATTTTTCGCATGACTCGTCTTGACACACAGGAAAGTCAGACGTGTAGATGTCTGAGCGCTTCCCAAACCAACTGTAGCGATTATCGCGAATGCTCTCGTAGGCGCGATCGCCCAACCCCTTCAATCCTGGAAGGGCGCGATACAAGTCAACGAAGGCACGCCCAAAGGGAATCTGTCGACCAATTTCTTCTGCGGCATCGCTACCCTGCCAGCGCTCGTCAGGAGCATCTCCATTGATGACAATCATCCCCTGCTCACAATCTTGTGCAGTGACGCCAAATGTATCCAATGTCTCTTCATCCTGCATGGGCACATATTTGAAGCGATCGCCTCGATCAACAGCTTCGAGCGATCGGACTAAATTGACGCATAGATTACAGTTTCCGTCGTAGATTACGTAATACATTGCTAGATACTTGTAGTTTTCTCTCTAAAAAACTTTTTATCTTCACCCTATTCCCCAGCCTAACGCTTCGTTGAATGATGTGCATTTTCAGTGAAGTCGATTGTGAATTTGCCTACTAAGGTTATTTATCGTTGCTATTACGCATCAAGTATTTTTGATGGGTGTATCGTTTGGGTCATTTCAATAGGTAGATACTCTCAATATATGTGTATTTTCTTAACCTCGTCTTTACCTTAAGGTAGTATCTTGCGACAGGAATAGCCGAAAATACTATCTTTTTAGGTGAGAAGGAACTATGACTTTTAACAAGCGTATTGCACGCCTGGCAACGACATTGTCATTGGCTGCTGTTGTTGGTGGTCTTGCGGCATGTGCGGGTACTGAAACGGCGACTGAGACAACTGAGCCTGCTGCAACAGAAGAGGCTTCTGCTGAAGGATCTGATCTTGAAGGTGCGATTGCGATCGATGGTTCCAGTACAGTCTTTCCTATCTCTGAGGCAATGGCTGAGGAGTTTCAGATTGCGAACCCTGGCGTTCGCGTGACTGTGGGTGCATCTGGAACTGGTGGTGGTTTCCAGAAGTTCTGTGCAGGTGAGACTCAGATCTCTAATGCATCTCGTGAAGTCAAGCCTGAAGAGGTTGAGGCTTGTGCAGAAGCTGGAATCGAGATGATTGAAGTTCCAGTTGCGACCGATGCGTTGACGGTTGTTGTTAACAACGAAAACGACTGGGCTGCATGTATGACGATTGACCAGCTCTCTGCTGCATGGTCTCCTGAAGCTCAGGGAACTGTTAGTAACTGGAATCAGGTTGACCCGAGCTTCCCTGATACAGATTTGGTTCTCTATGGTCCTGGAACTGACTCCGGAACCTTTGACTACTTCACTGACGTTGTGAACGGTGAAGAGGGTGCAAGTCGCGGAGACTACACTGCAAGTGAGGACGACAACGTTCTTGTACAGGGTGTTGAAGGTGACGTTAATGCAATGGGTTACTTTGGCTACGCATACTACTTCGAGAACCAAGATCGTATGCAATCTGTTGCGATTGATGGTGGTGAGGGTTGCGTTGAGCCGACTCAAGAAGCAGTTCTTGCAGGTGAGTACACTCCTTTCTCCCGCCCACTTTTCATCTATGTGAAGAGCAGTGCATATGAGGAAGATGCAGCTGTGAAGGCATTCGTTGACTTCTATCTCAACCCAGATAACCAAGAGTTTGTTGCAGACACAGGCTACGTTGTTCTCAACGACGAGCAGTATGCAGATTCTCAAGCAAAGGTTGCTTCTGCTGAAGTGAAGACTGTTGAATAATCGATTGAAATGATGATCTTGGGAGGCGCATGGATTGACACCTTGTTGCCTCCCAAGATTTTTGTTTTATTGATGCCTTTGTGTGAGGTTCCTATCGTAAGGCTGGCAATATGCTCCCTAGCAGTTTTGTAGGAAACTTGATTCGAGCATAGTGTCAGCGACATCAGCGCTTGTACTCATCCCATCGCCTAGCCGCTCATCAGAGTTAAGATTCTTTGTTTACTGATTGAGAGTACTATGACAGATAGTGTTTTCCCGGGTCCTTCAGCTAGTGACGACAGTCGCGAAAATCTTTGGCAACCCAATCGTGCTGCCAGTAAGCGTTCTGAATTGATCGTTACATTTATCACTGGTGCGTTCGCCATGTTGTCTGTCGCGACAACATTTGGAATCGTCGCGACACTTATTTTTGAAACTATTGAGTTCTTCAAGGTCGTCCCAATATGGCGCTTTTTGACGGATACTCAATGGACGCCGTTATTTGTAAATCCTCAGTACGGCATTATTGTTTTGCTGTGCGGAACGTTTCTTACATCCGTCATTGGCTTACTTGTTGCAATTCCACTGGGACTGCTTGCAGCTGTTTGCCTAAGTGAATACGCCCCTCGGGGTCTTAGAGCATGGCTTAAGCCTACCTTAGAAATTCTTGCCGGAGTTCCAACTGTTGTTTTTGGCTATTTTGCTCTCCTATTCTTGACTCCGATTCTGAAGACATTTATTCCTGATCTTGGAACCTTCAACGGGCTGAGTGCAGGCATTATTTTAGGATTTGCAATTTTCCCAACAATTGCCTCATTGAGTGAGGACGCGATCTTTGCTGTCCCCAACAGCCTACGCCAGGGCTCCTATGCATTAGGGGCAACAAAGCGTGAAACGATTGTTAGTGTTGTGTTACCAGCAGCATTGTCTGGTATTGTCGCTTCCATTGTCCTTGGCGTTGCTCGTGCCGTTGGTGAGACGATGATTGTGACGTTGGCTGCAGGCCAGAGCCCGACCCTGACGCTTGATCCTCGTGTTGCGGTTCAGACGATGACGTCGTTTATTGTGCAGATTACGAAGGGTGATGCGCCATATGGGTCAATTGCGTTCTTAACTCTTTTTGCAGTGGGGATGACATTGTTTATCATCACGCTGCTGTTAAATATTTTCAGTAATTGGTTTGTCCGTAAGTATCAGGAGAAGTACGAATGACGACAACTGATCCAGCTCAAGTTAGCTCTGCAGTGCAGGGGTTGTCTAGTCCAAACTTTGAGCCGAACTTAGAGAAGCGCTATCGCTTTGACCAAATCTTTAAAGTGCTCTGCTGGGTAGCAACTTTTTCGGCCATCTTTGTTTTGGCTTTCTTGATTGCTGACTTCCTGTCCGATGGACTGCCAACGCTCAATTGGAATTTTATTCAAAGTGGCCCTTCAAGAAGACCTGAGCGAGCGGGTATTTGGCCGCCGCTTGTCGGAACCATCTATCTTTTGATTATTACAGCGGCTGTCGCCTTCCCAATTGGCGTTGGCTCTGGAATTTATCTTCAGGAATTTTCAAAAGATAATTGGTTTACTCGTTTTATTGAGATCAATATCAGTAATCTGGCAGCTGTTCCATCAATTATTTACGGTTTGTTAGGTCTGTTTGTATTTGCGCGAGTTCTTTCATTTATCACAGGTGGTCGTAGCATTATTGCAGGTGGGTTGACGTTAGCGTTGTTGATCTTACCTGTGATTATTGTGGCAACTCGGGAAGCTCTGAAAGCGATTCCAGATAGCATTCGCATGGGTGGAATGGCCCTAGGTGCAACGAGATGGCAGACGGTTCGCGCTCATGTCCTTCCGCCTGCGATTCCCGGAATCATGACGGGTACAATTCTGGCGTTGTCCCGAGCCATTGGTGAAACAGCTCCATTGATTGCGGTTGGTGCAGTTGCATTTGTACCGTTTGCGCCGTCCTTTTCGATTGAAGGACTTCAATCTCAGTTTTCAGCACTGCCGATTCAAATCTTCAACTGGGTTTCACGGCCTCAGGAAGAGTTTCACTCGATTGCTGCATCTGCAATTATTGTGCTGATGCTCGTTTTGCTCACGATGAATGCGACTGCGATCTTCATTCGTAATAAGTTTCAGCGCTCCTTGTAGTTTATTGGCTTGGTGGATCTTCGGCTGCTTCGATTTTTTGGGGTTAGGGTCTTCGGTGCTGTAGAGCCTATGGTACGGAGAGAGCAGTTCGGAGGAGGATGCTTTTTGATTCATAGCCACTTCTCACACAAAAAATCGCGGTTACGGAACCCCTAAACTCGTCAATTCTTATCTATAGGCTGTCTCTTATGCAATCTCAAACATCTCCAACCGCTGTTGGAACTGACAATGTCTTTCAAGTTGAAAATACTGGATACTACTACGGCAGCAATTTAGCTGTTCGGAATGTTGAATTGGGCATTCCGGGCAATAAAATTACTGCTTTCATTGGTCCCTCTGGTTGCGGTAAAAGTACGGTACTCCGCTGCTTTAATCGTCTAAATGATTTGATTCCTAGTGCTCACATCAAGGGCCGTATCACTTATCACGGTGTTGATATTTACTCAAAGGGAGTGGATCCAACTGAGCTACGCCGCAGAATTGGAATGGTGTTTCAAAAGCCAAACCCATTTCCAAAATCAATCTATGAAAATATTGCATTTGGTGCTCGGATTAACGGGTACAAAGGCGATCTTGATGAATTGGTTGAGCGATCGCTCCGTGGTGCTGCTCTATGGGATGAAGTCAAGGATAAGTTGAAGGAAAGCGGTTTGTCTCTCTCTGGTGGTCAGCAGCAGCGTCTCTGCATTGCACGGGCGATCGCCATTGAGCCTGAGGTCATTCTGATGGATGAACCGTGTTCTGCACTTGACCCTATTTCAACCCTTCGCATTGAAGAGCTGATGCAAGAACTGAAAGAGAAGTACACTATCATCATTGTGACGCACAATATGCAGCAGGCATCTCGTGTGTCTGACATGACTGCGTTTTACAATGCAGAAGCGACTGATGCGGGTGGAAAAGTAGGATACTTAGTCGAGTATGACGAAACGCCCAGCATTTTCCAGAATCCTAAGCAAGAAGCAACTCAAGAGTACGTTACCGGACGATTCGGTTAATGCTCTAGATCTGCTTTAATTTATGCATCTATCCGAGAGCACCGTTCAGCTAGCTGAACGGTGCTTTTGTTTGAATCGGTATACTACTGGGCAATCTTCTCAAATCCACAACGAAGAACTAAGGGGATGAGCGCGCAATGCGCGCTCACCCCCTTAGCTTTTTGTGAATGTTGCCAAGTCGAATCGGTGATTGAGCGCTACGCGCTTAATCCAAACCTGTATTGTTGAGGAAAGCTGCGCGGCGCGCAGCTTTCCTCAACAATACATGCTCAGACTTTATCGTCCGCCGTATCGTTCCTCTGCCCAGGGTTCTCCTCGGCGGTGGTAGCCGTTTTTCTCCCAAAATCCCAGTTCTTCACGATCTAGGAACTCCAATCCGTTAATCCACTTTGCGCTCTTCCAGGCATACAAATGCGGCACAACTAGACGCATTGGACCGCCGTGATCTGGAGGAAGCGGCTCGTCAAATAGGGTGTGAGCAAGGAAGTTTTCCTCTCGAACAAAGTCATCCAGGGTCAAATTTGTTGTGTAGTCTCCATACGCGTGCAGCATCACATGAGTAGCACTTGGACGAACTTCAATGGATGCCATCAGATCAGTGACTTTGACGCCTGTCCACTGGACGTCAAGCTTTGACCATCGGGTGACACAGTGAAAATCCGCTGTGATGTTAGTCTGGGGCATTGCCATGACATCGTCCCAGGTCAACGTTTGAGGAGTTGCCAGTCCCCATACTTTGAGTTGCCACTGATCGGTTGTCACCTTTGGCGTCTCTCCGTAGGACAGCACTGGAAATCCACTGGCAAGATATTGCCCTGGAGGAACCCGCTCGTTTAATTCGGGCTCAGGCTTGTTAAAAAATTTGCTAGGCATAGGATGCTCCAAGCGACGGCTTGAGATGAATTGGAAAAGATTAGGTGAGGTCTGGGCACATCATCAGATTCTTAACATCTGTTGAAATTCGTATCTGTTCTGGACTAAAACCTCTTGAAGCGATGAATAATAATCACAGTCATCGCACTGTACTTATTTTAAGGATGTAGGTATCCATTTGTTATGAGCACTTCTTCAACTTCTCAAGTCGGCAGCACTTCTCAAGCAAATGAAGCGATCGCATCACACCATTGGCCTACCCTACTCCAACAGCTGTTAGATAGACAATCTCTTGACATTGACCAAGCGTCAGCATTGATGAAAGGCTGGCTGGCTGAAGACATTCCCCCTGTGTTATCAGGCGCAATCTTAGCTGCTATTCAGGCCAAGGGCGTCTCATCAGCTGAACTGGCAGGAATGGCTCAAGTGCTACAACAGCAATCTGTGGGAGGACAATTATCTCAAGCAACAATGCCAACTCCCTTGATTGACACTTGCGGAACAGGAGGGGATGGCGCTTCGACCTTCAATATCTCGACTGCAGTTGCATTTGTGGCTGCTGCTGCCGATGTTGCAGTGGCAAAGCATGGCAATCGAGCCGCATCGAGTAAAGTGGGATCGGCTGATGTCCTTGAGTTTTTAGGCATCAACCTTGGTGCACCGCCAGAAAAGGTTCAAGCTGCGGTGAACGAAGTTGGCATTACGTTTTTATTTGCACCCGGTTGGCATCCTGCCATGAAGTCTGTGGTGCCTATTCGCAAGACCCTAAAAGTGAGAACGGTCTTCAACTTGCTCGGTCCATTGGTCAATCCCTTACCCATTACAGGACAGGTGATGGGAGTTTTTGATGATGCACTCGTTGATTGTGTGGCTGATGCACTCAATCTGATGCAGCGCCCTAAAGCTGTTGTGCTGCACGGACGGGAGAAGCTGGATGAGGCAGGGCTTGCTGATAGTACTTACTTGAGTGTTATTGCTAACGGTAGTCGACAATCCCTGACGATTGGCCCTGAGCAAATGGGATTGACGCCTGCACCCACAGAAGCGCTTAGGGGTGGAGAGGTTGAGGATAACGCAGCAATTCTCACGGAGGTTTTGCAGGGACGTGGCACACAGGCTCAGCAAGACGTGATTGCGCTAAATGCGGCGATCGCCCTCGACGTTGGTGGGAAGCTATCTCCTAAAGCATCCATCACGGAAACCTATCAATCGGGCGTTGAGCTTGCAAAAGAGATTCTTAAGAGCGGTGCCGCTTGGTCAAAAGTAGAGGCCCTTGCAACGTTTCTGAAGTAGGGAATGCGAACGAAAGATTTGATAGAAATATTGGGAGACAGTCGTTGACAATAGTCGATAATCATCATCCATATCGATGGAAAGTAGCCATCAAATAGAGAGCATAATCATTTCGTAAACCTTAAGATTATTTGATGTTCTCTATCTCAAGTGCGTCGATTCATAAAAAACACTGGAGTGAAAGAAAAATAATTAACCCGTGAATTGACCTAGAACCTTTTCATATCAAGGCTCTAGAAACTTTTGGTAATCATTTATCTTTTTCTATCCTTCGTTATTCATTCATGTGGATTTGACACGAAAATCTAACGTATGAAATGCGTAGATTTTGCAAATGTATAGGACAATGCTCATGTCTGTTCAATAGGCACGGATTTGTTTTTATTCGCTTCCTCACTCGATCACACGGTGCGATGAATTACTGTCATCGGCAACAGCGATGTTATTTCAGTGATGCTGGTCTGTTGCTATTGCGATTCTTTCGTTGCGCCTACGCATTCGTAGCATCTTCAGTTGACGCAAACTATTATGAATGAATTATTGATACCAGCGTCGGTAGAGGCCATGAGTCCTCATTCCGCCCCTTTCTTAGCCCAAAGTGTACCTGCGTCAGTAGGTGGTGCAGCCGAGTTTGTTAATTCGCTGTGGTCTAGCTTTGGCAACTTTTTACCTAGCCTAATCTACGCCATCGTCATCCTGATCGTTGGTTGGATTGTGGCAACCATTGCAGCATCCATCGTTAAAGGATTGCTGAATAAAACAGATATCGATAACCGCTTGGCTCGATGGGTTACAGGTCAGCAAGATGATGCTCCCTCTCCACCAATTGAAAAATGGGTGGCAGCGGTTGTCTATTGGCTGATCATGACGTTCACCCTGGTGGCTTTCCTTCAGGCGCTTAACCTGGATGTCGTTTCTGCGCCACTAAATAACTTCCTCCAGCAAATCTTTAACTACTTGCCTCGGGTTGGTGGTGCGCTGGTGCTGCTGGGTCTAGCGTGGCTTGTTGCGACGATCGTTAAGCTGATCTTCACCCGTTTGTTGTCTCGGTTTAATTTGGATGACCGATTGGCTGGTGCAACAGGCGAAGAAAGTGCTGAAGCTAGCCCATTCCTCGTCAATGAGACTCTAGGAAATGCCCTGTACTGGTTCATTCTCCTATTCTTCTTGCCGCTAATTTTGGATGCACTCGAGCTCCAGGGACCGCTTGAACCGGTTCAAAATTTGCTCGATGACATCTTGTCGGCACTGCCTAGGATTTTGACGGCTGTCATCATTGGTGTGGTCGGATGGTTCGTTGCACGAGTCGTTCGCGGTATTGTGACGAGTTTGTTGGCTGCAACAGGCGCAGACCAATTAGGTGCTCGCTTTGGGCTAGACGGTGAAGCTGAAGGAACATCTCTATCGAGCATTGTTGGCACTGTTGTGTATGTGCTCGTTCTGATTCCGACGGCGATCGCCGCTCTGAATGCCCTACAAATTGAAGCGATTTCTGGTCCTGCTATTGAGATGCTTGAGCTGATCTTAACGGTCATCCCAAGAATCTTTGCAGCGGGTGTTATCGTTGGTGTCTTCTACTTCATCGGTCAGTTTATCTCTGAGTTGGTGACTAGTCTGCTGACGAGTGTTGGTTTCAATAACATCTTCCGATGGTTAGGGCTTCCTCAGATTCACGATGCCATTCCAACAGAAGCGGCCCAGCCAACTGATGGTGAGCCGACTCCTTACGTTCGCCCAACAGATGCAAATCAGCTGGCTCTTCAGTCACGGACGCCGTCTCAAGTTGTCGGTCTTCTTACCCTAGTGGCAATCGTCTTGGTTGGTGCGGTTGCAGCAACTGAAGTACTTGAGTTTGCACAGCTCACGTCCATTGTTCAGGCTGTGTTGAGAATCTCTCTTCGTGTGCTGAGCGGTGTCATCGTATTCGCGATTGGTTTGTACTTTGCGAATTTGGCGTTTGGTTTGATTACAGCTTCAGGTTCTAGACAAGCTAGAATCCTTGCTCAAGCGGCTCGCATTGCCATTATTGCTTTGGTTGCAGCCATGGCTCTGCAGCAAATGGGCATTGCAACTGATATTGTCAACTTGGCGTTTGGCCTCCTCCTCGGTTCCATTGCTGTGGCGATCGCCATCGCATTTGGTTTAGGTGGCCGCGATATTGCATCAGAGCAGATTCGTGAATGGTTGAATTCATTCAAGAATTAATCTGTTGTCTTAGACATCGCGATGTTCGATTGCATTAGATATAGAAATGGTCATTGTGGGGTGCAGAGTGCCCCATAATGACCACGCCTAAGCAATAATTCGCGCTTTAAAGAGCAGTTACAACTGAGGCGAACTCTAACACTGTTAGAGTTCGCCTCAGTTGTAACTGCTCTTTAATCGCTTAGCCTCTAAAGCAAACCAACAAAGTGAAGTGGACCGTATCCGCTGATCAATTCAGCAACGATAGCAAGAATGCCCAACATCGCCAATCGTCCATTCCAGACTTCTGCAGCAGTCGTCATTCCCCATTCCCACTTTTCCTGTGGATAAATCTTCGTTTTTTCCGGTAGGTAGGTGACATCGGAAAGCAAGCGAGCTGGACTATTTAGGGCATCAACGACCATCTCAGCTAGATCATTAATAAATACAGGATGCGTATTTAACGCAGGGACTCGCTGAAAGTTTTGAATACCTGCCTCTTCAGCAAGCTCGCCGTACTCCATGTCAATCTCTTGCAGCGTTTCAATGTGTTCAGAAACGAAGCTGATGGGAACAACGACCAGCGTCTTCACGCCTTTCTCTGCAAGTTCTTCAATCGCATCTTCGGTGTAAGGCTTCAGCCATTCAACTGGACCCACACGACTCTGATAGGCGAGCGTATAGTCATTTGGACGGCTGAGCGTCCGCATAATCAACTCAACACAGGCTTCGATTTCTCGCTGATAAGGGTCCCCTGCCTCTTCAACATAGCTAACAGGAACACCATGAGCGCTAAAGAAAATATGGGCGTCATTCGGTGCATCAAGCTGGTCAAGCTGCTGAGCAATCAGTTGAGCCATTGCTTGCAAGTATCCAGGTCGGTTGTACCAAGAATCAATGACGGTATATTGAACTGACTCAAGAGATGGGTCTTCATTCCAGATTTTCTCAAGAAGTCGAAAGCTTGAGCCGCTCGTGCTGATTGAGAACTGAGGATAAAGTGGTAAGATAACGAGCTGCTCAATCTCATCTCGCTTGATGCGGGCGATCGCCTCTTCAGTAAATGGATACCAATAACGCATTCCAATGTAAACTTGCGCCTCGTGCCCCTTACTCCGGAGCTCCTCCTGTAAGGCTTGAGCCTGCTCTTCGGTGATGCGGCGAAGCGGTGATCCGCCACCAATTTGGCGATAGTTTTCTTGAGACTTACCAGCACGAGTGGTAGAAATCAGCCATGCTAAAGGTTTCTGAAGCCAAGGGATGGGCAATCGGATGATTTCAGGGTCAGAAAACAAGTTGTATAAAAATGGCCGCACGTCCTCTAGTTGTTCTGGACCACCCAAGTTCAACAACAAAATTCCGACACGACCTGTACTTATCACAATATGTCCTCGTTTTAATATTTATTAATTATCCTAACGATAATCATTTTAACGACAAGTCTTTATTTTTCACAGGAAGTCTATTATCTAGCGCGAATCCAATGCATTTGGCATCGTTCCCGTGAAGAATGCACTCCCTATTCTAAGACCTTAAGGTTGATTTAAATTTAGAAACTTTGAGGTTAGACGAGCGAACGTTAATGAATTGTAATACTTGCTGATGATTGTCAATAAAGCACTCCCTATCGATAAACGGATTACATCAATCAATCAACGGCTGAAGGTGGCCCAACTTGGAGTTCAACTTGAGCGCCGAGGGCAAAAGTTAAGCCTTCGGGGTACTTTTCCACCGAGACCTGGGAGTCATCGTCTCCGTTCGCATCAACAACGGATCAGCTTAGGGCTGCCCGCAACTTCAGATGGACTCAAAGCCGCTGAGCAGCAAGCAAAAATGATTGCTCTCCAACTGATGCAGGAAGCATTTGATTGGTTTGACTATCTTCCAGTCACAGGGGGTGGGCGCCTTAATCAAATGAATATTTCTGAAAAAATTGAGGCCTTCCATCAGCACTTTATGGCTCAGCCTCAGCGTCTAAGTAAACCAGCATCAGCGAGAGCGACTTGGGAAACTGCATACGCGCCATACGTTCGTAAATTGGAGGCGATCGCCCAGTCCTCTCCTAACCTAAGTCTTGCTGAAGCGATTTATAAAACTATTGAGTCAATCCCAATCAATTCCCGCAGTCGTCAAATTTGCTGCACAGCACTTGGGGTATTGGCTGATTTTCTAAATGTTGAGCTACCCCGTGATTTAAAGGAATTTTGGGGGCACTACAGTCCAAGTCAAACCCAAATGAGGCATCTGCCCTCCGACGAGCAGATTGTCGAGGTTTATCACCGCATCCCAAATCCGTCCTGGCAATTTGTCTACGGCGTAATGGCGACGTATGGGTTGCGAAATCATGAGGTGTTTTTTTGCGACTACAGCAGGCTTGCTCAGTCCTCTTCATCGACTATCGAAGTGCTGAATTCAACTAAAACCGGCGAACGCGAAGTTTGGCCGTTTTTTCCAGAATGGGTAGACGATTTTAATTTGCGAAAGACTCGGCTTCCTGGCATCAGCACAGACTTAAATCAAACAACGCTCCAGCGGATTGGGCAAAAGGTAAGCGCGCAGCTTCGACGCTATAACCTTCCCTTTCATCCCTATGACCTGCGCCATGCATGGGCAGTTCGAACGATTCATTTTGGCCTGTCGGACACAATATCAGCTCAAATGATGGGACATTCGGTTGCCATTCATACGCGCACCTATCATCGGTGGATCACTCGACGTGATCAACAACAAGCGGTTGATGCTGCCCTCCATCGCAGCGATGTGAAGGCACCTCACGTGGAAGTGTCTCCATAACTACGTCTGTAATCCAGTTATAGCAGTACGCACATAGGTCTGGACATGTATTGTTGAGGAAAGCACCGCTCAGCGGGGCTTTCCTCAACAATACTGGTTTGGATTAAGCGCGTAGCGCTATATCAGATCATCGATGCATACAGCTTCGCTCAAATCATGCATCGTCTGATGGATGTTTCGGTTTTCCACACTGTGGGGTTCATGTTGTGGCATCGAGTGAGGTATTCCCGCTTGAAATGTCGCGATCGCCCTATCTGACGAAACCTACCAAGTTTGCGATGATGATCGTGTAAGAAAATTGTGAATAAACAAGTTCTGATTGAACTGAGATGGAGGATACGGATGGGTGGATTTTTTCTAACAACGCTGATTACGGCATTGAGCGTGTTGGTGGTGAATTTGATCATTCCAGGAGTTGGCATCTCTAGCTTTGCTGCAGCGTTGCTAGCAGGGGTGTCCATTGGTGTTGTTAACGGATTCGTCAAGCCAATTGTCATGATTTTGTCGTTGCCCGCAACAATCCTGACGCTGGGATTCTTTTCCTTGATTGTCAATGGCTTTTGCTTCTGGCTAGCCTCTGCTTTTGTTCCAGGATTTACTGTCAATGGCTTTTTTGCCTTCTTCCTGGGGCCAATTTTGCTGTCAATTGTCAGCACGCTACTCACGAATTTAGCGATCCGAGAAGGTATCGGTGGTTCTCAAAATCTTGAAAGCTCACAGACTGGAGAGTTTCGTCAAGGCTATGTGACGCAAGAAACCTTCACGCGTAGCTCTGAGCCCGCTAAAACGAACGTCACGATTGATGTTGTTCCGAATTCGGATTAGTCAATTCGTTCAAAGCCAGTTGCCTTGAGCACGAAAAGTTCTCCACAGTGCTGTCGCGCTCAATTCAAGTGCAAGCTGTAATGTGAAAATCTGTAGCTGATTTTTCACCCAAAAAGGGGACGTGAATTCACGTCCCCTTTTGAAATTAATGCTCTAGAAAAGTTAGGTTGCTCGTAGGCTGGACCAGCGTCACTCAACTTACACGTTTGGGCTTGGATGAAAGGGCACTAAGTCGGTCAGGACCGGTTGCGAGCCTCTCGCCACGCTTGCTGCATCCGACCAATATTCAGCTTGAACTCATCGAACCCAACCAAGCTACCTGGAGTTGATTCATCCCATGATGTAGAGAGTGCACCATAACTCAACCCAACTACTCCAAGACCAAAGAAGCCCAGGCTAACAAAAAGGACAGCTGTAGGAGGAACCTCAAACAGCTCACTAACTACAATCATGTAGCTGACGAAAAACGTCATAATGCCAAGCAATGTTGGGATTCCACAGAAGAAACCCATGCGCTTGACCATCCGATTGCTGACCGCCTCAGGAATTCCGTTGGAATCACGGCTCTGACTGCGGGTAGAAGACGCTTCACGCTTTGCAGTTGTAGAGCTTGGCGTAGATACAGTTGCCTTCTTTTCTGCTTTTTTCTTAGTTTGAGACGGCTCAAATGGGAGCCTGTTTCGTTCTGAGGTTTGGTCTTGAGATTGCTGAGGCATACGTTTAGCCGCGAATTCCCAACTTCTTAATTAACTCACGATATTGTGACGGGTCTTGCTTAAGAATATAACCGAGAAGGCGCTTGCGCTGACCAATCATGCGCAATAAACCCCGACGGGAGGAGAAGTCCTTCTTGTTGGTTTTTAGGTGGGCGCTCAGGCGGTTGATGCGCTCTGTTAACATCGCGACCTGAACATGAGCAGACCCGGTGTCTGTCTCGTGAATTTGGTATTCGTTGATGATTTCTTGCTTTTGCTCTTGAACGAGTGCCATGAGCGACTATGTCCTGGGTATAAACGTCTGTTGCAGTCCATCATAATAACATAGACACCCTTGCTATGGATATGCCTTTGTCAGCCCTGAAGATGCGTAGAAAAGACTTTATATCTTCACCCTGCATATCTTCTACCCTACTCACTGGCTCAACCATGCGATCGCCTCTCGAATCCAGTCTTCAGTGTTATCGCTTTTTGACAATGCTTTTGCTTGCCCCACCGCTTGAAGGGCTTGGCTGATTTCGCTGTTGCTATAGCCCAACGCAAGCAGCGTCATTTCTACATCTTCTTGAACCGACCCGACTGGGCTGGCATCAGGGGCTGTAGTGATGCCAGCTTGATTGCGCCATTCAGCCAACTTGCTCCTCAACTCTAAGGAAATTCGTTCGGCTGTTTTTGCTCCGACGCCAGGGGTGCGCGTTAGCAATCGGGTGTTACTGCTGACGATCGCCTGTACCAGTTCTTGAAGTCCCAATGTGTCGAGCAAGGCGATCGCCAACTGGTTGCCGATGCCACTGACAGCGACGAGCTGACGAAACAAGTCGCGCTCGGCCAGCGACAAGAATCCAAAGAGCGTCAGCTGATCTTCACGCACGTGCAGATGAGAGAAGACTTTGACAGATTCACCGATAGTCGGCAAGTCGGCAACCATGCGAGCAGGAATCTGAAGCTCATAGCCGACTTGATTGACTTCTAATAAGAGAATGACTCGGTTACTGCTGAGTTTTTGGATACCCGCAACAGTACCGCGAAAATAGCTGTACATAGCAATCTAAAGAAGAACAGTGGAGCAATGCAATTGCTATTTGCCCCGCCACATATTATGCGATCGCCTCACAAGAATTTTCCCTTACGGATCTCTTTTCTCTCAAAATAGAGGCACATGGGACGCAGTTACACTGGCGTGACGGCACCTTACGTGTAGAGCTAGATGTTGAAGAATTGATTCTACGACTACCAGAATCCAAAGTATTGAAGTCCTTCGATGATGCCGCCAGCACACGAGGCTTTAGCCAGATAGGTATTGGTTGAGGTTTGCGTTGAATACCATTCGCGTAATTCGGGTTTTGCGTTGCCGACAATAATGCCTTTCGCTTGGGCTTGCTGAAACATCGACACGTCGTTTCCAGAATCACCACAGACAACGGTGCGATCGCCGGACATTTCTAGCTTTTGCTGTAAAAAGGTGGCTGCGGCTCCCTTGTTACCCTTCTTTGGCAAGATATCTAGGTCTTTGTTGCTGCTGTAGACAAATTGAATATCAAGTCCTCGCTCGGTCAGCGCGGTCTTGAGTCGGGGTATGACTTCGTTTGCAATGCTTCCGTCTAGAAAATAGCTCACCTTAAAGTCTGTTTGCTCCGATGGGGGTTGAGGGACGAGGTGCGAAAAGTGAGAGGCGATCGCCAACACCTGGTCTCGATTCCATCCGTTCGATAAGTACTCACTCCAAGCGGTGTCTGGTTGAGTGCTGCCGTGAGGGTAGATGACCGTGCCGACAGACAACACCAAATAATCGGGCTCAAGCAAGTCCTGGTTAGTCAGCAATTGTTGATATAAGGTAAGCGATCGCCCGGTGGAATACACCAAAATGGTTCCGTATTCGTCACGGTGCTGGCTTAGATGCTGATTGAGTCGAGCTAACGCCTCTGAATCGCCAACGAGCGTATGGTCTAAGTCGGTAATCAGCAGAAACTGCGCCATGATTCAATCCTCTTTTTCTGACCACTTCGGTCGATAGTTTTCCAGTAAGATATCTGTCCTTTTTGAGGATGAGGGCAGCTGAATATGCCACCACAATAATTGAATTAATCAAGGAAACGACATGCGTCAATCGTTGTTGTTCTGCCTGTTACCATAACCCTACACCCTTCTTATCAGGTGGTCACACTACACTGTGGCTTCGTCAACGCGAACAGCACCGTATATTTTATTTTTCTGAATTCATTGTCAATCTGGCGAACCAGCGAGATCGACTGTGCAGTTGCAGATTGCACATCGATGTATCTATCTCAGTCTATTCGCTCATTCATTGCTGTGAGGTCTTTTTTTGAATGCTCTTGTCTCGTGGCTACCGAATCTCGATCGACGAGTTTGGATCTTGTCTTTCGGTCGTCTCTTGTCGCAGATCGGGAATGGATTCACACTTTTCTATGCGCCAATTTTCTTTGCGAATCAGGTTGGGCTCTCGGCAACTGCCGTTGGTATCGGCATTGGTAGCGGTTCGCTGTCTGGTGTCGTCGGGCGATTTGTCGGTGGGTCAGCCGCAGATTCACCCCGGTGGGGGCGTCGAAAAGTAATCTTACTGTCTGCGGCTATCTCAGCGATCGCTGATGTATTTCTCGCGACGGCCTTCAATTTTCCAAGTTTTGTGGTTGGCAACTTATTGATGGGGTTGGGTATCGGGCTCTATTGGCCTGCTACCGAAGCCGTTGTTGCTGACCTGACCCACGGCAATCAGCGAAATGAGGCGTTTGCCATTGCTCGACTGGCAGATAATTTAGGGCTGAGCCTCGGCATTGTTTTAGGTGGCGTGCTAATCGAGCTAACCAGCCAATACCGACTGCTGTTTGTAATTGATGGAATCACCTATGGCCTCTTTTTCTGTATTGTGGCGATCGCGATTACTGAAACGTTGAGTACTGGTGATTCTCATCGGCAGCTCTTTTCTGGATGGGGAATCGCACTGCGCGATCGTCAACTTTGGGTATTTGCAACGGTCAACGTCTTATTCACGATGTATTTGGCTCAAGTCCAAAGCACAATGCCCCTTTACTTCAGCAATGTCGTTTCGGTAGGGGATGATGGCACAGGCTTCTCTCCAACTCGAATGAGTGCTCTGTTTACTTGGCATGTGGCGCTAACGGCCCTGGTGCAGCTCCCGATTGCTCGCTGGCTCAATCGAGTAACGCACATCAGAGCTCTGGGGCTATCGCTGGTGTTTTGGGGAATTGGATTCATTGGCATCGCAGCGACAGGGATGGTTACGGGCGGACACCTGTGGTGGGCGATCGCCGCACTAACAATCTTGGCGATCGCGACAGTGACCTATCTGCCATCAGCCTCATCATTTGTTGTGGCTCTTGCGCCTGAGTCCTTACGTGGGGTCTATCTATCTGTGAATTCTCAATGCTGGGCACTTGGCTATTTTATTGGTCCCCCACTGGGCGGTTGGGCGCTTGATCAATCGACTCAAGTTGCCCATGGATTCTGGCTGGGTCTCTCATGCAGTGGGTTATTGGGACTTGGTATCGTCACATTGCTTGGTCGAATGAATTCATCGATGTCATCATCTGATTCAGATTTAGACTCTGAATCAGATTCCTCATCTTCGACGGATCCTTAGTCCTGTGTCTAAGCATTAAGACTGAAATATTAAGAAAATTTGCTTATTTCTTAAAAGCACGCCATTTCTAAGAAAGGCTGAAAGCAGGTTTTGTGAACAAGTGTTACAATTCGTCAAGATACACCAAACACTAAATTGCCAAAAGAATGGTTTTAGCCGTACTCATTGTTGTCATTACTGCCTTGGTCGCATGGGCGCTTCGTCTCATGCGAAGTGCGGTTGAGCAGCGTGAGTTTTCATTAATGTTGGCAGGTCTCCTTGTATCGAGCGCAGCTGCAGGGATTATTGGCGTTTACTTTTTAATGAGTAGCTGCATGAGCTACATGACGACGATTCCAGTGTCATCTGGCGTTCAAGTCCAAGATATGGATGTTCAGGACTGGAACCGAGCATTTGTCTACGGCTATTCCGAGTCGACGCAGCAACAGCCCAGGCACAGCTAGTCAAGATTCTTCGAAAAGCAGAAACTGTGAGGGTGCTTCTAGTATCGCTAGAGACACCCTCACAGTTTCAGTTTTTTAGAGACTGGTAGGTTCTTAGAGAAACAACATAGACGTTGCCGTTTCATTGGGGCAAGACGGCGAGCCATTTGGTGATCCGCGAAGGCACTGAATGATACTTGTGGTCTAGCCTAAATGGAGAAAGCTAGATTAGCCGCGCCGAATGTTAAGACAGCACCACTCCTTTCGTCGCCAAAGGGTCGCAACAAACCATCCATGCTGCTCTAAAACATCGGTTACCGCTTTGGCTTGATCCAGCAGAATGCCACTTAGAATGCCCCAGGTGGTCGTTTTTGAAATTTCTCCTAGGGCAGGGATGAGATCAATAATCACCTCAGCCAGAATATTACAGATGATGCCATCGACGGGGTTAGGTAAGGCCGTCATTAGATAATCAACGCTACCTTGGTGAACAAGCAAACGCTCTGAAGCAATATAGTTTAAGTCTCGATTTTCAGCTGTTGCCTTGACGGCTAATGGATCAACGTCAACGGCATAGACTTGCTTGGCACCCAGGAGGAGCGCGCCAATTGACAGAATCCCAGAGCCACAGCCAATATCAGCTAGAACTAGTGCCTCTGGTGGATGAGGCGTGAATAACCGCATCTCTAGAGACTCTAGACAAAGCTGTGTTGTTGGATGCGTCCCTGTGCCAAATGCAGCCCCTGGATCTAATCGAAGGACCAGCCGATCGGGCGTTGAGGGTTCTGGTAACCAGGCAGGGTTCACTAAGAAGCGATCGCCAATCGACTGGGGATGCCAATATTGTTTCCAACTGCTGGCCCAGTCTTCTTCTTCGATGAGTCGCCATTGAACGTCGGGTGCAGGCAATTGCGCGCACAGTGCATCTTGTCGGGTCAGCAACGACAGAGCACCTAGGTCAAGTAGCTTTGATTGTTGCTGAGGAATATATGCGCTGACAACACAGAGGCCCCCTCGAACTTCCCGTGAGGTTCCTTTACATCCAAATTCTTCTAGTCGCCAGAAGACTAGATCTTCTCCATTGAGATCACAGAGAACACGAATTTCCCACCAACTAGTCACAGATACTCCAAGAATGGTTCGGATAGGGCCAGCTGTTCACACTAGAGAGACACGGTGTATGCGTCTCGAATTCCGGGAACTTTAGTAATTTCAGTTAAGATGCCGTCTGGCAGTGGATCGTCGATGCTAAGCACCATCACGGCATCTCCGCGTACGATCTTGCGCCCAACTTGCATGCTTGCAATGTTGACGTTGAAGCTGCCGAGCAGCGAACCAATCTTACCGATGATGCCCGGCATGTCACGGTGAACGGTAAATAGCATGTATTGGCTCGGTGGAACGTTGATGGGGAACCCATCGATATTGGTAATCCGCATCCCTTCTTCACCGAGGACCGCACCCGTTACTGAATGATTGCCCATGTTGCCCTTGGCAGAAAGAACAAGCGACCCAGTGTAGTCCCGTACAGTTGAATCGCGGGTTTCCACAACTCGAATGCCACGCTCTTTTGCTTCAATTGATGCGTTAACGTAATTGACTCTTTCGCGCAGGGCATAGGAGAGCAGTCCTTTCAGAGCGGCAACCACGATAGGCTGAGCCGAGTTATCCGCCAGTTCCCCCTGGAGTCGAATATTTAATGATTCGACACGTCCTCCAGAGAGCTGGCTGATCAGATTTCCAAGGGTTTCAGCAAGCTGTAGATACGGCCGCAGCTTCTCTAAGACATCCGGGCGCAAACCTGGAATATTAACAGCAGATCGTGCCGGTAACCCAAGCAGCACATCACGAATTTGTTCTGCAACGTCAACGGCAACGTTAACTTGTGCTTCTGCTGTTGAGGCCCCAAGGTGAGGAGTCATCACAATCTGCTTGTCGAGGGCCGTCAATGGGCTTTCTCCGAGCGGCTCTTCTTCATATACGTCTAGTGCAGCACCAGCAATCGTCCCATTCTCTAATGCCTCGGCCAAATCAGTCTCGTTGATGATTCCGCCTCGCGCACAGTTGATGATGCGGGCAGATGGCTTCATCATCTTCAGCACATCCGTATTGATCATGTGAGCCGTTTCTGGCGTTTTCGGAAGATGTAGGGTGATGTAATCAGCTTCTCGTAATACCCCATCGAGTTCAACTAGTTGACAGCCCAGTTGCTCGGCCCGATCTGCTGAAAGGAATGGATCATAGGCCAATAACCGCATTCCCATGGCACGAGCAATCGTGGCGACATGGGAGCCAATCTTACCTAAGCCGACAATTCCTAAGGTTTTCTTATAGACTTCAACGCCAGTGAATTTCTTGCGATCCCAGTTACCCGCTTTGATGGACTGATTGGCTTCTGGAATATGGCGAGATAGGGACAACATCATGGCGATCGCATGCTCTGCTGCGGCGATGGTGTTTCCTTCAGGAGAGTTGACGACTAGAATGCCCCGGCGAGTGGCAGCGGGGACATCAACATTGTCAACACCCACTCCGGCGCGACCAATAATCTTAAGCTTTGTCCCGGCATCAATCACCGCTTGAGTTACTTTTGTCCCCGAACGGATCATAAGCGCGTCATAGTCGGGAATGAGCGTAATGAGCTCTTCTTCAGCAAGCTTTGTCTTAATGTCTACTTGAGCAACTTGCTGCAAGATATCAATACCAGACTGATCGATTGGGTCAGAAACGAGAACCTTAGACATAAATCGTTGAAGTGAATGAGAACCTAATCAATAGGATCGACGACAGTCGTGACCGACATCGATGAACACTGGTGGCGAATACAGTTAAGCCCTGACGGATTCGTCAGGGCTTGTTCACGATGGACATTTTACTGCAAAGGAGCGATCGCACCGACTTTTTCAGGAAAGATTTCGGGATTGTGGATCTCGTCTCACTTTATTCGATACACAACTTGGCAATTTTCATAAATCCATAAGTCCTGACCAAGTCGCATCAGATACCGTGATCGAATGTATCCAAGAGCATTGATAATGATGGGTTGAGGCAGTCACTGGTTCGTGCCGATATTAGCGATTAGCGATCGCCCACAAACCACTCTGATGCTCGCGCTCCCAGCTCGACGGGAATATTAACGGCTTTACCTAATCGAGGCTTCTCTGTCGTTTTTTCGATAAAGGTTGCAACGTGTTCGCTACATCCCCATGCATTGATATAGCCGGCAACGGTCCCCAATTGCTCCATATATTCATCTTCTGAAAGGGGAAACGACGCCTGCTCAAGAAACCGCCACATGATTTGAACAAAAAAGCGATCCTGTACCTTTCGAATTTGAACATCAAAGGATTGTCCCCATTTTCCAATGATGAGACGGTGTAAATCCTCGCCGGTCATAGCTTGCTCCAGTGTCTGTTCAACGGCCTCGCTTATGAAAAGCGTAACACTTGTTTACGATTTCGCCGGTTTTGCCCATAATCGCTCGGGAGGACCGCACCTTGGTGTCATAATATTTCTTGATGTTTGCCGCAAGGGGCTGCAGGGTTTGCTATGACTCGGTTCCTTGTCGTAACCCTCTAGCAATCCTGAGAGAATAGCAATTCTGTCTTAACGCGTATCTTTTTTCTAAAAACTATGACTCAAGCTTCTGGAAATCCCGATGTGCCTGATTTAGGGCGACGTCAATTTATGAACCTCCTTACGTTTGGTGCAGCAGCAGGTACGGCTCTTGGAGCCCTGTATCCAGTCGTTAACTATTTTATTCCTCCCTCTAGTGGTGGTGCTGGGAGCGGTGTTTTAGCAAAGGATGCGCTGGGCAACGACATCGCAGCCTCTGAGTTCTTAGCTTCAAATGCAGTTGGAGAACGAGTGCTTGCACAGGGCTTGAAGGGAGATCCTACCTATATTGTTGTTGAAAGCAGCGAGGCGATCGCTAACTACGGCATTAATGCGGTATGTACCCACTTGGGATGTGTTGTGCCCTGGAATAGTGCTGAAGGCAAGTTTATTTGTCCATGCCACGGATCCCAATATAACGATCAAGGAAAAGTGGTTCGAGGCCCCGCTCCTCGATCGTTGGCCCTTGCGCATGCTGGTGTGAACGACGATGGAAAAATTGCGCTTACGCCTTGGACAGAGACCGATTTCCGTACGGGTGAGAACCCCTGGTGGACTTAAGGCAGTGTTGACCCCTCCAGCGGGTTTGTTTTCAGTCACCTGTTCGTGCCCATTCAGTTTTTAAGATTCAGTTATTGTGTCATCCATGAAATTCAACGCCTGGTCTACTTTGATTACTACTGTGCGTCGGGGTTTCTTGAATACTGCTGCAGTTGTGTTTATCGCGCTATCTGCTGTTGTGTTCAGTAGCCTTATCGATTGCCAATCCGCAGCGGCCTATCCGTTCTGGGCCCAGCAAAATTACGATTCTCCTCGTGAGGCAACTGGGCGAATTGTGTGTGCGAACTGTCATCTTGGCGCCATGCCAACTGAGATTGAGGTTCCTCAATCTGTCTTGCCTGATAGTGTGTTCAAAGCTGTCGTTAAGGTTCCTTATGATTTAGATACTCAGCAAGTTCTTGCTGATGGGTCAAAAGGCGGACTTAACGTAGGTGCTGTGTTGATGCTGCCCGAGGGCTTTAAGCTGGCTCCTGAAGATCGCATTCCTGAAGAGATGAAGGAAGAGGTGGGTCCAAGCTATCTGTTCCAACCTTACAGCGAAGAGAAAGATAATATCCTACTCGTTGGACCGCTTCCAGGTGAACAATATCAGGAAATTGTTTTCCCTGTCTTGTCCCCTGATCCGGCGACGAACAAAAATGTGTCGTTTGGGAAGTATTCGGTCCACGTGGGTGGCAATCGAGGACGAGGCCAGGTTTATCCAACCGGTGACAAAAGCAATAACGCAGTCTACACAGCTTCTGCTGCAGGCGTTATCCAAGCCATCGATAAGAATGATGATGGCAGCTACGCGGTCACCATTCAGTCTGCTGACGGCAAAGAAGTTGTCGATGCTATTCCTGCGGGCCCAGAGCTGATGGTTGCGAAGGGTGATGAGGTTGAATCTGGAGCAGCCTTAACCTTAGACCCCAACGCTGGTGGCTTTGGTCAGCACGATGCAGAGATTGTGCTTCAAAGTACAGGTCGGGTCACTGGCCTGATTGCGTTCGTTGCGGCTGTGATGCTAACTCAAATCATGCTGGTTCTCAAGAAGAAACAGGTTGAGAAAGTTCAAGCGGCAGAAATGAGCTTGTAGGTAGACTTGTAGGGCGATCGCCCAGTTTACCCAGGTTAAATATCTGAGTTTAGAGGGGGCCGACAGCGAATCAGCTGTCGGCCCCTTCTTTTGCATGAAAATCTTATGTGACTCATAAGGCGATGCAGATAGAAACTTTTTCTTAAGAATTGATGTCTCTTGTGTGTAGGGATCATCTGCGTACAGTGAAGAAATCACTCGATGAATCAGTGGTGCGATCGCTTAATTGGCCTTCTGACGCTTCATTTTTAGGGATTCATCAATGATTAAGACTGTTTTTAAAATAGGCGGCATGGTGTGTGATGGATGTGCATCAAATGTTGAGCGCACGATGTTAGGCATCCCCGGAATTATCAGCTGCACAGTCAACTACTCCAGCGAACAAGCCACCATCCAATACAATCCGAAGCACGTCGATATTGTCACGATTCAGCAAGAGGTAGAAGACGTCGGGTTTACCATTCAGCTCTCTTAAGTTTTCTTTCGTTTGGACTTACGTAGTTGAACGTTTTTCGAAGGCAGAAACCTCAAAAAACCTTCCAAATGTTCAAGACATCGTATGACATGCATCAGTCCTGTTCCGTAATCGTTTAGGAATACTGAGCAATGGAAACCTTGACGCTCACTGTCGGCGGCATGAAATGTGCTGCCTGCGCTTCATTTATCGAACGGAAGTTATCTAAGGCAGCTGGCATTGAGCAGTGTGCCGTCAACTTTGGTGCTGAGAAGGTTACGGTCCACTATGATGCGCAGCACATTGGTGCACATCAGATACAATCTGCGATCGAAAAAGCTGGCTTCAGGGCCTACGTTCCATCTCCTAGCGCTGCCCGTTCGTCTGAGACCACACGCGAAAGAGAGGTCGATCAGCAGCAGCCAGATGCTCGCCAACTCAAGTGGAAGCTCATCGTCGGCGGTCTTGTGAGCACGATTTTGGTGACTGGCGGAATGCCAATGATGCTTGGCATTCCAATTCCATTTATTCCCACTTGGCTGGCTAATCCCTGGTTTCAACTGGTCATCACCACACCAGTTCAGTTTTGGTGTGGTCAGGATTTCTATAAAGGAGCTTGGAAGAATCTCCGACAGTTCAATGCCAACATGGATACCTTGATCGCTCTAGGCACTAGTGCAGCCTATTTTTATTCACTGCTGCCAACCATCATGCCAGATGTGTTAGTTCGTCAGGGACTCATGCCCGATGTTTATTACGAAGCGGCTGGCGTGGTCATTACCCTAGTCGTGCTCGGTAAATCGATGGAGCAGCGGGCACGGCGACAAACATCGGAAGCGATTCATAAATTGATGGGCTTACAGGCAAAAACTGCACGAGTGGTTCGCGATGGTCAATTGATTGACTTGCCCCTTGAAGCCGTTCAGGTAGGCGATGTTGTGGTGGTGCGTCCGGGGGAGAAGATTCCTTTAGACGGAGAAGTGATTGATGGAACGTCAACGGTTGACGAAGCAATGGTAACGGGAGAAAGTTTGCCGGTTACGAAACAGATTGGTGATGACGTTATTGGAGCCACAATTAATAAAACAGGCAGCTTCAAGTTCAGAGTCATGCGGGTCGGAAGTGAAACCGTCTTGGCTCAAATTGTGAAACTCGTTGAAGATGCTCAAGCCTCAAAAGCTCCCATTCAGCGGCTAGCGGATCAAGTCACGCAGTGGTTTGTTCCAGTCGTATTGGCGATCGCCGTGTGTACTTTCTGTTTCTGGATGTTGACGGCTCAGAATCTCACCCTAGCCACCGTTACTACCATCAACGTTTTGATTATTGCCTGTCCATGTTCATTAGGGTTGGCAACGCCAACATCCATCATGGTGGGAACGGGTAAAGGGGCCGAACTCGGCATTTTGATCAAGGGAGCAGAGAGTTTAGAGTTGGCCCACAAGGTACAGACCATCGTCTTAGATAAAACTGGAACCCTGACGCAAGGAAAACCAAATGTCACGGACTTTACCCGAGCATTTGATGCAACAAGAAAACGCTCATCTCGATTGTTTACCGCTTTGACCCTCGACGGAGCAGCAGAAATTTTCTTTGAGTTGCCGAGTTTATTCGAATTTAGTGAGTCTGATTTATTGTGGTTAACGTCTGTTGTCGAGGCGCAATCCGAACATCCCCTTGCAGATGCCATTGTCCAGTATGCCGATCACCGTCTAGGTCAGAAAAACCAATTCATTCCAACGATTCTCAGGCGATCGCTGACGCAACATAGACCCGATGTTTCACCAAAGCTACAGAATTTTGAGGCAGTTCCAGGGTGCGGTGTTAAAGGCTGGGTGAATGGCTACTATTTGCACATTGGCACTCGACGCTGGATGGTTGAACTGGGCATCAATACCCAAGGCGCGGCGTCTCCCGATCAGTCTCTCGAATCTCTGCAAGTCCAATGGGAGCAAGATGGAAAGACAGTGGTTTGGATTGCTGTCAATCAGGTCGCACAAGGAATCTTAGGAATTATGGATACCCTGAAACCGTCTTCGGCTGCAACAGTTCAGCTCTTGCGTCGTATGGGGCTCGATGTGGTGATGTTAACAGGAGACAACCGCCGCACTGCTGAGGCGATCGCCCGTGACATTGGAAACCCTCAAGTTTTTGCTGAGGTGAAACCTGGGCAGAAAGCCGCGATTATTCGCGAGACTCAACAGCAGAGTGAAACTCGCCGCCGGACTGTTGCAATGGTGGGAGATGGCATCAATGATGCGCCTGCCCTCGCTCAAGCCGATGTGGGCATCGCAATTGGTACAGGAACGGATGTGGCGATCGCCGCCAGCGACATCACGCTCATTTCTGGAAACTTGCAGGGAATCATCACTGCGATTGAGTTAAGTCACGCGACGATTTGGAATATCCGGCAAAACCTATTTTTTGCGTTTATCTACAACCTCCTTGGCATTCCCATTGCAGCAGGAGCACTGTTTCCTGTTTTTGGAATATTGCTGAATCCAATGCTTGCGGGCGCGGCAATGGCGTTTAGCTCTGTATCGGTGGTGACCAATGCATTGCGACTACGAAAGTTTCGACCCAAGATAACTCAATCTAAGCATTATTTTGCAACTGCTTAATTCACATGACTTGGTAAAGTTCTCATATTTATCACCAAGGAATAAGTGGGATAAGCAATGCGCATCCCACTTATTCCTTCATAAACGTTGTCAATTTGTGTAATTTACAACAATGGCTAGCGCTAGACAGAATGAACAGAACTGCCTAATGCGGCCAAAGTTTAACTTGTTTAAAGGGTGACTTCTCATTGGGTTGAAGTGATGAATGTTAGCCAATCATGTTCAATATAAAACTTATTATTCTTTAAGCTTTGATATCCATTTTTTAGATTGGTGCATAATTTGATTTTGTGGGGTCCATCTACTGAATGGACTCCGCAAAATGTTTAATGCATTCATTTCGAAAAGGGGTTTAAGATTCTTCAAAATCATAATTTAAAGTCATATCTAAAAGATGCTGATATAGTTTGACTGGATCTATCCGACCAAACCGTATCTATCATTCTTTAAGGGGTGCTATGTTACTTCTTGATTCAACGCCTAAAATCATGATTTCTGGAGAAAAGGCTGTTGCCGTTTCTCAATTGCCTCAAGTGTGGCGAGATATTGCTTCAGGCAACGCAAATGTAGGTATGTCTGAACCACAAAGCTATGTGGAAATGGCGCAACTTTTTCAATATAAGTTGGCCTCTGGTGATGTTGATTTATTTCAAGAAAATCCCATTCTCATTCACTTGAAGGCAGCATTTGGAGAGTTGTTTGGGCAGCTGGCTGAAGAAACGCTAGAGTTTTACGGAAAAGATTTTTTAATTGAAAGTTATCCAGATTTTGATGGCATTTTGAATGAATTAGAATCTCAAGAGGGCGATCGCACCGATGAGATTAAAGTAGCTCGTATCGTAAAGGCTTTTTTCGAAGAATTTGGTTACGATTTACCGGCTAGCGTTTATGCGGTTAACCTCGCTCCTATCTATCGAGATACTGTTTTTGAAGAACGTGCACTCCGGTTTGACCCTCGTGATCAGGCCCATAAGCGACCCTGGGATGCGGCACTTCATGCCGGTAAAGTATATGCTGTCCAAATGAAGCTTCAAAGCATCGCATCTCAATATGGATTTACCTATCATCACGGTTGTGGGTGCGAAAATCACATGTCCTCGATCGATGCTGCGCAAGGGGCGTTTGACTATGAGGTTGACCCTGAAAAACGCCAGCGATGGATTCGTAGCTTTGTGTGGACAGCATGGTATGAATATGCTTTCTTCCCAATCGTGCCGAATACAATCTATTTGACTGAATAGAAACGGTGCTTATCGCATGGATATCTATTTTATGGATCTAGTGTGATGATACGATGTCGTTCTTCTTAAGAAGCATTGAAAAAGGATTGCCTTGCATTGCGAGACAATCCTTTTTTGTACTCTTTATTAAGAGGTTTGATATGAGATAAAACCAACCCAAATATCTCTTTTATGCATTTCCTATTTCTTGAATGGAAACATGATTTTGCCATGGCGGCTTTTCGCATTGGTGTGCGCTTCGATAGTTTTCGAGCCTGTTTACTGGACGAGTTCTATAACCAGTATCTAATGCAATTTAATGCGCCCATTTTCCAGAGTGGTGGAGCGAGATGGAACAATTGTTGGTTCTTTTTAGTCTTCAAAGGTAAGACTCGTATCTAAGATAATTTCTTAAAGTAGATGTGCGAAATAGTTCTTGTGATATCTGCTTATTGGGAAAGCGTTACAAGTCTCAGATTTCGTATCAATTAAAAGATTGATATAAGAGATATCAGGTAGACGCTATTCATATTGCCTGTTCAGTTGGTGCATCACCATATCAAGCCACGTCATTATGCAGGATATGGTGTTTTATGGCACTTCAATCATTGGAAAAACGGCTTAATAAAAGCCGTCAAATTGCTGCGACTTACACTCAGATTAATACAGCTCAATCGCTCCAACAGTCTCGTGAACAGATTAAGCAGGAAATTCGAAATCGAATTCAACTCATGCTTGATTCTGCAAAGGGATTACAGTCTAAATTGTGTTTGCAGCAGATAAGAAATCAGCTCACAGACATTCAGCACTATTGTCAATCGGTTGGCAAAACCTTCATCTTTGTTGAAGAGGCGATCGCCTGTCATCAATTTGATTTAGGTGGTTCTCATCACGATGATGCTGTTCTGTTTCGGGGGCCTGATGAACGTGCATCTGTTGCTGTTTGCGTGACTCAAAAAGGATCACTGCTGCATCGAAACGACTCGAATTGGATCGTTTATCGAAATGCAGGAGATGTTCTGACGAAAGGTGCGCTGGACCAACGTACGGAGAGTGCACCCTTAACTTAAAGCCATGACAGAGACCCGGCCTGCAACCTGCTGGGCGATCGCCCGCAGCGCTTTCGCAGATTCGGATTTGGGGTGGCTCACAACAATAGGAATCCCGGAATCTCCTCCTTCTCGGAGGTCAATTTCTAACGGCACGCAACCCAATAGTGGTAACTCGAGTTCATCAGATGTGCGCTGACCGCCACCAGAACCAAAGATGTCGTATTGTCGATCGGGTAAATCTGGAGGGATGAAGTAGCTCATGTTTTCGACAATGCCCAGCACATTAACCTTGAGCTGCTGAAACATCTTTAGCCCTCGGCGTGCATCTTGAAGGGAGACGGTTTGAGGAGTCGTGACGATGACGGCCCCCGCCATGGGCACCGCTTGGGCCATGGTCAACTGGGCATCTCCTGTTCCGGGTGGCATATCAACGATGAGATAATCGAGTTCTCCCCATTTCACCTGATACAGAAAGTTGCGAATCATGCCGTCTAGCATAGGGCCTCGCCAGGTAACCGGTTGATCGGGATTGATCAGGAAACCCATGGAGACCAATCGAACCCCATAGTTAAATGCTGGCTCAAGCACCTGTTGTCCGCGATCGCCATCTTGCACGATGACATTTGCATTGGCTAGTCCGAGCATCGTCGGCGTGTTCGGCCCATAGATGTCGGCGTCCAACATTCCAACTTTTGCACCTGTTTCTGCCAGGGAAACGGCAATATTCACAGCAACTGTGCTCTTTCCAACACCACCCTTTCCGCTAGAAACCGCGATAATGTTTTTGACGCCTTCAATCCCCTGGCGATTCGGTAATCCTTTTTGTTTGGGTGTTTCAGCTGTAACATCAACCTTTACAGTCTCGACACCGGGCAGCGTTTTGACCGCTTTTTCGCAATCTTCGACGATAAACTCTCGCAGCGGACAGGCCGGCGTTGTCAACACAAGCGTAAAGCTAACCACGCTTCCATCGACCTGGACATCGCGGATCATATTCAGCTCAACAAGGCTCTTTTGCAGCTCCGGGTCTTGAACAGGTTTCAAAACCTCAAGCACAGCACTAGTCTCAACAGTCATTCATCAACCCTACACAGCGGCGTAATTCAATAGAAGGGCAGATAGCTCGACAGACTCAGACCTAAATAAGCGTCTTTGGTCTTGCGTCAGAACGCACGAGGCTCGTGTCCTGACGCTGATGTGCATCGCTATAACAACACTGCCTTTTCTTCATCTTACCGCTAGCGGTTGGGACTTCAGCCTTTTTCGGATCATAAAAAACCAATCATCCTAATAGATCAGGAACGAATTGATTGCCTTACAGTGAGTGGGATAATTGAGGGTGAGCATTCCGACCCAATGAAGGCTTGACCCAATCCAAAAGGTACTATTTTGGTTGTGTCACACCACTAACACTGCTGAGGAATAAGGCTTTCAAAGATTCCGTTGGTCGATGAACTGTCAGTTCTAGCTCCATTCCCATAGGCTGATGGTTAGCATCGCAATGTTTAACAAGTCATTGAAGCGATGGCGTACCCGCTGCTGGCGTTTAGAAACCCGAGGCAACAACCGCTGGTTGGCTGCGGTCTCTGCGGCTTGAACCAGTGCAGAGGCGACCTGCGCAGCATAGGGACGAACAAATGACCAGATCAGCGGCGATAACCATCCCTTGAGCGTCACCGAATATGAGACCCTCGTCCCACAGACGGTTGATTCAACCTGATAGGTGACATGCTCTTCAATGCCTGGAACGGCCATAATTCTGAAGCTGAGCCGCTGTCGATCATCCACTCGCTCAACAAAAATGTGAATTGGAAACGGGCTAAATCGAGTTACGGCCTTATAAATTAGGCCCGGTTTTGGGAGAATGCCTTGGGGTAAATTCGTGCTCGATAACATCGGATGCCATGAGACATCCGCAAGATTCACCACTTTTCGCCATAACTCATCAGCAGAGACCGAGCTTGCTGCTTGAAAGGTGACAAACAAGGTGGAGACCCTCATTAGCTTGAAGTGACTGATTCGTTGCAAAAAGCCCCACATGATGGTTGTTCCTCATCCAGCAGCAGACACTAATTCTAACGATTATCGAGCCGTACCATTTCTCTGAACATGCTGCTGAGCCAATCTACTGAGTCAACCCATGCTCCAAGGCGTAGCGCACTAATTCAGTGCGGCTGCTTGTGCCAGTTTTGCTAAATAAGCGGCTCACATATTTTTCAACATTACGAACGCTAGTATCTAAGCGTTTTGCAATTTCCTTGTTCATTAGTCCTTCAGCTACAAGCTCTAGGACGCTCTGTTCCCGAGGAGTGAAATCAATTTTAACGGAAGGCGTTGTTTGAGCGATCGCCCCTCGCTGTGACAGCATTGCTTTGATTTCTGCAATTTGGCGAGCCATTTCAGCAATGTCTGGTACATCACCTTCACCGGAAGACTCCACGGCAGCCCTTCGATCCAGCAGGCTTTGAACGATGGCAACCAACTCATCCGGGTCAAACGGCTTTGGCAGATACGCATCACAACCGGCCTGATAGCCCTCAATGCGATCGCTCGTCATCCCCCGTGCGGTTAAAAACACCACGGGCATTGCTTTGTATCGAGGGTCGTCCCTCATCTGCTGCAAAAACTGATAGCCATCCACTTGAGGCATCATGATATCTGAGATGACTAGGTCAGGAGACACCTGCTGAAGCAGCTCCCATCCTTGAGTGGCATTACTCGCTGCATGAACCGTAAAATCACTCTCTTCTAAATAGGCCTGAACCGCTTCTCTCAAGCCTGGTTCATCATCAACTAGCAGAACTGTACCTGCCATCGTCTTTGACCCTCATTACTCATCTATGCATAACAAACTATAGCTTTAGGCCCATCGGTTCGGATAGGCATTTTTAGAAATCGTGCGACACATAGGTACTTAGAATTATCGATCGTCTTAAATGCTCATCACATCTATTCTCATCATTGCAGCTTGGACGGTTAGGCCCAAATCTATGACGAATTCTAGGCTGTGAACTGACGTACCTACTGCCGTGAAGCTAGGACGGCATAAAAAGGGTCGCCTCCTGGCACGCCCAGCATCTGCAAGACTGGTGGAACTGATGAGGGTTGGGCGATCGCCTCAGGTGTCGTAAAGCCAGGTACAGCGTTGAAATACTGCTTCACCAATTCAACGCGGCTTGCTTCAGAACCATCACGCCATTGCTGAATGGCCTTCTGGTAGAACATTCGATTTGAGAAGCTGATAATCGCAGTTCCACCTGGCTTCAGAATTCGATGAATCTCAGTGAATACTTTGTCTGGGTATTGCAAGTACTGAACAGATACCGCATTCAAAACGGCATCAAATGACGCGTCAGCGAGCGGAAGCTGCTGGTTTTCATTTAGATTTTGAACGAAATAATGATCCAGTCGAGCATTTCGGACCAGTTCCTCAGCATTCATGCCATGGCCCTCGACATGTTCAAACTCAAGCCCATCAGGCAAGTGAGAAATCCAGCTGCTCATCATATCAAAGATGCGGCTTTGAGGACTTAACCGTTCTTGATACAAATCGGTTAAACGCTGAATGAACCCTTCATCGACATGCGTTACAAATCGGGGCACCCCATAAAAAAAGGTATCGCTCGTTTCATCAAGCTTAGAGCGTTGCGTAGTTGTTAACATTCGAGCATTCCTTTAATTTCATATGAAAAGCCGTGTGCTGGTGCAAGTTGAACGACCGAAGCAGCCAATTCTGTTTTTCCAAACACCTTTTAATAGTGTAAATAAATGTATCGAAACCGTATCAAGTGATGATGCATCGCTGCGTAGCTTAGACGTAATGCCTTGACGATGTCACCGATTAGAGACTTACCTATCAAAGATTCTGGAGCTGTTTTTTCCCCTTGCCAAGCATATCGATACAGTCTTTGGCGCGTGTGGAATGCTCAAGCTCCTAAGGTCCTGTTTATTGGCCTTAATCCGTCTACGGCAGACGCAGAAAACAATGACCCAACCATCCGCCGCTGTATCGGTTTTGCAAATGAGTGGGGGTATGGGGGAGTGTATGTGGCCAACTTATTTTCGTGGCGATCGCCCCACCCTAGACTTCTCAAGCAAGCTGCTGAACCGATTGGCGAGCACACAAACGATTGGCTGGTCAAACTCAATGATGAAACTGACCTCACCATCGCCTGCTGGGGAAATAACGGCAGTTTCCAACACCGAGATATCGCTGTCATGGGCTTTTTGAAAGGGTTGCACTGTCTTCGCATGACGAAGCAGGGTAACCCATCGCATCCACTCTATCTCCCTAAGCATCTTGCTCCTATTCGCTTTAATCCGAACTTGTCATGTGCAGGACTTACAGAGTGAACCGTTTTTTCGTGGGTGCAGCCCGCGAAAAAACGGTTCAAATGTTCAGAACATTGGATGAAATGCGTAAGTCCTGATTTACAAAGGAATGAAGCGGTTGGGTGCACAACTCGTGCTCCCTTCATTTCTCGTCATGGATCTGAGACGTCAGGGTGTGGTTTTTGAATTACGACTTAGCAACTTAGGATGTAGGTGTCGATTCAATGGCGTCTAAAAGAAGCAGTCTCGTGACAACACGATCACCATTTCCCTGGGTATCGCTAAGCTTGCTATTTGTCTCTTTTGGTACATTCAGTTGGTTTCTCAACACGGCAACGGTCAATTGGTTGGTATGGGCTTTGGTCATCGTCTTATCGCTTGGAGAAGCCTTGTTGCTCACCACACTGACGGATGACCTCAAATTGTTATTAGATTCTTGGCTTAAGTCTGACCTGGGCTACTTCACCTCAATTATCATCGGAGCGCTACTTGTTGCGGTGGCTCTCGTCTGGATTAGGGTATTTGGATATGTATTGGTATTGTTGGCGTCTGAGATGTTGGCCAGATTGGACTTACAACATTTTGGCTGCAACCGATTTCAGTCTCTTGTTGTGTTGACTGGAGTTTCTCTACTCGGATTGCTGTTGGGGCAAGTCATCAGTCATGTAATCTAGGAACAATATTGTGAACGACAGAGACTTTTTTTGAAGATGCCCAACGTTGAACGTGTGTAATACTGGTTCAACGCTAGCGTAGGTTAGAACGAATCTCAGGGCTGTATCCATCACCCGTTGGTAACTAGACATGGTCACAAAACCATCCCTTGACAATCAGGACAGGATTGAAGCTAAGCAGAGATCTGGAGGATGGTTTTCAAACCTCCTAGTGACTATTTTTCGGTTACTTTTGCTTGGCGTGGGTAGCGTTTCTGCACTACTTTTTGGGATTGCGATCGCCACAGTTTTCCCAGGTGACGTTGAGACAACACCGCCGCTTGAGAGGATATTGGAGACAATATCAGACTTCAGATGAAGATTATCTACTTTGGCACGCCTCAATTTGCGGTACCGACACTTGAGACATTCATTCAGCACTCGGAGATGGCGGTATCAGCAGTGGTTACTCAGCCAGATAAACGACGAGGTCGAGGTAAACAACTTATTCCATCACCCGTAAAGGCTCTTGCGCTTCAGCATGACATTCCAGTGTGGCAGCCCCACCGCATTAAAAAAGACCCAGAGACGCTAGATCAGCTCCGACAATGCAAAGCTGATGCCTTTGTCGTCGTTGCCTATGGACAAATTCTCTCTCAGGAAATTTTAGACATGCCCAGACTCGGGTGTGTGAATGGTCATGGGTCTATCTTGCCGTACTACAGAGGGGCAGCACCGATTCAGTGGTGTCTCCATAACGGCGAATCAGAAACTGGCATTACGACCATGCTGATGGATGCTGGCATGGATACAGGCCCCATGCTACTAACCTCTACAATTCCGATTCACCTACCTGACAATGCTCATAATTTGGCCCATACGCTATCGAATCTGACGGCTGATTTGCTCATTGAAACGCTGGTGGGCTTAGATAATGAAACGATTCGGCCTCAGCCTCAGGATAATAACCGAGCGACCTATGCACCGCTCATTTCAAAAGACGACTATGCCATCGACTGGTCGCGCTCAGCGATCGCATTGCACAATCAAATTCGTGGGTTCTACCCCAATTGCACAACAGTTCTACGTGATCAGCCTCTGAAGATCAAAGCATCGATTCCTGTAGAACCATCACTCATTCATACTTTAGAAACCGATTACTCAGAGATGGATATCGACTTCAAGCGTTTGTCAGAATCCTTGATGGGCAAGCAAGATAAACCTGGAGTGGTTATCGATATTCTAAAGAACGTGGGTCCGGTTGTTTCAACTGGCGAAGGTGGGCTGATATTGATTGAAGTGCAGCTCTCTGGAAAGAAAACTCAATCAGGCTGGGACTTTGCCAATGGCACTCGCCTCGAAATAGGAGAGCACCTCGGCTCCCAATCATGAGGTGTTGGTCGTCCTGATGCATAATGTCGTCCTTATGCATAATAAGGTAGGCGATCGCCCGTGAACCCCTGTATTTACCTTTAGCCATTCATGCCGCTGCAATTTGGACGTGAAATTTGTGGAGATTTGCATACAGCCGAACAGCGAGAGTGGCTGGTGACAAATGGCATTGGGGGGTATGCCTGCGGCACGGTCCCTGGGATTCTGACTCGTCATTATCACGGCATTCTCATTGCAGCGTTAGAACCTCCCGTCGGGCGCATGCTGATGGTCGCAAAGCTAGATGAATCTGCGATTTACCGAAATCAGATTCATGCGCTTTGTGTCAATCGCTGGGCTGATGGCGTTGTGAATCCCGAAGGGCACCATTATTTAGAGCAATTCTATTTAGATGGCAGCATTCCAACGTGGCGATATGTGTTTTCTGATGCGGTGCTGATCAAACAGCTTTGGATGGCTCAGGGCGAAAATACGACCTACGTTCGCTACTCTCTTCACCGAGGCAATGGTGCTGTTTTCCTTAATCTAAAGGCACTGGTCAATTACCGAAGCCACCATGGAGGCGTGACGCTAAGCAACTGGTCAGTTGAACCGATAACCGAATCAGACTCTGATGGTTCAACCTCTGAGCAACGTCAGTCTAGTCAGATTGTTCGAAAAAAAGCGAAACCTGCTGGCGTGAAACTGACGGCGTTCTATGGTGCTGTTCCTTTCTATATCCGAGTTGATAAAGGTAATGTGACTCCTGAAGAGCACTGGTACCACAATTTTGATTTGGCGATTGAGCATCGTAGAGGAACGGGTAAGTCTGAGGATCATCTCCACGGAGCGACAGCCAAGTTGACATTATCTGCTGGAGAAAGTGCCACGGTGGTCATCAGCACCGACCCAAATGCGAGTTTAGATGGGGCGGCGGCATTGGGCGATCGCCAGGTCTATGATCAGTCTCTTTTGCGCTGTTGGACGAGTACCGGCTCCATCAAGAGTGCTGAAACGCCACCCTGGATTCAACAACTTGTCTTTGCGGCAGATCAGTTCATCGTCGATCGCCCTCTGACTGAAGAACCTGATGGCAAAACCATCATTGCAGGGTATCCCTGGTTTAACGATTGGGGTCGCGATACGATGGTGAGTCTGCCTGGGTTAACCATCGCTACAGGGCGACCTCAACTGGCGCGCCCCATCTTGCAAACGTTTGCTCGATATATGAATCGAGGCATGCTACCCAATCTATTTCCTGATCGGGGAAACACGCCAGATTACAACACTGCGGATGCCGTGCTGTGGTATTTCGAGGCGATTCGCGCCTACGACGCGGCCACCCAAGATGATGATCTGCTGGCGGAATTGTATCCAGCCCTCAAAGACGTGATTGAGTGGCACTGTAAGGGAACGCGATACAACATTCATCTCGATGCAGATGACGGACTCCTCTATGCTGGCGAACCTGGAACTCAGCTCACATGGATGGACGTGAAAATTGGAGATTGGGTGGTCACGCCTCGCATGGGTAAACCCATTGAGGTCAATGCCCTCTGGTACAACGCGTTGAAGGTCATGAGCCAATTTTCTGCTCGGTTGAATCAGCCTGGCGATCGATACGATGAGATGGCGGAGCAGGCTCGTATTGGATTTCAGAAATTTTGGAACGTAGCAGGACGCTATTGCTATGACGTGATTGATGCTCCAGAGGGAAATGACGAAACCATTCGGCCTAACCAAGTCTTTGCGGTGGCACTTCCCTTTGCAGCCGCCCATCAGCAAGCTCCTCTATTGACCCCTCAGCAACAGCAAGCGGTGATGAATGCGATTGGACGAGAGTTGCTGACATCCTATGGGTTGCGATCGCTTTCCCCAACTGATTCTGCCTATCGATTATCCTATAACGGCCCCCAGGCAGAGCGAGATGCTGCCTATCACCAAGGAACCGTCTGGAGTTGGCTGCTCGGCCCCTACATCCATGCGCACCTTCGGGTCTATCAATCTCCTGACAAATCGCGAGAACTCTTGGAGGCGATCGCCAATCATTTGTCTACGGCGGGCCTTGGCACCATTAGCGAAATTTTCGATGGTGACCCACCGCACCATCCCCGTGGATGCATGGCCCAAGCATGGGGAGTCGCTGAAATTCTGCGTGCATGGAAAACGATCGAAGACGCAGTGGAACGTTAGTCCTGACACTCTTATTTCAAAAGTGTCATGTGCTGATTTTGGCGATACCTCAACCAAAGGTTAGCCGCGAGCGCCATGCCAATGAGAGCGATCGCCAGAGCATTAATCCAGTTCCAGTTGAAGTGATACAGCAATTGACCTGACATGAGGCTACAGAATGCGACAAAGCCAAAGGTACAAAAATCATGGGTCGCCTGTGCCTTGGCTTTTTCAGCAGGTTTGTAAGTCTGGGTCAACAGCGTAGTTGACCCAATAAACATGAAGTTCCAGCCGATGCCCAAAAAGAGAAGAGCGATTGCAAAGTAAGGGAACGTTGTGCCAGACAAGGCGATCGCACTACAGAGTAGATTCAACATAATTCCCGTAAAAATGATGTTGAGTGACCCAAACCGGGCAATCAGAGCACCCGTAATAAATGATGGGGCGAACATGCCCAGCACGTGCCACCGAATAACAGCCGCAATGTCTGGAAACGAATAGTCGAGTTCTTGCATGGCAATCGGGGTTGATGTCATGACGAAAGACATCACGCCGTAGCCCAACATGCTTCCCAATACAGCGACAGCGAATACGGGCTGCTGGGCAATCGTTGTCAGAGGACGTCCAATAGTGGTTTGGTTCGTGTCTGCTGCTGGAGGAATGTGAACGTTGAACAAGAGGGCGATCGCAATCAGTTGCAAACCGACAATGACGGTAATCGAACCCGCAAATTCATAAGGTGTAAACCAGTCCTTTGCCCAGGTTGCGAGAGTCGGCGCTAAGAAGGCTGCAATTACGCCACCCGACATCACTAGAGACACTGCCTTTGGTCGAAAGGCTTCGGTCGATGCATCAGCCGCTGCAAATCGGTAATACCACGAAAAGCTACTGAACGAACCAATGCAGAAGGTGCCCAGACAAAAGAGCCAAAAGTGATTCATGAAAATGGATTGAACACTCAACCCTGCTCCAATAATGCCAATCAGTGACCCGATGATGAATCCCTTCTGTCGACCCGTTCGCTTCATAATCAGAGATGCCGGAATCGTTGCAGCCATGATTGCAATGTGAAGCAGCGAAACAGGAAAGGTAGCTAGAGACTTATCAGTTGCCAATGAATACCCAACAAGCGTTCCGACGGTAAAAAGGAGCGTAACAGCTGTGGCAGCCAGCGCCTGACACAGCGCAAGGAGTAGTACATTGACCTGGGCACGATTGAGCATAAGAGTAGACGCTGCGGCGTGAAATTAGAAGAGACCCAGTACATTACACTAAAAGCTTCTATTTTCACATCCTCTGAATCGGTTACGAGGACGCTAGCTTAAGCTCAGACACGTGCTTCCCGTCTATTTCAATAAAAAAGCGACGAGGCAAAGAATAGAGTTATTTCACCTCGTCGCTTTTCAGTTTTGAAACGGGCTAGGAGGGATTCGAACCCCCGACACCGTGGTCCGTAGCCACGTGCTCTAGTCCACTGAGCTACAAGCCCCCAATCGAATTCCTATCGTATCATAACCATGGCAAACTCACCGAAAAATTATTGCGGATGTGATGCCACTGTTTTTTCCCATGAGCATTTGAATGACATCTCCTCGTTCTACGGCCGATTCGTCGGCTTCTTCTACTCCATCTGACTCTGTTTCTACGTCTAACTCGGGCTCTCTCACGCATATAGATGCTGCTGGCGAAGCCCAAATGGTCGATGTTTCGGGCAAAGAACAAACCGTGCGGCGGGCGATCGCCGCTGGTCAAATCCGAATGCAGCTCACGACCCTAGAAGCCATTCAATCGGGTAATGCGCCAAAAGGTGATGTGCTGGGAACAGCACGCTTAGCTGGCATCATGGCGGCTAAGCAAACGCCACAGCTGATTCCGCTATGCCATGCCATCCCAATTCATAAGGTGACCGTTACCATCACCCCAGATGACGAACTCCCCGGCTTTAAAATTCAAGCCGAAGTGAAAACGAAAGCTGAAACAGGCGTTGAAATGGAAGCGCTAACAGCCGTATCGGTTGCTGCACTGACGCTCTACGATATGGCAAAAGGACTTGAAAAGTCGATGCAGATTGAAGCCATTCATCTGGTCAGTAAAACAGGTGGTAAATCCGGAGTCTACAGCTCGGCACAGTCCTGAGGTTAGCCAAGAAGGGACAGGCATTCACATAAAGTCGCACTTAGTTACCACAACGATTGCGCCGCGTGCTCCAGTCAAATCAATGGTTTGAGGAAAGCTACATTTCGTCCAGTTTTCCTGGATACGCGTCTTGACCTATCGGTGTACGGCTCTATTTGGTAGGACACTCTGAGCTTTGACCCTCCGGTATTTGACCATGTGATTTTTACCAAACATTTCGATTACATCGATGCGGATATGATGCTGCTAGTTCAGAAGAGTGACTGGGTAACTTGTCTAGTAGTTGAGCGTGTTCCGTGTTTTCATGCAGATGGTATTGAATTGAATCAATGACCATGCCAGATATCTTGCTGGATAGTTGTCCAGATCAAAAAGGGGACTAGTTGAGCCACAACAGTGTTCCCCCGGACAATTTAATAAAAGTATGGAAACGCTTGAACGCATCGCTGAGTAGGAATAACCTGCTCCACTGTCTTCGGCAAGAGGATTCGTAGGATTTACTATTGAAGCGGCCTCTATTCCTGAAAACGTATCATTACGCGGGTAACGAAAATGACTGTCAGCGCTTTTATACACTCTCGTCAGCCATTGCTCATGTACACTCAGCAAACGTCATCTACGGCTTCATCAGCAACACCTGGAACGGCTGCTCATCGTGTCAGACTCTCCTACATCGACATGTGGCGATCGCTTCTTAAATCGCTATCTGGCCTATTCAGCCTGTTCCGTCTGTCTAGAACAGCATCGCTGTTGGGTGTCAGCACATTCACGGCAGTGTTGAGCTGTATGCTTGGTGTGATTGCTGAGGCAGCTGCATTGGACATGCGCGTGGCGATTGAAGAAGAGGTACCAACCGTTCAGATTGGAAGCTCTACAAAGTCTTTTTTACGAGATAGCTCAGGGCGAGTGATTGCAGAGATTCCCGCAATGGGCAGCGTTTATGCAGAGTCTCAAGGCCGTCAAGTTAAAATTCACCAATTTCAAGGGAATCAATTTTGGCTTGAACCCACGGATGGAGGATTTGTTGCAATTGGCAACAAATGGTATCGGGGTCGGACCCAAGTGGTTGCTGTAGACGGTGGAATCACCGCTGTGAACCACATCGACCTAGAAGAGTATCTCTATAGTGTCGTCGGAGCTGAAGCCCCAACGAGCTGGCCTTTAGAAGCGCTCAAATCTCAGGCTGTTGCGGCCCGAACCTATGCGCTTTATCAGCGTCAGCATCGCGGGAATGCCATTTTCGATGTGGGAGACACAACGGCTTGGCAGGTCTATAAAGGACTTGAAGAAGAAGCCAGCAGCACCCATGCGGCGGTGAGAGGAACAGCAGGACAGGT
>JBCBLF010000005.1:54641-56605 GCA_038520475.1 Cyanobacteria bacterium J06627_8
GGCTTGGCAGGTCTATAAAGGACTTGAAGAAGAAGCCAGCAGCACCCATGCGGCGGTGAGAGGAACAGCAGGACAGGTCTTGACCCATAATGGACGCCTGATCGAAGCGGTTTTCCATTCATCATCCGGGGGGCATACCGAAAACGCTGAACATGTGTGGTCGAATCCTCGCCCTTACCTTCAAGGGGTTGCTGATTTCGATCACTCTGCACCTGTGTTCCAATGGCAAGAGCAGTTTTCGGCTGATGAGTTGCAAAGTCGCATCTCTGGAGTCGGACGAATTTTGTCGATTACTCCAGTTGAACTCTCGCCTACGGGACGAATTTTGTCGATGCAAGTTGTCGGTGATGCAAATACTCGAACGCTAACCGGAATTGAAATGCGGCGATCGCTGGGTCTCCGAAGTACGCTATTCACCATTCGTCCACAAATGGAGCAAGTTGCCAGCGCAAACTCCGCTGCCTCAGTTCCAGTTGCCTTCGCTGTTGATGGTCGGGGCTTTGGACACGGCGTAGGGATGAGCCAGTGGGGAGCCTATGGCATGGCCTCAAGAGGGTATAACTATCAGCAAATTCTGGGTCATTACTTCCAGAACACCGCGCTGGCTGTTATCCGATAATTCCAACAATACTCATACGGTAAGGCCTGTTACTGGCCTGTCTTGCCACTCCTCGTACATCCAACTTGGCAATCTGTTCACGCCATAGTGCAGAAATAGAGGTTTTGCTAAATCGTGATGTATCGATGGTTTTAGAGAAACAGGACACGTTTCTTTCAGGCGCAGGTTCTTTAAAACGCAAGTGCGGCCTCACCTAGTGAGGCCGCACTTGCGTTTTTTTTGATTTATGGCCGTCGCCAGTTTCGTTAGGACAAGACGGCAAGCCATTTGGCGATGCGCTAGGGACTTGAATGATACTCGGTGTCCTAGCCTAAATGGCTAAAGCTATAAATGATCTGATCTGAACGATTGTCAGTTTGCACAATGAAGACATTAGAACACCTAATTGTCTCGACCTACGACCCATAACAATTCCCCTAGGACAGGGATGCAGATGCAGTTGTAAACGTTAAGTTCGACAAGGATGCGACCACGTGAACCACGATTACCGAGCATCTAGAACATCAACTCTGACGTTCGCAACGCCAGCTTGAATCATTCCAATGGCTCGTGCTGCTCCTGCTGACAGGTCTAGCACTCGTCCGCCTCCAAACGGTCCTCGGTCATTGATTCGAACAACGACACTTGCACCTGATGTCATGTTCGTTACACGAACAACCGTTCCGAACGGGAGGGTGCGATGAGCTGCTGTCATCGCGTTTTGGTTAAAGACTTCACCACTTGCACTGCGCCGCCCGTGGAAGCCCGGTCCGTACCAAGATGCAGGGCCAGTGAAGGTAGAACGTACAGGTCCAGCTGCAACGGTCGAGCGGGAGGCCGAAGGAAGCCCGTCAATTTCTGTCAGTGGCTCGGCGCCAAATTGTCGGCGAATTCGATTTGTTGCCTGTAGAACATCTTCTGACAAGCTACCCGTTGTGTCAGGCAGGATGGTTGACGAATTAAACTCAACTAAGACATCTTCGCCAGCTCGGATAACAAACGCATCATCGTCTTCGTTCCATGCAGCAATGATGTTGTTTGGATCAATATCGCTGGTATACAGTCGGTTCAATCTTTCTGCGATCGCCGCTGCACTTTGAACAGGATTCACCGATTTGTCTGATTGTGTAGCATCAGAACTCGATTCAGGTGACACCTGCTTTTCGGTAGCAATGAGAGGTTGTACACCCTTATTCTCTGTTGCCGAAGCATCCACAGCCGTCGCATCATCAGAACTCTCTTCTGATGTAGCTTCAAGCTCATTGAGCTCATCCTGCTGGGATGTCTCTTCCACAACCGATGTCGCGCGGGCGATCGCATCATCGCCTAAGAACGTGACAATTGGAATACCTCGAACATAGACAGT
>JBCBLF010000060.1:0-13335 GCA_038520475.1 Cyanobacteria bacterium J06627_8
GTCGTTACTGTTGACCATATCCAATCGCGATTGTTCCAGGAGCAAAGGTGATTGATATCGGCAACGCCTGGTGGGGTCTTACGACCTGAACAATCAGGTCTCCATTGGGAGCAACACCGACAATTCGTCCCTTCAACCCAACACAGTCTGGATAGCGATCGCCAATCGTTTCAGGAAGTCGGACCCACTGATGAGTGTTAGCGAGGTATTGATTGTAGAGATGAGCAATCGACTGACTGCCGTGTCGCTTCCAATGGTCAATTCCTGCTTCGATGCCGAGTAACACCAGGGCACCCACATCACTCAGTTGACGACAATGTCGAGCAGATTCTGGCGTTAGGAGTGATTGTAAAGACACGCCGTTATCAGGCATCGGATTCATCCAGTTAATGCCAACTCCAACCACACAGCGGGAGAAGCGATCGCCTCTCAGTCGTGACTCAATCAAGATACCGCCGAGTTTTTTCCCAGACACAACCAGATCATTCGGCCACTTCAGTTGAATCGGGAAGCCGACTGCTCTAAACAGCGATGTAATGCCACAGGCTGTAGAGAGCATCATGACCGGCATTTCATGCGTCGTGAAATGTAGTGGAAGGGCAGCTGACAAATACAGTCCACCGGGAGGCGATCGCCACGCCCGATTCCACTGTCCTTTACCGCGAGTTTGCTCGTGTGCGATCAGTGCAACCGCAGACTCCGGCTCTGGTTGATTCGCTAACCGCTGCCATAGCTCAACATTGGTTGATGATGTTTGTTGAACGCAATGAATACTCCAATTCCATTTAGGTGGAGTGAACTTAGGCGGGGTGAATATCGGCACCTGGACAGCTTCATGCTCACGGTCTACTGCTGCTGGGCCAGCCATCGGTCGGGTGGTCGTGAGTCGGGCGATCGCCTGCTTAACAGCATTAGCCGTGATAGACGCAGCGTCTGGAGATAAGACGACTGAACCTGAAGACAGTTGATTAGTCGTTTGTCCGTCTATGGTCATCACACCCGTCGATAATGTCGCAATGACACTCATCATACGATTTCATCCCATCGATTCACTCAAATAGAGCAACCAGATAGGTTCGGGTTGCTTTATCGTAAGGATGTCTGAATCAACACTCGTTCTGACTAAGCTTTCTAATACCTGACACCGACATTACACCTGGCTATGCATTCATGGACCTGGATTGAACACAACGGACGCCCCTATCTCCACTGTCAGCTCCTAGAGGATTGGCGACATGGATTCTTCACGCGAGACTGGTGGCCTCAACCTCCGTCAAGCTTAGTCGATGCGATCGCTCCAGATACCCATGCCTATCGAGTCAAGCAAGTCCACGGAAACACTGTTTTGACAATTTCTGAATGGCAACATCACGGTCAACCTAAAGCCGAGCAAACTCCTTCATCGACTGAGTCGACACAATGGCCTGAGGCAGATGGCATTGTTGCCTTGCAACCAACGGAAGCCGTATGGACAGCATCGGCCGATTGTGTTCCTGTTCTCATCGCTGATCAAGTGACGGGACATGTCGCTGCTGTTCACGCAGGGTGGCGTGGGACTGCACAGAAAATTGTTCCAGTCGCCATTCAGCGATTACTCGATCAGGGGAGTCAGCTCAGCAATTTGCGAGTGGCCTTGGGACCAGCGATTGATGGCGATGTCTATCAAGTCTCGATGGCAGTTGCGGCAGAGGTTGGAGCAACGGTAGCAGTGCATGCCAGAAAGATGTCTGGGTCAGACGACTCTGTGGCGGATACGGTACAGTCTCGGTCAGATGAAGCGATCGCTCATGTTTTAGAGGTACTCCAACAGCTTGATCCATCCGCTGTCTTTGATGATCCTCAGCCAGGACGGGTTCGATTAGACGTGCGTCGAATTAATAAGTTGCAACTTGATCAGCTTGGTGTTGCTCCCGAGCAGGTGGCGATCGCTCCCTACTGCACGTATCGCGATGAAGACCGATTCTTTTCCTATCGACGCACCCACGAGAAAAACGTTCAGTGGTCTGGAATTGTCGCCAATTAGAACATTCAGCCCGTAGCGCATTCAGGCAATTAGCATGATCATCGTCTGCCGATGATTACGCTAATCGTTCAAGTTATATCCAGACGCATTAATCACCAAGACAAAACTGTCGGCAGGTGACAACCGGAGAATCCTTACGGTGGTTCATCGGGCAGTCTCGATTGACACAAATCGCGCAGTCCGCGTGGGCATACACATAGAGGTCAGATGCGGTATACAGGCTAACCTGCTGGCTCAGAAATCCTCTTGCTTCGAGTTCTGACAAGCGATCGCAAATTAACAATGCCTGATGAATCCCGAGTTGTTCGCGGCTGGCATTGATTGAACTCAGCACCGTACTGAAGCTTTGATTTTCTCGATGAATGGCAATTACAACTCGCTGGCGTTGACTACTAAAGCAGATGGGCTTTACTGCTGAGTAATAATCCTTGTATTGAATGGTGACGCTCCCATCTGCATATTGGCGAGTGCGAATGCGTCGATGAAACGGAATCGAAAATTCTCCATTATCATCCAGGCCATACCACCAGGTCTTACACCAGGCATCATAAGACAGATTCAAAATGGTATGAATCTGATGCGGAGACAGCCGGGCACGGGTCAATACCTCAAGGGCGTCCGACAGAGACGCATGGTGAACAATGGTTTGCATCCCAGAGGTACAGCGCGTCAGATAAGCCATTTCCCGCTCACACTCATGAGCAGACTTGCCTTCGCAGGGCGCAAATGGTTCAAGTTCTGAATCTGAGTCGATAGGAATACAGCACACTTGGTCGTAGGTTAAAACAGCGTCTACGACATCTCCAGACGGCGTTCTGACTCCAATTGTTGAAGAAATCTTTCCAATCTGATGAAGCGGGGCAATGATTTGCAGGCAATCTGCCAGCAAGGTTTTTAACATCGATTCATCAGCGATCGCCAATGCAATCTGTAGTTGATCGATAGGACTGGTGACCGTATTCGATGAGCGGCGATCGCCTGGCTCATGGGCGTAGTGAGAAACCAGGCGTTGATCCACGATTCGGTTATACATGTGCGATCGCCCTTTGTGAACAGCAGTCGGACAATGAGAGAGCAGGTGTCGAACCAGAAAACACTTAGCTCAGTCGAACTAAGATTAGGCGAACCAAGATCAGTCGAATCAGCGACAAAAGAGATAAAGCAAACTTATAAGCAGATTAAAGCTAGCTTATCTATTTTGAAAGGAGAGCAAAATCCTTCTGGTAATTCTCGTATTGTTTTAATAGAGCCGTCATGAACCGTTTGAATCTGCGACAAAGCGTTGCGTTTGATCAAAAAAATCAATAGTTCCGTCATTGCCTGCTGAATTATACGGGCTCGCCTTGAGCAGCGTTAAATATGCGATCGCTTTAAGAGCGATCGCACCCATGTCGTTCAACGGTTTTTCGCGGGCTGCGTCTGCAAAAAAACATTCCCAAAACCCAGGATCTTGCATGAAATAAGTGAGTCTTATTTAGTTATGGATTCAAGAAGTTTGCCATGTTGTATGGACCTTCACGTTGTCCTGGCACCCATAATATAGAGACAGGTGTTTACAGTTCTCAACAGTCGCCATGCAACTGACCGATGCTGACCACGTCGCCATTCGAAGTGTGATTGAGCAACAACTCCAAGCTTTTCAAGACAACAATGCCGAAAAAGCATTCTCTTTCGCAAGCCCCGGCATCCAAGCTCAATTTGGGACCGCCGACCAATTTATGGCCATGGTCGAATCATCTTATCCGCCGGTGTATCGACCGCGTTCTGTTATTTTCGAAGCAGTGGCCTGGTTAGAGGGAAAAGTGACTCAACCCGTAGTGCTCATGGGACCCAATGGGCAATTGTTCATGGCACTCTACATGATGCAACCACACCCCAATCATCAATGGCGTATTAACGGTTGTTTTCTCAGTCAAATTCGAGCACGAGACGAGTAATCCTTCATTTACCAAGAATAATCCTAGGTTCTATCCGTCGTTTCGATTTAAACTAGGGGCTGGTCTAAAAAAGGGCTATTTGCTTCAAAATAAGGACTTTAGTCTTCGTCATCCGGCGAGGTCATCTGCCAATTACCAACATTAAGCGTCAACTCTTGTGGAAGGCTACATTGTTTCCTTACTTATCTTTGCATCCATTTTTGCCCTGTTTAGCTTAGGGCTTAATCTCCAGTGGGGACTCACTGGACTGATTAACTTCGGGCATGTCGCCTTCATGGCAATTGGATCATATATGGTCGTCATTCTGACGCTTCCTGGCTATTTGAAGGCAATCCCAATCCAATTGCTCGACGAATTTGAGTGGATGCAAAACAATGAGTGGATCTCAGCAAGCCTACAGTCTTTAGAATCGGTTCTTCCGCAACACATTCCACTCGTCGTTGCAGTTTTGATCGGAGCATTCACAGCAGCAGGACTTGGCGTCATTGCAGGCATTGCAACGCTGCGCCTCCGAACTGATTACCTAGCAATTGTGACGGTTGGATTATCGGAAATTCTGCGTTCTGTTGCGCTCAATGAAGAGTGGCTCACAAGAGGAACCTTTGGCATTCAGCGGTTTCCTTTACCCCTGAGCGACCTGAATCCATCATTCATCATCAGAATTGGAATGATTGCTATCCTCACGATTGTTGTGGGTCTGGCACTCTGGCGGCAATGGCAATGGGCAAGGCGAACTATTCGAGCTGCATCCACTGCTGCCCTATGGAATAGCAGCGGACGATTAGTGATTTATCTTGCCTCGCTGTTTGCGCTTGTGGTTGGGCTAGGGTGGATGAGTCAGCGCTTGCAAACATCAACAGAACTATCCAATGGTGTGATTGGTGCTTTTTTAATTGTGGCGATCGCCTTACTCATTGGCGGATATCGATGGCTGTGGCTGCACTGGCTCTCCTCTGCGCCTGCATTAGGAGAAGGAACGGCTTTGCTCTCTAGCGTCTTCGTCACCGGAGGCAGTATTGTGCTCTACGGCTATGCCGCATCAGCCCTATATCACTACAATCGAAATCCAACAAAAACTGGACTCATGTGGATTTCAGTGCTGTTGGTGGCATTAATCTTTTGGGCCCTCCAACGGCTAGCGCGATCGCCGTGGGGTCGGGTACTCAAAGCCATTCGTGAAGATGAAATGGTGACCACTGCATTGGGCAAAAACGTCTTTTGGTACAAGCTGCAATCACTGATGTTGGGCGGAGCGATCGCAGCGATCGCTGGCGCATTGCATGCCTGGCAGCTAACAACCGTGTATCCCGACAACTTTCGCCCCATCGAAACCTTTAATGCGTGGAGCATCGTTGTGCTAGGAGGGGCCGGGAGTAACGTTGGAACGTTGCTTGGAGCGGTTATCTTTTGGGCTTATCAAACTGTGACCCGATTTGTGTTAGATGATGTCATTCCTCTTAATGATGCTCAGTTGGGAGCCTTTCGCGTCATGCTCATTGGGCTCCTACTGATGGGACTCATGATTTGGCGACCCCAAGGCATTTTAGGCAAGAAGGAGGAACTGACCCTTGGGCGATAAGTTCACTTCTGACGCGTCAACTCGTGACTCAGCGGCAGCAGACTCGGCCAACCGTGAAGGACCAGCAAATCCTTCAGTCAATTCTCAAACATTGCTCAATGCAGAGAAATTGAGCAAGCAATTTGGTGGAGTCAAAGCCGTTCAACACGTATCGCTGGACGTTACATGCGGCAGCATCACCGGGCTGATTGGGCCTAATGGAGCAGGAAAGACCACTCTATTTAATCTGCTATGCAATTTTTTGACACCAAATGAAGGAACAGTCAGCTTTGATGGTGAATGGATCCATACGTGCCACCCCCATGAAATTGCTCAACTCGGTATGGTGAGAACGTTTCAGGTTGCTCGGGTACTCTCTAAGCTATCCGTACTCGACAACATGCTGTTGGCCGCTCAGCATCCATCTGGCGAGAACTTCTGGAATGTTTGGCTTCAACCCATCAGAGTGCATCGAGAAGAACGACAGCTACGGGACCGGGCGATCGCCATTCTAGAATCGATTGGTCTCTCGCATATGGCTCACGAATATGCGGGAGCCCTATCAGGCGGTCAGCGTAAACTCCTAGAAATGGCTAGAGCCTTGATGGTACAGCCAAAGCTCGTGCTGCTCGATGAACCTGCCGCTGGCGTTAATCCCACCTTGATTCAGCAAATGTGTGCTTACATTCGCACATGGAATGAGCGCGGCACAACCTTCCTCATCATTGAACACAACATGGATGTCGTCATGTCGTTGTGCGATCGCGTTTGGGTTCTAGCAGAAGGGAAAAACCTCGCTGTTGGGCCACCGCAAGAAATCCAGACGAACCCTGAGGTGCTCGACGTTTATCTGGGCATCAACACTAATCAGGCAGATGATTGATTACCAGAGCTCAGTTCATATGACCTTAATTGATGACTCAAGCCTGATCATGGAATGGAGTAGGTCTTAATTCCTCTACTGCTAACTTTTAAAGATTGCCAACCTTAAACAACGGCGTAAGTTGAAAGAGTAGGAGGCAAGTTTTAGTCAATTTTGAAAGCAGTGTAGAACGCTGCTTTCAAATTCCGAAACATCGCCATAACGTTTCAAGCTAGAGTAGCGCCATGTTTTTGAAGAGATTAAAATATTAAACTGAGCTTGGGAACTCTAAGGTATCAAGGCTTATACTAAAAAGTCTGATAGTTTACCTCATCGAAAAGACACATTCAGCAGCTATCACCACAACCCTCAGTGTGCACTCAAGAGTTGAAGGCTGGTCATCCAAAATAATGGCCAAACTCAAAAACTGTCTCGAACCAACGAAAACGCATCAATAGTGGCACATCGGTGAACTGTGACACCGTCACTGATTGAGTCGTTCTACGTTTCCACAGGACAAAGTCGACCGAAGGTGCCATTCGCGAGCTTGCCCCAAGATCCGTATGCGGTCAAGCAATCTACCAGCTACCTCGAAACCGGCTAGAGACACGATTTTAGAGCTATCAATCTGGGTTAGTTATGTCAGAAGATCCGAATATTGGTCGCATACTTTCAAATCGCTACAAAATCGTCAAAACCTTGGGTCAAGGGTCGATGGGAAAGGTCTATGGAGCAAAGGATCAGCTCTTGGGTGGGGTCTTTGTTGCTATCAAGTTTCTCTCCCAAAACCTAACGAATCAACGAGTATTGGACCGATTTGAGCGTGAAGCAATGATTTGTGCATTGCTCGGTCAACGCAGCATCAATATTATTCGAGTCACCGATTACGGCATTGATGAGCACATGGCCCCCTACTACGTCATGGAATATCTAGAGGGATCTTCCATGATTGATCGCATCAAGAAGGGCCCAATTCCAATTCCGCAATTTTTAGCACTCGTTCGACAAATTTGTGCAGGTCTTCGATGTGCACATCGAGGCATTGAGATTGACAATATCAACCACCCGATTGTGCATCGAGACATTAAGCCTAGTAATATCTTCGTCACGAAAGATGATTCGCTTGGAGACCTGGTTAAAGTTTTAGACTTTGGTATTGCAAAGACCCTTCAAGAAGATAGTGAAGAGACCAAGTGCTTCATGGGAACCTTGGCCTACGCGTCTCCAGAACAAATGGAAGGACTCGAACTAGATGGACGCTCAGACATCTACAGCTTAGGCATTGTCATGTTTCAGATGCTGACCGGTAAACTTCCTGTCAATGCAGACACTCATACGTTCGGCGCTTGGTATAAAGCCCATCGAGAATATCCGCCTCGCTCACTCATTGGCGCCGCTGGTCCGCTTTTGAAACAATCCAGAACCATGAAGGCTCGCGATGACATGCGCCGAGCGTTAAAAAGCATAGAGTCGGTCATCATGGGGTGCTTAGAAAAAAATCCATCCAACCGACCTCAATCTGCCGGAGCGATTTTCGAATCCCTCAAGACCTTAGAAGAAAAATTTGCGCCTAATATCGAACTCGCCAAAGACCTAGAGCGGTTCCTCAAACGTAGGAAGCCAGACTTCCAACGGCCCTTTCGAAAGAAATCATCTCTCACACCAGATGATGTTTGTCGTCTTCAATCTTGGCCAAAAGATAAACCGATTGCCAATATTGTTTTTCCTCATATCGTCCAAACCAGCAATGAACCTCTTTTGACACTTTGGGTGATGTTGCCTAGAGAAACGATTGATCAACTAACAGACTACACCGCTCACAACAAGTTCATGTTTATCGAGAATCCTCACCCAGTGCTGTTGTGGGTTACCGTGCTGTATAGCGCTGCTCACGGGCCAAGTTGGTTGCCATGTTATCTAGATTTGAAGCAGAAGCTTTTCAAAGACATGCTGCATTTGTTGATCGAAGCAAAGCATTATCGCGTTTTGCTGTTTTCTCAAGATTATCCACAAGCCTGTTCTCGTGTAATTACGTTGACGATTACAGAACCTGCTGCACGGGTCTCAGCAGATCTCGTCAATGAGCAATCTAATCAGCTTAAGAAGTTTGCAGCAATGGCAGAACTTGCCCCTTCAACACAGGCAACCCTCAGCAAAGGCTTCTTAAAGGATGAGTTGGATAAAATAAAGCCTCAAATTGTGCGTCGGTTAGAAGCTATTCGATAAACGTGGCTTTATCCTACTTTCAGATAATTTACATATCTAACCATAGTTAGTTGACTTAATGTGAAGCGCCCAGAAAATCTCCTCATCTGTGGGCACACTAGGTGAATCATATTTGTGCATCTCTTTCGGTCCGTCGTCACAGTTGCAGTTGCAACTGCAGTGCATCTTTTTCAGAAACAATGAACGTTGCTATCTATCACTTTTGGAATATGGAGTGAATTCCCTAGTTAGAAGGGACCACTCATGCAAATCTGGCTTTATGGGACACAATAGATTTTTAGCTTTTATCACGTTCTCGTAATCAGTTTTGTTTTGATCACCTGTCTTTGGCCCTCACAACATGGATATTCAGAACACAGGCTTTATCCTCATCGTTGATGATAATCCCGTCAACCTAGAGTTCCTTCAACAAATACTCGAACAAGAAGGCTTCACGACGCAAATTGCATCCAATGGCTTAGAGGCTCTGGAACATGTCTCAGACGATCCACCAGAGCTCATTTTGCTCGACATTATGATGCCTCATATCGATGGGTTTGAAACCTGTTCTCGTCTCAAAGCTCTTGAAAAAACACGAGAAATTCCCATCATTTTCATGACAGCTCTTGCTAATACAGAAAGTAAAATTCGCGGTCTGTCACTTGGCGCTGTTGACTACATTACGAAACCATTCAGCCATGGAGAAGTATTAGCGCGAGTCAAAACACATTTAAAAATCACCTATTTGATGAACACGCTTAATGCGAAAAATGATGAGCTGAAAAAGGAGATTGAGAACCGGAAATACGTTGAGTCTGAACTCCGCCGGTTCAATGAACAACTTGAACAAGGCATGCTAATTCGTACCTCAAAACATGAGCAAACGACGATCAGACTCGTACAACAAGAAAAGTTAGCGGCATTGAGAGAACTCGCTTCTAGCACCGTTAGTGGAGCTTTGCCACTAGTAGAAGCCTTAACAACGGACATCGATTTTGTGCAACAGTCCTATCAGCATCTACAAGACCGTATCTCTTCGTATCAACAACACACGTCCAAACCGAATGAGGCGATCGCCCAACCCATCGACGACCTCCCGCTCAACGACCTTCAACGAGACACTCAAACGCATGTTGCATCCGTTCACAATAGCTGCGATCGACTCCACGTATTTCATCAAGCGCTAGCGACGTTTGCCCAATTGCCCTTGGCTCAAAAAGTCGAGATTGATATTCATGATGTGTTAAACAACACGCTCTTACTGCTCCAGCATCACTTTCATCCCCATCGAAACCGCTCCAGTATTGACGTCATCAAGCAATACGACACTGTGCCCATGATCATGGGCTTCCCAGATCGACTCGGCCAAATGTTTATGGGGCTTATTGCCAATGCAATCGAAGCATTTGATGAGCGGTGTCCTGAATACCCCTCATTAACCATTCGGACTGAACATCGTGATAAGCATCTCGTGGTTCATATTGCTGATAATGCAGGTGGCATTCCGCCTGAGAAACAGCCTCACATTTTTGACTACACCTTCACTACAAAACGGGTCAAATCTCAGTCGGGACTTGGGCTAGCGATCATCCATCAAATTGTGGTTGATACCCATGCAGGGGATCTCAGTTTCGTATCCACACCAGGCGAAGGAACTGAATTCACCGTATCGCTTCCCGTTGACGCAAAGTAAGCTCAGACTAATTCAAGGCAGCGACATCTAGTGCATTGATTGGAGTCGTGGTGGTTACCACGACTCCAATCAATGCGTCAGTCCTATTTGAATTAGAATGACTTTGTCTATCTTTCCATCCTGTGACAAGAGCGTTATGTCTGCGATCGCCTCTGCCCCATTTTCTCCTGATGAAATCGCTGCCGAAGGGCTTAAGCCCGACGAATATGACGAGATTGTGAACCGTCTGGGACGACATCCTAACAAGGCAGAGCTAGGGATGTTTGGGGTGATGTGGTCAGAGCATTGTTGCTATAAGAATTCTCGACCTCTGCTCAAGCAATTCCCCACAACGGGCGATCGCATTCTGGTTGGCCCCGGTGAAAATGCTGGAGTCGTTGACTTTGGCGATGGCCTGCACGTCGCTTTCAAAATTGAATCACACAATCATCCCTCCGCAATTGAGCCGTTCCAAGGAGCGGCAACAGGCGTTGGTGGTATTCTCCGCGACATTTTTACGATGGGAGCCCGCCCCGTTGCCGTGTTGAATTCACTTCGGTTTGGCAGCTTAGATGATCAGCCCAATTCGGATATCGATCATGCGCGAACGCGTCGATTATTCAGTGGTGTGGTCGAGGGCATCGCCCACTATGGCAACTGTGTCGGCGTACCCACCGTCGGAGGCGAAGTTTATTTTGATCCAGCCTATGCTGGCAATCCACTCGTAAATGCCATGGCGATTGGGCTGATGGAAACCTCTGAAATTGTCAAATCAGGGGCCTCTGGCATCGGAAATCCTGTGCTGTATGTTGGGTCCACCACGGGGCGAGATGGCATGGGGGGAGCTAGCTTCGCCAGCGCCGAGTTGACCGATGATTCCCTTGACGATCGTCCTGCCGTGCAAGTCGGTGATCCATTCTTAGAAAAATCATTAATTGAAGCCTGCCTCGAAGCCTTCAAAACCGGAGCAGTGGTCGCCGCGCAAGATATGGGAGCAGCCGGTATCACCTGCTCAACCTCTGAAATGGCTGCGAACGGTGGGGTCGGCATTGAATTGAATCTAGATTGCATTCCCAACCGCGAAACGGGAATGATTCCCTACGAATATCTGCTCTCAGAATCACAAGAGCGCATGCTGTTTGTTGCTCAAACTGGTCGAGAGCAAGAACTAATCGATATTTTTCATCGATGGGGACTCCACGCTGTTGTTGCAGGCTGTGTGATTGAAGAGCCAATTGTCCGCATTCTATTTAATGGAGCAATCGCTGCTGAGATTCCAGCAACAGCTCTAGCGGATAATACGCCCATTTATCATCGGGAGGCACTGTCTGAACCACCCGCCTACGCCAAAGCTGCCTGGGAGTGGACTGAAGCAATGCTCCCCGCTTGTGCGATCGCCGGACTTGAGACAAGTGACTCTGTTCTCAGCTGGACTGACATTTTGCTCACCTTGCTCGATAGTCCGACCATTGCGTCAAAACAATGGGTTTATCGGCAATACGACCATCAGGTTCAAAACAACACGGTTCTGTTTCCTGGAGGGGCTGATGCTGCAGTGATTCGGGTGCGTCCTCAGGAATCAACGGCCCAAGCAAATGGGGCTGAAATGTCTGAACGAGTAACACCATCAGCCTATCGAACGGGCATCGCAGCAACCGTTGACTGTAATGCACGGTACGTCTATCTCAATCCGTTTGAAGGAGCCAAGATGGCCGTAGCAGAAGCAGCTCGAAATTTGAGTTGCGTTGGAAGCGATCCGATCGCAGTCACCGATAATTTAAACTTTGGCAGCCCAGAGAAACCTGTCGGGTATTGGCAACTTTCAGAAGCCTGTCGCGGGCTCGCTGAGGCTTGCGATGCGTTTTCAACACCTGTGACGGGAGGAAATGTCTCTCTTTATAATGAAACTGTGGACTCGTTAGGGCGGCCACAGCCTATTTACCCTACACCAGTGGTGGGTATGGTTGGTCGTGTTCCTGACATTACTCAGGCCAGAGGCCAAGGCTGGCAAGCTGAAGGAGACCGTATCTACTTGCTCGGCGTTGGACTCGCATCGACCTCAAGCGAGGTGTCTGAGAGACCAACTCTGGGAGGGTCTGAATATCTGGCTGTTGTCCATCAAACAGTTGCCGGACAGCCTCCCGTCGTCGATTATCTGCTAGAGCAAGCCGTTCAATCTGCGTGTCGACACGGCATCCATCATGGATGGATTGCCTCTGCCCATGACTGTGCGGAAGGCGGATTAGCGATCGCTTTGGCTGAGTGCTGCATTAGTGGAACCCAAGGCGCAGCGATTCAGCTTTCCTTGGATTCTACCTTTGATGGACGGTGGGATACGGTCTTATTTGGGGAGTGTGGAGCTCGCATTGTTGTTTCTGTGTCCCCCAGTCATCAGAGTGATTGGGAAACTTACTTGGCAACGGCCTTGGGCGATCGCTGGATGAGCTTAGGCACCGTTGGAGGGTCAACTGATTCGCTAACAATAACGACTGCTGATAGCCAACCATTGATTCATGCTCCGCTTAACCGCATCCGTGATTGTTGGCAATTGGCGATCGCTCGACGAATGTCTGCTTAGTTCATCCATCACGCAAACTGATGGGTCCTCAATCAAACAGTTATCTGAGAAACGGTCATTCAATCCAAGATTCGTGGAAATGTTGACCAGTGTTACGGTACTGTGTAAAAGGTAGCAAGCTTAATGAAAATTTAACCTTGTCATCTCAAAGCTTCGTCATTGGTCCGATGGTCATAATCGCCAGTGCAAGCGAACTTTTTTGAACATGTATTGCCCGTACATCGACTGTGATGACAGCCCCTAGCCAAGACGCATGAACGTCATCTGAATCAATCTCGCTCATTATCCACAATGAAACCCTATACACATAGGAGCTTCCTTCTCGCATGAGATCTCAGAATAGCGACTCGATGTTATCTGATCTGCCTTCGTCAACGACAGTCGGAGCACTATCGACCCATCAGCCACCGGATAAGCCTGAAGAATCGTGCGGCGTTTATGGCATCTATGCGCCTGGCGAGGAAGTCGCAAAATTGACCTATTTTGGGTTGTACGCCTTG
>JBCBLF010000060.1:13433-22144 GCA_038520475.1 Cyanobacteria bacterium J06627_8
GGCTCACAATGGAAACTTAGTCAATGCCTATGCATTACGTGAAAAATTGGTTGATGCTGGGTTCTCCCCTGTTACAACAACTGACTCTGAACTCATTGCCTTGGCGATCGCTCAGGAGGTCAACGAAGGAAAAGATTGGCTAGAGGGGGCAACCTGCGCGTTCAAACGCTGCTCAGGAGCGTTCAGCCTCACGATTGCAACTGCCGATGGCATCATGGGTGTCCGTGATCCACACGGGATTCGGCCGCTGATGATTGGGCTCTTGCCGAGTGAAGAAACCCGTCTCGATGCGTCAAAACGGTATGTCTTCTCATCTGAAACATGTGGTCTAGACATTATTGGTGCTGATTTTGTCCGTGAGGTTGAGCCCGGAGAAGCCGTATGGGTCAGCAATAAAGGCATTTCGTCAGTTCACTGGGAGCAACCCAAGCGTAAGCTGTGCATCTTCGAAATGATCTATTTTGCACGCCCAGACAGTGTGGTAAACGACGAAAGCCTTTACAGCTACCGGATGCGCCTTGGACGGCAACTTGCACGGGAATCTCCAGCCGATGTTGATCTTGTTATGGGCGTCCCCGATTCCGGCATTCCCGCCGCGATCGGTTATTCACAAGAATCTGGCGTTTCGTTTGCAGAAGGTCTAATCAAAAACCGCTATGTGGGCCGTACCTTTATTCAGCCCACCCAGAGCATGCGCGAGGTTGGGATTCGCGTTAAGCTCAATCCGCTGAAAGATGTCCTTGTTGGTAAACGTGTGCTGATCGTTGACGACTCAATTGTGAGGGGTACCACAAGCCGAAAAATTGTTAAGGCATTGAGAGATGCAGGAGCAACAGAGGTTCACATGCGTATCTCATCACCGCCAGTCACCCATCCCTGCTTTTATGGCATCGATACGGATAATCAGGATCAATTGATTGCTTCAACTAAGTCAATTGCTGAGATACAGCAGACCATTGAGGTCGATTCGCTGGCTTATCTCAGTTGGGAAGGAATGCTCGATGCGACTCAAGAAAATCGCGATGGCTTCTGCTCGGCTTGTTTCACGGGTCACTACCCTGTCGAAGTACCGGAACAGATGCAGCGCTCGAAGCTGATGTTAGAAACGCAACCGCCTGTGACCCCAGCAAGCGTGTAGGATGCAACTAACTTAATCCGATGATTAGAGCTGGCTAGCCTAGCGTCTCTACGGTAGAAACACGCCGTGGTGAGAGCTGTATGAAGATTTCTGGCTCAATCGTTTTCTTTTGCGTGACATCATCTGGAGCTGACTGAATTAATGCTTGAGCCTGAACGACGTATCTCGATTTCATTAGGCACTCTAATCGTCATCCCGACTCTTATTCTCGCTGTGCTGGTCATCTGGCAACTACGAGGACTTATCGTCTTACTCATGCTGTCGTTGTTGCTAGCGTCGGCGATCGCTCCCATTGTCGATACCGCTGAAAAATGGCGCATTCCTCGATGGTTAACCGTTATTTTTGTCTATCTTGGCCTCATTGGAGGGCTCACAGGCGTTGGATTGCTCATTGGTCCGACTGTATTTGAGCAGCTTCAGCGGCTTATTCGTCAAGTCCCCATTTCACTAAACAATCTACTTTCCGAAACCCAAACCTGGGTCATGACCCAAAGCAACACGCGGCCAGAGCTGATCGATCAACTCTTTGACCAGATTGTCGATGTTCAAGGACTGACACGATGGGCCATTCAATCAACCCAAAAACTTCTTGTCCGCTCAGTTGGGCTGACGACTGAAATTGCTGGAGGCTTTTTCAGCGTGGTATTGGCGCTTTTTCTGTCGGGGTACTTACTCTCAGACAGCAAAACGTTAACCCGAAGTGCAACGCGATTATTTCCGACCCCTTGGGATAAACGACTAGCCGAACAAGTGGGTCCAATTAGTTACCGGATTGGCAGCTACATTCGAGGTCGAATTTTAGTCTCGCTCATTCTAGCGGCAGCGACAACTACCTCCCTCAGCGTTCTCGGTTTGTCAGACTTTGCGCTCGGTCTCGGGGCGATCGCCGGCGTCACAAACCTCATTCCTTTTCTTGGCCCGGTACTAGGAGCGATTCCAGCACTCGTTGTTGCCGTTTCACAAGGATGGTGGACTCTGCTTTGGGTGTTACTGTTGTTTATCATCATTCAAAATGTGGAAACCTATATTCTTGATCCTCTGCTGGTCGGATCGTCCGTTGGAATCCATCCCCTGTATCAACTCTTAGCGGTACTCGGCGGAACGCAAGTACTCGGCATCCTTGGTGCGATTATCGTTCCACCATGGGTAGCAGGAGCCTCAGTCGTTCTGGAGAATTTATATCTTCAACCCAAGCTTTTATCCGAACAGCAGAGGAGCGTATCATCTCCTGTTCCTGAATAGATAGGCACTATACAATAATCAAAGTATGCCAAGTCTTGATACCAGCATCGCAGCGTTTTGACACCTTCATCCAGCTTTAGGATCGAATGGCATCGGCCGAACACGCTGTTTTATTTAGCACACTCCGTTTATCAGCAACTTTTTCATTGCGATCCCTATGACGTCTGTACAAAATCGAAAAGCAGAAGACGACAATCAGGCGATATCCCCAACATCTGGGAACAGCTCTTCATCCTCCTCAGATTACCTAAATGAGCTGCCTGATGATGTTGAGATGTCACTTTTCGACCACTTGGAAGAACTGCGTCAACGAATTTTCTACGCAATGATCGGGGTCATCCTTGGCATCATCCTCTGTTTTGTGTTTGTCAACAATATTGTTGAATTGCTTGAAATTCCTGCACAAGGTGCCAAGTTTCTTCAGCTCTCTCCGGGCGAATATTTCTTTGTATCCGTTAAAGTTGCAGGCTACAGTGGGCTGCTGATTTCAAGTCCACTCATCCTCTATCAAATTATTCGATTTGTTCTCCCAGGACTCACCCTCCGCGAACGGCGTCTTCTTGGACCCATCGTTTTAGGATCAAGCGTCTTGTTTTTTGCTGGGCTCATCTTTGCCTACATCGCGCTGATTCCAGCAGCACTGAATTTCTTTATCAGTTATGGCGCAGATGTTGTTGAGCAACTATGGTCGATTGATCGCTACTTCGAATTTGTTTTGTTGTTACTGTTTAGCACCGGGTTAGCCTTTCAGATTCCTGTTGTTCAGTTCCTACTCGGGCTGCTCGGCATTGTCTCAGCCAAGCAAATGCTATCAGGGTGGCGTTACGTACTAGTCGGAGCCGTGGTGTTAGGTGCGGTTTTGACTCCATCCACCGACCCCATTACTCAAAGCCTTTTGGCCGGAGCCGTGCTGGCCTTGTATTTTGGAGGAGCAGGGCTTGTCGTCCTGTTTGTTCCACAAACCGAGCGTTAGCGATCGCCAAATTGACTCCATCTATCAAGCTCTATGTCAAACCCGTTTAATGAGCTATCCTACGAACCTGCTTTCGAGGCTCTTGGAAGCCAGTTTCACGATGTTGTCTCAGCAGCTGAATTTCCACAGCACCATCTACGATTTCGCAATGATGAGGTCTTGAAAATCATCGGCCTAGAACCGAATGAGATTTCAGACACCGATTTTATTGACGCCTTTGGGAAGTTCCAGGGGCGTCAACCGTTGCTTGCCATGCGGTACCACGGGTATCAGTTTGGGGAATACAATCCATTTCTGGGCGATGGTCGAGGGTTTCTCTACGGTCAAGTGCGTGGTATTGATAGCGAACTCTACGATTTTGGAACAAAAGGGTCAGGGCCAACACCCTATTCTCGAGGTGGCGACGGGCGATTAACCCTAAAGGGAGGCGTTCGCGAAATCATTGCAGCGGAGGCGCTGCATCGATATGGAGTCAAGACATCCCGATGTCTGAGTCTGATTGAAACCGGGGAATCACTTTGGCGCGGCGACGAACCCTCTCCCACCCGTTCGTCCATCATGGTTCGATTCAGCCGTTCGCACATCCGATTCGGAACCTTTGAGCGACTGCACTATCTTCAGCGTCCGGATCTAACCCAACAGTTAGTTGATCACGTAATTCAGTACTACTACCCGCACCTATGGCAGCACTCTGAACGAGAAGCCCTATTTTATACTGAGCTGGTTGAGCGCGTTGCGACTTTAACCGCACAGTGGATGTCAGAAGGATTTTGTCATGCCGTCTTAAACACAGACAACATGTCGATTACAGGCGAAAGCTTTGACTACGGACCCTATGCCTTTTTAAATAATTATGATCCGGTGTTTACAGCAGCCTATTTCGATTATGGACGGCGCTACTGTTTTAAGAATCAGCCAATCATGTGTCGCTGGAACCTAGAGTTGCTTCAAGCTCCGCTACGCAGTGTCATTGCCCAAGAAGTAATGGATACTGCACTATCTCAGTTTGATGATCAATATCGTCGTGCCTACCATGCGCGCATGTTAGCGAAACTGGGCATTCCATTTATCGATGATCCCTCCTTAGCAGAGGCATTGATTCAAACAACACTAACCCTTCTGCTGCAATTGACGGAACTTGGGTATCATGCCTTTTTCATGATGTTGCGCGCACAGTTTGACCCATCGTGGGTAGACCACCCGTCACACATGCTACCCAGCCTATCTAATGGTCTAGAAGACGACGCGCTCGACGCAGTTACGCAGTGGCGATCGCTGTATGGGCGATCGCTCCAAACGCTATCATCCAAGCAGCTCCAGCAGGTGCGTCAAACGCTAGCTCAACATAATCCTGATATCGTGCCAATTCGCTCGGAAATCGAAGCAATTTGGGAGCCAATCGTTCTCAACGATGATTGGCAACCCTTTTACAATTTGCTGAAACACATCAAACAATCGGTTATTGATGCGGATTGAATAGTACCCACACAAATTTTGTAATCGTCTCAAATCTGCGACGAAGAAACATGGATTTTGAGCACGCGTTGCCAAGTCATTTCAACAGATCGTGATAGCCCCTAAGCCTGCTTAAACAATAACGAGAACCAATTCATTGTGTTGGATTCAGCATGAACAGAGCCCCCAATCTGTTCAGACAAGACCTGCACCAGCTTAAGCCCCATGCTCGATCGTGGCTCAGTGAGTGAAAAATTGGACGGGAGGGGATCGCCATAGTTACCCACTCGAAGCAAGACGGCTTGGTCGCTCGCTTGGTTCAACTCAATGCACACATACTGATGGCCGTCTGGCGCAATCCCCCCATGCTTAATGGCGTTGGTCACAAATTCATTGAGGATGAGGCTCACTTGAATCGCCTTCCTGAGAGATAGATGAATGGAATCATCTAATGCATATTGAGCCGTGATTTGGGCCTCTAGCAACTCTTGACTCTGAACAAGCTGCTCAACAAACTCTCGAATATAGTCTCCAAGTGCAATGCCTTCAAAGTCTTGAGTTCGATACAACTTTTCGTGTACAAGAGCGATCGCATACACGCGATCGCTACCTCGTTTCAGTGCTTGCCGAGCTCCACCATCATTCACTCGATTGGCTTGAAGGTTCAGCAGGCTGATAATCACCTGGAGGTTATTTTTGACTCGGTGATGGATCTCGGACAGGAGAAGATTCTTCTCTTTCAATGATTGTTTCAGCTGATATTCGGCTTGCTTGCTATCGCTCACATCTTGCATGACAGCAAGCACCAACGGAGGGGTCGAATCCGTATCTAACTGCGTCGTCGATATGGATAGTGTTCGGCGTTGACCATCAGCACGAGTAATCACCCACTCTTCATTTCTTAGATCATTACCTTGCTGCATCTCTGCCATTCGCTTGATGGCACGGACTCGATCATCTGGGTCAGGATAGAGTCGATGGTACCAACCGTATGCATTAATTTCAGCCTGGGTATACCCTGTAATGCCAGTCATGCGTTGATTCCAGACTGAAAACTGGATGTACGGAAATTCATCGATGAGATAGCAAACACACAATCCATCTGCCATCTGATCAATGATCTGCGAACGGAATTGATTTTCTCTCCTGAGGGCGTCTTCAATCACATGTCGTTCAATCTCGACGCGCTGGCGATCGCTAATGTCAATTGCCACGGCCGTCACCAACCAGCTCTGCTGTTCCTTATCCCAACGAGAAGTAAGGGTATCTGAGATCCATCGAATCGAGCCATCTGCATGCCGAAAGCGATACTCAATGGAGATCTCTTGTTCATCCTGCATCAGTTCCCATGCCGAATTGACGACCCGATCAATATCGTCATGCTGAATATTCGAGAGCCAATACTCTGTAAACGTCTTATCTTTACTCCAACTGAAAAAATCAGAGCATTTCTCTGAACAGTACAAGGTTTCCCATTGACCGTTCGGATAAAACCGAAAATATCGGACTGCTGCGCCGATACCCGACAAGATGGTCTGCAATTGGGTTTCTGATTTTTTCAACGCAAATTCTAGGTTTTTGCGTGCTGTGATGTCCACACAATTTCCAATCACGCCTGCGATCGCACCATCGCTGTCAACCCAAGGACTGACGGTTGTTGAATACCAATGCACTTCGCCCCTTGGATGAGTAATAGGCTGATCATTCGTAATTAGAGTTTGCTCCAAGTCCATGACTCTTCGGTTAAATGCCAAGAACTGCTCAACTTGAGTCGCGTTGAGATTGAGGTCGCGATCGGTTTGACCAATGATGTCACTCGGAGACGTATCATAAATGTCTGCAGCTGCCTGATTCGCCAACAAAAAGGCACCCTTCGGATCTTTTACAAAAATAGAACTGGGTATCGCATCAATTACACTCTGCAAAAAGTCCATCTGACGCTCTAACACGCGTTGCGATCGCCGACTCTCTTCCTTAAGCTGATGATCCGCGTTGGGCTGATAGGGCTGGTTAGCCTGCTCCGAAAGTTGAACGTGCATGACGTCACAGAGGCTCGCCAATGTAACGACACCTTGTAAGGATTGAGCATCGTCAACAACAGGTAAATGCTCAATCTTGCGATCGCGCATTTGCCGATAGATTTCTTCAACCTGTTCTACCTTTGAGAGCTGCCATGTCATCAGCGGCTGTGTCATCACGTGCTCAATAGCGTCTTCCGAAGAGATGTGGCCCGTCGTCAGCCGCACCATATCCAAAGCCGTGATCAGGCCTCGGAGTCTTCCATCATCTGCAATCAGGATATACGTCGAGTGATGCTCTTCCATAAGGGCGATCGCCTTATGGATAGGTGTGTTCGACGCAACCGTAAACGGCACAGGTTGAATGAGTAATGCAAGCTGGTCAGAAGAAAAACTCATAACAGATGCGAACAAGAGAGAACGCTATCAAGATCCGTAACAACAAACCACGTCGCCTGAGTCGGCATCTAGGCACCTAATTGAGCAGAGAATTCTCATCAATCAGCGCAGCAATGACGGGATAGGGTAACAACATTCATCATGACGGCCTTGCTCATTAATTAATGTCCTAAATGTTCTGGACATACACAACTTATTCAACACAATAAAGGCTTACGTCAGTTCTCTGCCTCTAGTACATAGCTTAGGACTTACGTCGTTAATACAAGGGAGTGGGGCTTTGGGAACGGTGTCTCGCGAGCGCAGTCCGCGAAAAACTGTTCAATTACGTAAGTCCTACCGGGTAAAAATGATGATCAACACGTTCATCACCATTCACAACATATGATGCAAGTCCTAGCATTGATGTTGATACCGATGCATTTTTCATGATGGAATGCGCTTAATCACCCCATTATGAAAAATGAGTGGATTCTCTACTACAGTAAAGTTTGAAGATTAGACGTGTAGGTAGACCACAAAACCTTTTAGGCTTCTTCATTTTTCCCTAAGAAAAACATGAAGTGCTGTTGCGTAGCATGAATTCTGAATGGACACCTGCTAGCAGCTTGATACCTTCATACAGATCTAACAAAGCCCACAGTTCCAAAAGCTTGCGGGTTCAACAGCCATATAGGTCCAACAGCATCTATGCTTAGTTCAGGGCCCATTCGGTTCCTCATTCATTGCCAAATCGATCGTTTAGATGTTCGGGGCACTTCCTTAAAGTCCTTACGTCATAGACCTCTTCCATAACCGTTTACACTGACTTTGTTCAATGGAGACCCGTCACACCAATCCGAGTCAATCCAATCTGCCAGACACTCCTCCGGCACCTCCTTCCATTAATCTCATCACGATGTTTCGGCTTGGTCTATTTCAGATGGGGCTAGGCACCATGTCGATTCTGACGTTAGGCGTGTTGAATCGAGTCATGATTGACGAACTGAAAGTTCCTGCTCTCCTGGCAGCAGGGGCGATCGCGATGCATCAGTTTGTTGCCCCAGCCCGTCTCTGGTTTGGGCAAATGTCAGACGCTCGTCCTGTTTTAGGGACCCATCGAACCGGCTATATCTGGGTCGGAACAGTGCTGTTTACGATTGCAGCTTTTTTGGCTGTGCAGGTTATCTGGCAGATCAACACTAGCGTGGTCACCGCAGGATGGACCCTTCCAACCTACGGGTGGATCGCCGTTTTAGGGTTAGTCTTCGCCGGGTATGGGCTTGCCCTCAGCTTTGGTTCAACCCCATTCGCAGCGCTGCTGGTTGATATTTCTGATGAACACGAACGGTCAAAATTGGTTGGCGTTGTGTGGTCAATGCTGATGGTGGGGATTGTAGTTGGAGCCATTCTTAGCTCCACAATCCTTGATCGACCTGAGGTGTGTGGCGCAGACATTTTGACGTATGACCCCACTCAAACTGCCCGTGCGATCGATTTAACTGGG
>JBCBLF010000061.1:0-22079 GCA_038520475.1 Cyanobacteria bacterium J06627_8
TAGAGAGAATCAGACAAGAGAAGTTGTACAACTTCTCTTGTCTGATTCTCTCTACGCTTCGTGTTCACCGTGAGGCGTTCCTTGGCGCCCAGGTTGTGATTCTAAGCATCCCCATTCGATAACAAGCTATTAGAACTTACGAAGTTGAACGGCTTTCGCGGGTGCAGCTCGCGAAAGCCGTTCTCAGAACTCCAGGCTTTGCATGACATGCGCAAGTCCTGAAGCGATGTGCAGTCGGAATGGCTACAGAATTAAAAAGGGGAGCAATGCCCCCCGTTTCTGTTGAAACATTTCTGTTGCAACAACATATGCCATCAACACACTGCCGATAACACAGCTCTCATCTGACTAGACTTCGTATTGTCCGCCTTTTTCGGGATCAGACCAGTCACAGGCAAATCCCGTTGTCTCAGGTACATATTGATTCCAGGGCACTGGATCAATCGGACCATCTGTGGAGCTGACAATCTCAAACAGACCGTCATCACGAACTTGGCCAATTCGCACTGTCTTCGACAGGTGATGGTTGCTATTCATGGTTACAGGACCTTCTGGCGCTGCAAACTCTTGACCGTAAGCAGCTGCGCGGACAGCAGGAATATCAGTCGTGCCCGCTTGCTCAACCGCCTGCTTCCAGATGTAAACCATGATGTAAGCAGCTTCCATCGGGTCATTCGTTACACGCTCATCGCCGTATTCAGCTTTGAAATCAGCGACCCACTTTTCGTTCTCAGGAGTTTCAACCGTCTGGAAGTAGTTCCATGCTGCGTAGTGATCAATCAAGAAATCTTTTCCGATCTGACGCACTTCCTCCTCAGCGATAGAGACGGACATGACGGGGTATTTATCTGGTGTCAACCCAGCCCCTTGCATCTGCTTGAAGAAAGCAACGTTGCTGTCACCGTTGAGGCTGTTGAAAATAACACCACCGTCCGGCAAAGCAGCTTTAATCTTAGTGATAATTGGAGTCACCTCAGTATTTCCAAGAGGCAGATAATCTTCACCCACTGTTTCGCCACCAAGAGCATTCAGCTGCTCCTTAATAATGGTGTTCGCTGTACGAGGAAAGACATAATCGGAACCAACTAAGAAGAACTGATTGCCTTTATTCTCTAGCAACCACTCAACAGCGGGCTCAATTTGCTGGTTTGGCGCTGCACCCGTGTAGAAAATATTTTGAGAACACTCTTGCCCTTCATACTGCACGGGATACCAAAGCATGTGCTGCTTAGATTCAAAGACAGGCAAGACTGCTTTTCGACTTGCTGATGTCCAACAGCCAAAGATGGTCGCAACCTGATCTTGGTCGATGAGCTTTTCAGCCTTCTCTGCGAAGGTAGGCCAATCTGAAGCGCCATCTTCTTCAATCGCTTCAATTTGCCGTCCAAGTACGCCACCTGCTGCGTTGATTTCCTTAATGGCAAGCTTCTCTGCGTCAACAACAGTCGTTTCACTAATTGCCATTGTTCCACTCAGCGAGTGGAGGATTCCAACTTTAATCGTATCGCCTTCAGCAGCCGGTGCTTCAGCAGCATCACCATCAGTAGGCTCTTCTGCAGCTGGCTCGGTTGGCTCACTTGCACACGCTTTCAGCAAAATGCTGGTGCCGAGTGCTGCCGAACCGTACATCAAAAACTTACGTCGCCCAAAAAAGTTTGTCATCTGACCGTCAACTCCTCATGAGAGGGAATGGTTACCCGCATTATCGTTACTTGTGATACGGAGTGATATTAGAGTCGAGGGAACGAATGAAATGTATTCTAGAATACAAAACGAGTTTTATTTTTGGTCACCTTTAAATTTCTCTCAATGTTTCGAGGCACGACTTGGCAATACTGAACGGCTGTTTCCTTGCTATCCGTTTCCTCCTGCCTATTAGGAGATGTGCATCCTCACAAAGCTGTCTCCACTCCCCTCTGTTCATGAATATTCACACCATCTCCCGAAACGGATGCATTAAATAATGTTGTGGTCTTTGCCTGCTGGGCGAGACTCGCAGCCATTATGTACCCATTCACAGAATGGATACCAAGCTGACCCAATAGGAACACTGGCATCATGAAGGGACTTAAAGGCAAAAGCGTTATTGTTACCGGTTCAAGCTCTGGAATTGGGCAGGCGATCGCCGTCAGACTGGCTGAAGAAGGTTGTAACATCGCGATTAATTATCGTGGTGATTTGGACGGAGCTAAAACCACCGAAGAAGAGGCTCACAAGGCTGCCGCAACCAATGGCCATGAGGTCAAGACACTGATTGTGCAGGCGGATGTGTCAAAGGAAGACAGTATTCTGTCACTCGTTGAGCAAGCAACCTCGGCCTGGGGCGGATTTGATGTGATGATCAACAACGCAGGAATCCAAATCGAAGAAGAGTCTCATGAAGTGACGACCGATGCGTTCGATAAGGTCATTGATGTCAACTTGCGGGGTGCCTACCTGTGCTCAAGAGAAGCCATTCAACATTTCCTAAAGCAAGGCAAATCAGGTGTGGTGATTAACGTTTCCAGCGTTCACGAAATCATTCCTCGACCTCTATATGTCAGCTACTCCATCAGTAAAGGCGGGATGGGTAACATGACCCGCACACTCGCACTTGAATATGCTCGCTCAGGCATTCGAGTGAATGCGATCGCCCCTGGCGCGACCATCACACCCATCAACTCAGATTGGGTCAATGATCCCCAGAAAAAAGAAGAAGTGAATCGTCACATTCCAATGGGACGTCCGGGCACCTCTGAAGAGATGGCCGCAGCAACAGCGTTTTTGACATCTGATGAAGCGGCTTACATCACCGGGCAAACACTGTACATTGATGGCGGATTAACGCTATATGCTGATTTTCGTGAGCCTTGGTCTGCTTAGGAAGCGATAGAGGCTATTCGACTATCGTGGCCTCTATCGCCGCGGACTTACCCTGGGACAATCGACGGCTAGACAATCAGAACAAGAAAACCCTACAAAAAAGTAATGTCTACTGCCTTAACGCCTAACAATGTTCTCTCTGCGCGGGCTCGTCTGGGTGAAGGACCGATTTGGAATATGTCGCGACACGTTCTTCACTGGGTCGACATTTACAATCGCCGCGTTCATACTTTTGATCCGGTCTCTGGGAAAGACACGTTCATCGAAGTCGATACAGTCGTTAGCGGCTTATTTCTCGAAGATGACGATCACCTCATCTTGGCGCAAGAAAATGGCTTGACTCGACTCAATTTACCAAGCAAGACCACAGAACCTGTCATTGCGGTAGAAGCCGATCGCCCGAACAATCGGCTTAACGACGTTAAAGCAGACTGTCATGGTCGACGCTGGGTTGGCACGATGAATAATGACGAGCAGCCCTATGCCAATCTCTATCGATGTGACCCAGATGATTCGCTTCACCTAATGGAGACGAATTTGTCAATCTCGAACGGCTTAGGCTGGAGTCCGGATCAAAAGACGTTTTACCTCACGGACTCCCCTCGACAAACCATCTACGCCTATGACTTTGACAGTGAGGCTGGCACCATTTGCGATCGCCGCCCTTTGGTTGTTCTGACAGGTGAATCCTTCTATCCTGACGGTCTCACCATTGATGCTGACGGTTGCATTTGGTCAGCCATGTGGAATGGGTGGTGCGTGATTCGATTTGATCCGGAAGGCCAAGAAATGCTGCGGGTTCCTCTCCCCGTGCCACTCGTCACCTCCTGTACCTTTGGAGGCGATCAGTTAACGGACTTATTTATCACCACGGCTTCCGCTGGCCTTAGTCAAGCTGAACTCAAGAAAAGTTTTGAAGCAGGGGACTTATTCTGCCTGCATACAGACATTAAAGGTCAACCTAGCAATCCATGTGTACGGCATTAACTAGGAAAGATCCATCCATCAAAAGATGAATCAGCCACTCAGGTCCGCGATCAAAATTGCAGACATCCTAGATGCTAATACTCTAAACAGCCAGAATCTACCAAGCAATCTGGCTCAATATGCGGATGAAAGGACTTGAACCTTCACACTACAAGAGTACTAGAACCTAAATCTAGCGCGTCTACCAATTCCGCCACATCCGCTCATATAGCTCAACTATGATAGCAAAGCCTTTATCAAATCCGTCATATTTTTTGAGAAATCCTCACTCCTATTTGAAGACTCTATGGAGCATAGCGTTACCAGCGTCGATGGGAGCCGCTATTGAATCAGTCGCTATTGAATCAGTATCGATCGGTCGTCGAATTATCTGCTCAACATAACCATATGCCCAGACAGATTCTGTTTCTAGCCGATGGCGTCAATGAGTCTCGCACCACGAGTGTGAGATATTTTGCTGCTCAACATGACATCCTGAGCATATTATCCAGGATTGTTTTGACAAGTCGTGTAAAATAGGCCAGTACAACTCAGTATGTGGCAACGGGACGTGCATCTGTGTGTCACCCGTTAGCCAGACCCACCAGGAGAGGTGGCAGAGTGGTTGAATGCGGCAGACTCGAAATCTGTTTTAGGGTCAAACCTAACGGGGGTTCGAATCCCCCCCTCTCCGTTGAAATTTGAGGTTTTCAAAACCAAATTGATATTGCTGTAGCTAGCTGATATCAGAATCTTCAAACATAGAGGAAGCGCGGCCACATCATCCTGGCCGCTCTTCCTCTGTTCCTGGTTCTATAACCGTCGCCAGTTCTGTTAAGACAAGGCAGCGAGCCATTTAGCTATTGTGCCTAGTAACTGAATGCTACTCAGTGTCCTAGCCTAAATAGGCTAAAGCTATGAAAGAAAAGGCATGAGCTAAAGAGTCATACTAGTTCGCTAAGGGATCGACATACCCTTGAATATTTTCAGGCTTCAATTGCCGGATGATGCTGCTTGCTTTGTTGGTTAGATTCGGTGCGCCTTTGACAACGACTAAATATTTCCCAGCTTTCAATCGGTTGCGATAAGGTAAAGCATCGCCACCGCCAACTGACAATCCCACGCCTCCGCCAACAAAAAAACTGCCCATTGCCCCGGCGATCGCTCCAAACACACCGCCAAGCAAATGATTACCCAGCGCCCCAATCGACGGTACCAGCATGTATTGAGTCGAGACGTTGAAGGCATATCCGGCAATAAACCCAAATGGGACAAGCCAAAACGACATCAGCTTGGCTTGCTTCTTTGCCGACTGACCAGGGTCAATTAAGTTAAACTCATCGGCGGTTTTATAGCCTTTTCCAAGAATGCTAATTTGCTCGACAGGAACCCCTTCTTGTTCCAGCCGAGTGTAGGCTTCCTCTGCTTGGAAGCGATCGGTCAATACCGCAATCACATAGTTCATCGCTTTCTTCGTTTCTGGAATGTTCGAACTCTTGCATCCAACGCTATACTACCAGTCCGCTTTTTTTCTCTAGCAATTGCCAAGCAAGTTTTGCAGCACCGACAGTACCAGCTTGGTTCCCAAGGGTGGCCGTTAAGAGTTGCATCCCTTCACGGGAACTGGGCAGCACTCGCTTATTAATTTCTTGCTGAACGGCTGGGAAGAAGAATTCTGAACTCGCACTAACGCCACCTCCGATAATGACGGCCTCTGGCGTCAAGATATAGATGAGGCTGGCAAGCCCTGCCCCCAAGTCTTGACCATACTCGCGCCAGAAATCGAGCGCTGTTTGATTACCAGCCTTAGCTTGCTCACACAGTTCCTTTGGTCCAAATCCTGTTCGTCGATGAATGGCTCTGATGCAACAGTATTGCTCAAGTGAGCCCGCATTGCCGCTGTTGCAGGGTGGTCCGTCAGGATTCAGGGTGATGAGTCCCAGTTCTCCAGCCGTACCATGCCGTCCGACGAAGAGTTCTCCATTCAAAACGATGGCCCCTCCAACACCGGTCCCCAGGGTCAGCAAAATCAGATTTTCAAAGGTCTGTCCTGCCCCCAGCCAGTACTCACCCATACCCGCGCAATTGGCATCATTGGCAACCACAACAGGTTTTCCTGTTTGGGTCTCCAGTTCATCTGCTAAGGGAACGTTGTGCCATCCCGCTAGATTGATGGCCACACGAGCCGTTCGGCCTTGTGCACATGCTGGTCCAGGAGTTCCGACACCAATGGCGACTGCGTAACGGTCCGGATCAAGGGTGGCGATCGCCTCGGCCATTTCATGAATAACGGCATTTGGCACAGACGGTTGTGGCGTTGGAACAGCGATCGCCTGAATACACTCTCCATCTTGGGTATAGCGCCCTAGTTTGATTGTTGTTCCACCCAGGTCAATGCCAATTACCTGCGGCACATTCATAGTTGGCTCTCTCTTGGTCAGCTCATCAGACCATACCACCTTTTATTCCTCAGGACTGACGCACGTCCACTATATCTAGTGCATTGTGGATGGTGGCTGGAGGTGATGTCCGCCACCAAAATACGTGAGTCCGAATGCTAGTGACCAATGGAGTTAAACTACGGGTCTTGCAGAATAGTCTTTGAGACAATCCGAGTTTTCTTGCGATCGGCTTCTGACAAATCACCGCCTGCTTGCAACTGTGTTGCTGAAGCTTGTAGGACAGTTGCTGCCCCCTGATCCCCCATTTGCAAGGCAGTTTTCGCAGCAGACTGAAGCATAGTTGCAGCTCCTTGGCGATCGCCTGCATTCAGTTTGGATTCTGCAATTTGAGTTTGCCGATATTTGGCAAGCGCAAGAACATGATGCTGAACCTGATCGTTGGGTTCGGGGTGATACGCCGTCATAACCGTCGCTTCGACAGGAATCTGCTCAGAAAACACGTCTTCTTTATTCATCGACGGATCGTCAAACCGCGCTTGGAGCCGAGCAATTGTTTGATGCCCCTCTGACAATCGACCAATGTAGAGATTTGCCAACACCACACGCGGGGTATCCAGCATCAAGTCTCCCAGACGCACAATGTATTGACGCCCTTCCTGCATAAGCGGTAGTTCGATGGTGTCTGGCATCACCTGTGCAACGGGCTTGAGCTCAGCAAGCCGCACTTGCGGACTAAAGTCCAGCATGAGGTAAGCATTCGTCAGTCCAATCGATTGAACGCGCTCAAACAAGCGGCTAAATGCTCCCACCGCATCTTCTGGTTTTTGAATGTAAGACAGCGTGCCGCCACCCGCATCAGCGATGCGCTCAAGGATATCTTGATTCCAAAGGTCTCCAAATCCCAGGCTGTTTAACGTGATGTTGTGGCTTGCAGCTAGCTCAGCCAGCTTTAGACATCGATCATTGTTTCCATGTTCGTTCTCGCCATCGGTCAAGACAAATGCTTGAGAAATCGTTTCGTCTTTTTCTTTCGAGAGTTCTTCAATACCGAGCTTCATGCCTTCGTCAATGGCGGTGCCACCGCTAGCTCGAAGTTTATTAATCTCAAACTTGATATTGGCGGGATTTTCAATGACTTGATTTGGAACAATCACCTTTGCTCTGTGGTCAAACGTAACCAAAGAAATGCGATCGCCCGGTGATAGGCTATCGATAATTTGAAGCGCTGCCTTCTTAACCATTTCAATGGGTCGGCCATTCATCGAACCACTCTGATCAAGGATGAGACAGAGATTCAGAGGTGCTGTTCGCCCTGATGACCCGGCGATCGCCGAGATCGAGACTGCGAGTTGACGCTGACTACTCGCTTGAGTCGCATTCAAATTGGCATCATTCAGCGCCGCCTGAAGACCCACGTTCATAGCAATTGAACTCCTGAAAACTCCAGTAATGGTCGAGACAAACTTTTTCAAGATACATCCACCCGCTGACTACAACCATAGCGAATCGTGGCTGAGTCAATTTGACGGTGCTCGTCAGTCTTAGCACACTCCTGCGGGCGTGTCGCTTAGTCCGTTGATCGGGGAGCGAAACCAGCACAGAGCATTGGCCATTCCGGTATCCTGATTTAGACAGTCAATGGTTGTGCGAATGGCTCCACACAACCATTTATCCCGGCTTCGAATCGTTTAGCTCTTGATCAGAAAAAATTCTAATTTGATTATTGAATTTCACCAGCGACCATCACGTGAACGATATGATGATGAGTGGCGTGCACCCCTAAAAGCCTGAATGCAGATTGAATTTCGAGAATGTAACTTCTTTAACCTGTGGATTTGGTTGGAGTTTGATACGGTTCCATCTTCCATGGAAAAACAATATGTCGAAGAAGTGTTTGATTCCTGGTTTTACATTGGAAAGCTGGGAGGCTTCAATGCCGAAAATCTGCAAGTGCAAGACGCAGGGCTTGAAGTGAGCTATATGGACTACAGCGCCGATTCTGCCGATGAAGCGTTTATGGCTTTGATGCACAATATGTCTGACATAGAGTATCAGGGGACATGGGCCAGGGGATGGTTTGACTTGGGAACATCAGATGCGATCGCCCTTGATATTCTCATTAACGCGCTCAAGCAGCTCAGCAAAGAATTTGTTCACATCAATAAGCTCGTTATTGGGGGAGAGAACCCCGATTGGCCCATCCCTGAAGGACATCAGGCATCATTTATGGCAGATGATGTATCAGCGCTCAATTAACGGGTGAGCGCCGCCCCTGTTGCTAGCAATAGCTTGTTGGCAACATCAGAGACCTATCCTCAATATCACTCAACTCAATACCCGGCCAAGCTCATCAGAGAGGTCAGTTGCAACACTGCTACTGTGCCTAAAATTCTTCATATCCACCGTCTGACGCCATCGGTGCATCATTATCACGACGTGAACCGAGCAAATCGAGTCGCTCAACTCGAATAACCGGGCTTGAGCGATCGGCTCCTGTGTTTCGATCTTTCCAGTGGTCCACTTTTAGGGCTCCCGTGACGCCGACTAAGCTTCCTTTGCGAACATAGTTTGCAGCAACTTCAGCAGTCTTTCCCCAAATCTCCAGATTGAACCAATCGGGTTCATCACTGTTTCTTCGACGACGATTCACAGCGATCGTAAACTTGCACACTACACTTCCTGATTCAAAATATCGAACATCCGGATCTCGACCCGCTCGTCCGACCAAAGTCACCACATTTAACGCCATCGACTGTTTCTCCTACGACTCAATACCCATGCTTTGCTCACTACAGCGCTATCGGCCCATAGCACCGTGGATTTAGGCATGACTAGAATTCCCTCACACGACGAGGAATCTGCAAATTCATAACCTAAGCTCAATGCGAACATTTCAGGTCGTACCATATTACTCATTTCGACCCAAATATCTTCACTTTTCATACAGATATTTTATGAATATCGGGAACTATTGTTTCCCAAAAATCGTCCTGACCTTTCATACCTCAACATGTTAGAGGTAGTCATACTCACATACTGCATCTTGCTTGATCACTTAGGATCTCGAAACAGTGGGCGCGGCACGCCGATGCTCGCAAAAAGCAAGATGCGACCCAGCCATTTCTTGCATTGGCGCATGATTTGATTCTTGTCGAGAGCCTGCCCCGGTAAACAGGCTCAACGAAAATTATTTCGTGCATCCATTTCAGGAAATGGTATCTGTTCACGACGTGAAGATTTTTCACGTCCTCACATCTTGCTTTTGCATGTCTTGATAAGGCGTACGTACTCATTCTTCTAGTGACGATCGAGAAGTGTTGATAGGTGCAAGCTATTTGCTCTCTCCAAAGTGACGTGAGCCTTATCTAACTTAAGGAAGATGTGGGAAAACGCTTCTTACTAAGCAAGCCGCGATTTGACTAGACTCTGTGTAGGAAACGTAATAGAATCCTGTTCAACTACGCTCAAGCTACATGGCTTCGGAGTCGCACTATTGCTTGAAGCATCTTGCCAACCGACGGAGATAAGATACTCGTGGGATTTCTAAATCGCTTCGCACTGTCCAGAGACATGGGAATTGATCTGGGCACCGCAAATACTCTGGTTTATGTTTCAGGCAAGGGGATTGTTCTCCAAGAACCCTCAGTTGTTGCGATTGACCAAAGTAGCAAAAACCCTCTTGCCGTTGGTGAAGACGCAAAGAAGATGCTGGGTCGAACACCAGGCAATGTGATTGCGCTGCGCCCTCTACGAGACGGTGTGATTGCAGATTTCGATACAGCTGAAATCATGCTGAAGCACTTTATCAATCGAGTTCATGAAGGGCGTGCACTTGTGTCTCCACGGATTGTCATTGGCATTCCCAGTGGTGTTACAGGTGTTGAACGACGGGCCGTTGAAGATGCAGCGAGAGAAGCAGGTGCACGAGAAGTGCATCTAATCGATGAGCCAGTCGCAGCCGCTATTGGTGCCGGGCTTCCAGTGGCAGAGCCAACTGGAAACATGATCATTGATATCGGTGGTGGAACGACTGAGGTTGCGGTCCTGAGTCTTCAGGGTACTGTGTTGAGTGAATCTGTTCGAGTCGCTGGAGATGAGCTAAGCGAAGCCATCATGCAGTACATGAAGAAGGTGCATAACCTTGTGATTGGTGAACGAACCGCTGAGGAAATCAAAATCATGGTGGGGTCGGCTTATCCCCAACCAACCGATGATGAGAACGTGATGGATGTTCGTGGACTTCACCTGTTGTCGGGCTTGCCACGGACCGTTACGATCAAGGCTGCTGAGATGCGCGAAGCAATGGCAGAACCGCTCTCTGTCATCATTGAAGCCGTCAAGCGAACTCTCGAACGGACGCCACCTGAATTGGCAGCTGACATTGTGGACCGAGGCATCATGCTAGCTGGTGGTGGAGCATTGCTCAAAGGATTGGATACTCTCATCAGCCACGAAACGGGAATTGTCGTTCATATTGCAGCTGATCCATTAAGCTGCGTTGTGCTCGGCACGGGCCGAGTTCTGGAGAACTTTAAGCAACTTGATCGAGTCTTCAATCGATAAGTGAACTCACGAAGATTGTCGTTTTGTGAATCATTTGTAGATGACACCCATGGGACTGTCACTTCTGCCAATGACAATTATTCTGTTGGTGTGGTAAATGTTGGTTGAAGGTTGAGGTACATTTGAGTCGATTATGCTTGAGCTACGTCGATGGTGGGAACGATATAGCTTGCGGGTTGGACTGAGCGTATTAGCCATTGGGACAGCATGGTCGATTCGTCAGCTCTCTGGAGCTCCTGTGGTAGAGGCCTATCGATGGGTGTCTCAGCCTTTTCAGCCTGAGCTCAGTAGATCTGAACTATTGGAGCGTGCCGCTTTTCAAGAGCTACAGCAACGCCTGATCGAGCTGGAGAACCAAAACCAGCAGCTCCAGCAGATGCTCGGGTATGTGTCAAATCAATCAATTGAAGGAATAACCGCTCCCGTTATTGGTCGAAGTGCTGATCAGTGGTGGCAGCAAGTGACTCTCGGCCGGGGCAGTAATGATGGCATTCGTAAAAATGACATTGTGGCAGGCACTGGAGGGCTGATTGGACGAGTTTCAGCGGTTACTGCGAACACCAGCCGAGTGCTGCTAATTAGTGATCCAGCGAGCCAACTTGGCGTGACAGTCAGTCGATCGCGTTCAACGGGTTATCTTCGCGGGCAAGCAGAAACCCAGGCCGTGATGGTGCTGTTTGATAAATCTCCTGATATTCGTCTGGGAGACGTTGTGACGACCTCTACGTTTAGCCAAGTTCTTCCTGCAGGAATTCCAGTCGGGACGATTACGTCAATCAATTTCAACGCCGATCCCTCACCAGAGGCGATCGTTCAAATCTCTGCCCCAATTAGTGCTCTAGAGTGGGTCATCGTGTATCCCAACTCTAAGGAGCCTGACCCGTTTTTAGAAGAAGAGTAGCGCCTGATGCCTGGATGATGCTGTGTTGAAGATTGAGTATCTTGACCCACAAATTAGGCGGTGGCTCGACTGGGCAGTCACAACAGGCTCGGTTGTCGTTTGTTTGATGCTGCTACTCCTCAGGCTCCCAGGTATGGAGCTGCTGGGCGTATCACCCAACTGGGTACTAATTTGGGTCGTCTGTTGGAGCACGAAGCGCTCGGTTCTTCAAGGGGCGATCGCCGGTTTGTGCCTTGGACTCATTCAAGATGGGCTAACGCATCCATCACCAACACACGTCATTAGTTTGGTCATCGCTGGAGTGCTGACGGCTCGTCTCCAAAAACAGAAATACATTCAGGAAGATTTTATTTCCATTGCGCTCATTGCATTTGGCATGGCCGTTGTTGTGGAGACGGTGATGGCAATACAGTTCAGCATTTTGTTTTTGACTGATCAATCCCCAAAAACCTATCTGTTTCTATCGGACACGTGGCTGTATCACCAGCAAGTTGCTCTGAGTTCCGCTATTTTAAGTAGCCTGTGGTCACCTGTTCTATATTTTCCGCTTAATCTTTGGTGGGAGCGAATCAAAGGCGTCGACGAAACTCAAGTCTGATGGCTCATCTGCATCTGCATCCTATGGAGCGATGGTGCAGAGCGATCGCAGTCGATTGATAACTGAAGCCAGTTCCGCACGTCGAAACCCAGAGAGATCTCCTTGAGGATGCGGTGTTAGACCATCCAATCCATGACGCTCTAGCTCATTCATAAGCATGGTCACCAGTTCAGCAAGCGATCGCTTCCCATTCACATCGTGAGATTGAAGAGACATGATGGCGCTTCCAATGGCTCGAAGTTGGGTTTCATCAATCAACTGTTCAACTGCGGTCACCTCTACGATTTCATCTCCAATTCGGAGTTCATCTGTGCATCGGACCTTCAGTTTGGGGCCCCGAGCGTCAACGTACGAATGGTTTAAAAACGCATCAACAGAGCGTGAAGACAGGGTGCCGAATGTCAGGCCACCTTCAGATTGACGAAGCGTCTGCTGTTCACGGGCAATCGCCTGGGCACGTTGGGTCAGATCGTTTGGCTGAAACTCATCCATGCCAATCACCGTGTCTGCAACATCGAAATAATCTCCGCTGCCCCCCATCACCAAAAGGGTTGACACGCCATAGTCATCAAACAGCTGTCGGATCTTGTCAATAAACGGCGTAATGGGCTCTTTCTCTTTCGTAATCAGAGCTTGCATTCGGCGATCGCGAATCATAAAGTTGGTGGCTGAGGTGTCTTCATCCACAAGCAGCGTTGTTGCCCCGACTTCGATCGCTTCAATGATATTGGCTGCTTGTGAGGTACTGCCGCTCGCATTTTCAGTCGTGAAATGGGTGGTCAGACGGCCTTGCGGGAGGTGATTAATGAAGGGAGAGATATCAACGCCTCTGATGCTGCGACCGTCTTCAGCTCGAATTTTAACGGCTGTTGGGTCGGTGACAACCCACTCGCGCCCATCACCGGGAATGTGAGAATAGACACCAAGGGCGATCGCCCTCAACAGGGTTGACTTACCGTGATACCCTCCACCAACAATGAGCGCAATCCCCTGTGGAATGCCCATGCCCACAATTTCGCCATGATTGGGACGTTGAAAACGCACTCGAAGGGATGCGGGCGACCGAAACGGGATGGGGTTGGCCCGAAGCGGTAAATCGCTGATGCCGCTTTGTCGAGGCAAAATGGCTCCGTCTGGAATAAACGACACAAGCCCACGGGCTGACAACTGCTGCCGCAGCCAGTCTGTGTCTTCGACTGTCTCTAGATGGCGATACAACTCGTCTGAATCAAGGGACGCATAGAGCAAGGCAATCCTAACGATGCAGGAAATATCATCACCTAACAGCTCAGCGGCCTGACGACCAAGAATCCGCCGCCCCTGTGCCGGCAGCCCAACCGTAAATCGAGCTTCAACCTGATGTTGGGTGACCCATACCGAAGAACGGTCGAGCACCTGTTGACCTGGGGTCGCGATCGCCACAAGTCCGCTTTTGCCGCTGCCGCTTTTACCGCTTCTGCTTTGGCCAGTTAAGGTATGGGCAGCTTGCTCAAACTGCCGAGCTAAATAGTCTCTGAGGGCAATGGTTCGACTGAGGGTGTGAAATGTATCGGGTGGGAAGCCAGCGATGGGATCACCTTGCGGCGATCGCTGAGGGACCTGCACCCGCAGCCGACTGGGTGCCGCAAACGGGTCACCCTGTATGTGATCAATAATCAGCACAAAGTTGGAGAACTGATACTGTCCGCGAATGGATCGATAGGCCTTATAGCTCTTACCATCTAACTCCAGGAGGCGATCGCGCAGTTCGTTCGCTGACAACATCGGTTCAATCGATTCAAATAATATGCTTCCTCATGCTATTCGATACTGAACAGTAGGTTGAACACACAACTTGACAATCTTCCCGCATCCGTAACTTCTTTAGATAGCAATGTGCAACTGAATAAAGTACAGAAGCAGCATCGTGGGCCGCACTACAGTCCACAATGTCGTCTTTAATCAATATGCATAGCGCTATCAGCATTGCTGAGTTAGGCGGAATTGTGCATGAAGCATTTGCACAATTACTCAAAATCTCAGTTGTCTCGTTGCTCAGGGAGTTGGAAGGCTTAAGGAGTTGCAATCGTGACTTGCCACATACCATCCAACAAGCGTAGGAGGGTATGGTTTTGTTGAATCGGACGACAAAACTCACTGGCGACATAGCCCACGTCACCCTCTGCTAACTCGACTGGGCACCATCCTGATCCAATGTCCAGTGCAAATCGTTCCTCCTCGGAAAATGCCTCAAGTGCGGACTGGTCAATCGGAAGAATTTGATACGAGAGCGCCGTAATCACCTCGCTTTCAACTGAGGGTGCACGACGAATGTTAACGTCTGCTCCGTCAATCAGAACGGTGTTGGATGAGGCTAGGCTGGTGGTTTCTGCCACTTCAGCCAGCCCAGGACAAACCCAATACAAAACTTCAGTTGTTGCCGATTCATCTGTGGCTGATTCGTCGGTCGGTGGATTAGACGCACAGCCAGTGGCGATCGCCTCCTCCATCTGGCTCAAAATCAATGAATCAGATGCTGCCACCGTTTGCATGTCTAACGGTGAAGTCACATCCCCCACCCAATACTCACCTTCTGTGAACAAAAGGGCGATCGCCTCAACATTTCCAGTGGCGATCGCCTGTTGAATGGCAGATGGCAATGTCTCAACCGAGTCAAGGGTATTGAGCGTAAGCAATTCTAGGGATGGTACGACAGATGGAGAAGCGTCAGGAACAACGAGAACATCAGGAGCCGTCTCAGATGGCACAACAACGGTCGGAGATAGGGTTTCAGGTGAATCTAAAGAGGCGATCGTGGGTTCATCTGAATCAATGTCACCACTGTCGGAAGAACCATTGCCAGCAAGCTGTAAGCCAAGACCGGTAGCGACAGCTAACGTTGTGACAATCTTCCAATCAAAGGTAGGTTTTGGTTTTGGCTTTTTTTCTTCTTCTTGCGGGCAAATTTTCAACTCAAATTTCCCCATCGGAACACAGGGATCTTTCTTCTCTTTTTTATCATCTCCCATCTGTCACCCCTCAAGTCTGACTCGTGCTCACACAAAGCAAGCAGACAATTTCAAGACACTGACTTAAAAAAATTCTGATTCCAGAGCAGCACCAATCAAGGCAATCGCTTCCGAGCGCTAATCACCTAGCGCTGACTCCTTGAAAAAATCCAGACATTTATGCCCTAATCCAGCAGAACCTAGCCTCAGGTTGTGAAGCATGTTCTGCGACACCCACTTCAATATCGTTGTCGAAACGAAGCAGGGCAATCAGCCAAAATCCAATGAACAAATAGTCTTAGGCTGCAACATTGATTTGATAGCACCTGTTGAATCTGGCAGATGAATTTTGCCAGACCAATATCAATTGCACCTAAACGTTTCTTCTCTAATCCACAACGCAACCGTAAAGTCTCTGAATCAGAGCTGTTGTAAATGATGCACCATAATTACGTCATATTGTAGGGCATCTTTAGCAGAGCAATATCCCCTTGGAGTATCTCAACACAGATAGAACTGGCAAATAGCGCTATTCACTCTGATGAACAAAGTGTTGTAGACGCATGGAACTCAATGCATTTACACACTGCTAAGCAATCCACGCATCGGATAAGGCGTCTGTTTATTGGAAAGTCCTGCTCCGCGAGGTTTTCCAATAAACAGATGGGCTTACTCAGGCGCATAGCGCCACATGAGTTCTGATGAAAAACCCTCTGAAATCACCTCAACCTCAGATTCAACGTTACGCTGCGGATGAATTGGGGCTGATTTGCTCTAGAATACAAAGCTGCATTCATCGCTGATTGATCTGTATCCAAACGCAAAATCATGACAAAACGCTATCGCATTACGCTTCTACCGGGTGACGGCATCGGTCCAGAAATTATGGCTGTTGCGGTCGACATGCTGAATGAGGTCGGCAGTCAGAAGGATGTTGATATTGCGTTTGATTTTGAAACCGTCCCTATCGGTGGCGCGGCGATTGACGAAGCAGGAGAGCCCTTGCCATCGGCAAGCCTTGACGTGTGTAAGCAGAGCGATGCTGTCTTGCTCGCAGCCATTGGTGGCCCAAAGTGGGATTCTATGCCATCTCATCTCCGCCCAGAACAAGGGTTATTAGGGCTCCGAGCTGGATTAGAACTGTTTGCTAATCTGAGGCCCGCTCAAATCTTGCCTCAGCTGATCGATGCCTCATCCTTAAAAAAAGAAATTATTGAAGGCGTTGACATCATGGTTGTTCGAGAACTGACGGGTGGCATTTACTTTGGTAAGCCCAAAGGGGTGTTTGAAACGGAGTCAGGCAACCAGCGCGGCGTCAATACGATGGCATACACCACTGGCGAAATTGATCGCATTGGGCGCGTTGCTTTTGACGCCGCACAAAAACGGCGTGGAAAATTATGCTCCGTGGATAAGGCCAATGTACTCGATGTGTCGCAGCTGTGGCGCGATCGCATCACGACGCTTGCTGAAGAATATCCCGAGGTTGAACTGAGCCACATGTATGTCGATAACGCAGCCATGCAGCTCTTACGGTGGCCCAAGCAGTTTGACACGATTGTGACCGGCAACTTGTTTGGCGACATTTTGTCGGATGCAGCTGCCATGCTGACCGGCAGCATCGGCATGTTGCCCTCAGCAAGTTTGGGTAAGGGCAATCCAGGTGTTTTCGAACCCGTTCATGGATCTGCGCCTGATATCGCAGGCCAAGACAAAGCGAATCCGATGGCGCAGGTGCTGAGTGCTGCGATGATGTTGCGGTATGGGCTAAATGAGGCGGTTGCTGCCGATCGCATCGAACAGGCTGTGCAGATTGTCTTGGATCAGGGCGATCGCACAGGTGACATTATGTCTCCAGGAATGAATTTGCTGGGATGTAAAGCCATGGGTGAATCCTTGCTCAATGCCCTGTCAGCGGGATAAATCAGCTGAAATTGGTCTAATGGAAGACTATCTGCCACGTTGTGTAAACCATCTCAGCCTCACGAATCGTTGCATTGTCGTAATTCCCTACCTGTTGATAAGGCAACGATCACTGACTAAAAACCTGATGAAGCCATTGATTGGCGATCGTCTTGTATGGATGGTCACCGCTTAATCGAGAGGAAATCACCACAGAAAGTTTCATCCAAATCCATCACCTTGGGGATAGGATAGGGTTGACACATGCTCTGCATAGGGTTGGTGAGGTGACATGGCAGCAAAACTGAAGCGTCCAATATTAATCGGTGGGTTAGGGCTTGCGTTTGGAGCCTTTGCTTGGGAATCGGTGATGCCCTCTGCATTGGATACAGACACCTTATTTCTGTGGGGCACGGTGTTAGCCGGTTCGACGGCCTGGTGGATGGGACGAAAGAAAGAGTCATCACCTCAGCTCACAGTCTCCCCGTTGAGCGAAACGCTGACCCAGCAACAGATTGAAGACGCATTTCAAGCGACAGAAACAACCATCGAGCGATTTCGAGAGGAGTCAGCTTCATCTGGAATTGCTGCGGATACCATTGAGAGCGCCATTACCCAGTTTCAGACAGAGCTGTCAACGATTCGTGCCGGACTGAATCGTCGCAATCTTCGAGTTGCCCTTGTTGGCCCCGAGCGCACCGGGAAAACAGCTCTAGCTCAGTGGTTTGAACAAGAGTGGCTATCAGCTCAAGAGGCACTGACGATTCAGGAGTCTGAGCACGTTTGGACCATCCACGTTGATGACAATGATGCTGCGAATCAATCCTTATCGTGGAGTCAAGGCAAAACCGATGATGAGGTGATCCCATCGTCATTGATTGATGCTGATTTGATACTGGTTATCGTTTCCGGTGATTTGACCAAGAGCCAGTTTCAGCAGATTAAAGCCTTAGCTGACAACTTGTGTCAGGTGGGCGTGGTGTTTGCCCAGGCGGATCGCTATTTACCCAATGAGCGATCGCAAATTCTGCAAAAGTTGCAGCAGCACATGGCAAAGATTTCGGCTTATCCAATCAGCGTGGTTGAAGCGGCGATCGCTCCAGCACCAATCAAAGTTCGAACCCATGGTGATAATGGGGAAATCAGTGAGCGCCAGGAAACACCAGATGCAATGGTTGAAGCCCTCGGCCATCAGCTCCATCACATGCTGATTGAGCAGCGTGATCAGCTACGGTTATCGACAGCACTATGTCAAACTCGCTCGCTTCAAAATCAGGTCCAAGTCGACTTAAATCACATTCGTCGCGATCGCGCTTTGCCTGCAATCGAAGAGTATCAGTGGATTGCTGCAGCAGCAGCGTTTGCAAATCCAGTCCCAAGTCTTGATTTAGTGGCAACAGCAGCCATCACAGCTCAAATGGTGGTTGATATCGGCGCAGTCTACAAGTTGAAGTTCTCCCTGGATCAGGCGAAGAAAACGTCAGGTGCGATCGCTGAACTGATGGTTAAGTTGGGTCTTGTGGAGCTAGCCAGTCAAGCCCTTACTCCGCTTCTAAAGAGCCATGCCCTGACCTATGCTGCTGGTGGAGCACTTCAAGCCCTGAGTGCCGCTTATCTTACTCGCGTCGCGGGTCTCTCTCTAGTTCGTTTCTTTGAAGAACAGTCAGCAAATCCTGCCGCTGAGGCCCCTTCTCTCCTATCTATGGAGCGGCTTAAGACTCATATTCAGCTTGTCTTTGATCAAAACAAGCGTGGCGATTTCTTGAAGTCGCTAGTGCAACATGGAGCAGCCCGACTCACACAGTCGACAGCATCCTAATTTAGGCGATTGCTCGCTCGTACTGTTCTCACATTGATACTTTCTGTCGTTCTACTTCTCAGGTGTGTTGAGCTATCTTGAACTCTCCGACTCCTAACTCTCAAGGTCGTCCAGGCTCAGCTCCTGCTGTGAATGACAGGCAACCACTCGAATCATCTGAGTCAATGCCTGGATCTGCTGCACCGAGTGGACGTGCAGCCGACACCCAGCTTAATCGAGCAAGAGCCAGCATTAAATGGGCGATCGCCCACTACTCGAAGCAGCTTCGAGAAAAGCGACGTAACCCAGTCGATGCAGAGCGTCAGGTTATGTTGAAAGATGACCTCGATCACCTCGACGTTGCACTTAACAAAATCACGGGACAGACCCTGAAGGTTGCCGTATTTGGACTTGTGAGTCGTGGGAAATCTGCGGTTATCAATGCACTTGTTGGACAAAAGCTCTTACAAACCGGCCCACTCCACGGGGTCACCCGCTGGCCCCGCTCCGTATACTGGACGCCCCTCTCTAACGCTAGCGAAGCAGCCAGTGCATCCCTAGACGTCTCGCCTGAACATGCGCCATCGATGGGCAGCTCTAGTGCGAGGATGAGCACCACGAATCGTAAACAGGCAAAGAGCCAACCCTTAAATGTTGAGCTCATTGATACTCCCGGCCTTGAAGAAGTCGATGGCGACGATCGAGCAACTATCGCTGCTGATGTGGCTCAGCAAGCTGATCTGATTCTATTTGTGATGTCAGGAGACATCACACGGACGGAATATGAGGCGATCGCTCGTTTTCAGGAGTTGCACAAGCCGCTACTGCTCGTATTCAACAAAATAGACCTCTACCCTAACGACGACCGCCATACGATTGCTCAAAAGATCAACGCACTCTTGGATGAAAATACAGACGATACTAGCGTCTCCCTTGCGCTGGACAACATCGTTTGTGTCTCAGCCGAACCTGCTCCTGTTCAGGTTAAAACGGAATGGCCGGATGGAACAGTGACCTATGACTGGGAGGCTACCTCGCCTCGAATTGATGAATTGCGGGAAAGATTGCTGACTCTTTTGCAGCGAGATGGAAAGTTGTTGCTAGCGCTCAATGCGTTGAGAGATGTTCAAACCATTGAGCAAGGCATTACCCAAACATCCCTGTCGCTCTACCAAGACGAAGCAGAAGAGCTAATTTGGAAATTTGCATCGTGGAAGGCGATCGCCGTTGCTGCGAATCCGATTGCAGTGGTTGATTTGGCGGGTGGAGCCGTTGCTGATCTCGTGTTGATTCGCTCTCTTGCGAAACTATATGGCCTACCGATGACTGGGCATGAAGCAAACAAGCTATGGAATGCCATTGTCTGGAGTTCCCTAAGCCTGCTGGTTGGAGAAGTCGGCAGTGGTGTTTTGCTTGGAGTTGGCAAAAGTGCAGCAGCGTTTGCTTCAGTTTTCGAGAGCGTGACGGGGCTAGCAGCCTATTCCACTGCGGCGATCGCCCAAGCGACACTCGCAGGCTATGGAACCTATCGTGTCGGAAAAGCCGCCCAAGCTTATCTCGAAAACGGTTGTTCATGGGGACCCAAAGGGAGCCGCCGTGTGATTCAAGATATTGTTGGCCAACTGGATCGCGAATCTCTGCTATCGCGACTTCAACAAGAACTTGAAGAACTTGAATAATCTCAATAATCTCATATCGCCGTAGCCATCTTAGCTATTGACGGTGTTGTTCGGCACGCTCCGCGCGACCTAAACAATACCGTCAATAGCTAAGTCATCTTCCCTAGGAAGAAATAAAAAGGAACAACAAAAAAGCTCCTGAATCGAATCCAGAAGCTTTCTTGTTATGTGGTGGCGGGGAGCGGATTTGAACCACTGACCTTCGGGTTATGAGCCCGACGAGCTACCAGACTGCTCTACCCCGCGTCGCGCTTTGTCAGTATAGCGTAAACAATTCGGTTTCAACAACTGAAACTGGCATGCATATCTTAGAGCATTGTTAAGAAGCGTCGAATAAGCGGCGATCGCTTTTCCTGATTGGCTTAGTCGTATGGAACCCGGACCATTGTCACTGTATTAAGAGCCACACCGAGACCTAAATCATGGTCAGTTCGCCCACAATATCCAATCGCTTATAGTCGCCAATTAACATGAACTGCTCTTCAAGCTTTTCTGACAGAGTAGGCGTAATCCAACCTAATTGTTTCAGCAGATGAATCGCAACAGCATATTTGGCCCGCTTCGAGCCGTCCAGCACTATAATCGCCAGTCCAAGCCCTTGACCAACCCGAGCCACACATTGAATCCCCTCTGATCCTGCCTTACTCAAGATCTCACCCTCAGCCAGACACATCAACTCAGTGTCGAAGCCCCCTTTCCCTGAGATGAGGGACGGGTGATTCGTCATGGCCCGAACAATTCGCTCCATGTCTAGATTATTGCCAGAAGCAAGCTGAGCATAGAGAAATGCAATTTGACACAACTGCAACAAGTACGTCGGTGCCCCACAATCATCATGAACCCCAATAAATTCTGCCGATGGCATCCGCAGTAGATCGGCCATGCGGTCGAGAATCATCTTCTGAACAGGATGATCACGTTCTAAATACTCGTTGAGAGACCAATTGCGCTGTTGGCAGACAGCTAACATACCAACGTGTTTGCCTGAACAGTTATGCTGAAGCGAGCTTTGCTTTTCATCAGGACAGGGACACTTCAGGGCGCTGGGTTCGACCTCACTGCGCCATAGAATGTTGAAGGCCTGTCGGGCTTGTTCAATTGAGCCCTGATGAGACGCGCAAATAATAGCTAAATCTTTATCCGATAAGCTATATCGCTCCATCGTTCCACTTGAGGTGACCGCCAGTGCCTGAAAGGGTTTAAGAGCTGAACGAATAAATGTTGACGTTTCTGGATTGCCTGCAGATGCAAGAAGTCGCCCTCGATCGTCACATAGGGCTGCCTGAACAGAGTGGACGGACTCAACAATCCCCTCACGGAGGAGTCGAACTTCGATGTCGGCAGTATGTGTGCGCTTACCCCTAGTCATATCTAAAGCAGGTGATGAACAGCTATACAACGTCAGACTCGCTTGAATCTGA